>JAZQUG010000026.1:0-18289 GCA_045631225.1 Candidatus Fimenecus sp.
GGAGAGATAGTTTAATAGTATAGTTGACTACCCCTCAGTCTGCTTCGCAGACAGCTAAGTCTCACCTGCCGGTTCGGTCGGTGCTTCTGCTTCGCAGAGGTGTCCACCGGACACCCGCACCCTGACAAGGGGAGCCGAGAAGAGACACCCCTTAACTCCCCGATAAACTCCGATTTATCATTTTTGTTTTAATGGTATTCCATTCCGAACATTTCAACACAAGCAGGTGAAAGCCTGTCGTTGACCAATGATAAAATGTCTGTTTGCTGTGGAGATACCGAATTGAATTGTGGCTTGGAATTCTGAAAAATCATAATCACCTTTGTGTGTGAAAGTGTTTGCTCAATCAGGAATTTTCCGTGCATTTTTTCGCAAACACGATGAACAAAGGAAAGCCCTTTGCCTGTTTCGTTGATATTTGCAAAATTGCCGCCACTTAAAACTTCAAGTCGTGAAAACCTGTTTGTTCCTATTGTTTTTACTGTGACCAGATTTTCTTTGCCGTATAGATATGCATTTGAAAGAAGATTCAGAAGTGCCTTTGAAACGAGATGCCGGTTACCTTCGATATAACAAGGCTCATTGCCACAAAAAATGAAGCTTATTCCCGAGGTTGATGCAAGAATATCACAGGCTACTGTTACGGACTCGGCAAGTGAAGTGAGTTCAAGCTGTTCGGTTTTATCAGAAGAGTATTCATTAAACTGCAATCTGCGAAGCGAAATATAAAGCTTTCTTAAAAGCTCTTCATCATTATTCTTAAAAGACTTGTCAAAAAGGTACTGCATTTTTTCACGGAGGAATTGAGCTTCGTCGGTATAAATTTCGGAAAAATGCTTATAATTCATTGAAAACAACCTCCCATACTATAAATTTTATACCCTTTTTACTTTATTATTCCCCAATTTTTATGCCAATTGACAAAAAATTCACATAATGGCAAATTTTATAAAATTTCTCTTGCATATTTATGCAAAAAGATATAAAATAGTAGATGCATAAATGCGCATACTAATAAAAATGTAAATAATTTATTTGGAGGAATTCAAAATGTCAGTTAAAGTTGCAATTAACGGCTTCGGCCGTATCGGACGTCTTGCTTTCAGACAGATGTTCGGCGCAGAAGGCTACGACGTAGTAGCTATCAACGACCTTACAAAACCATCAATGCTTGCTCAGCTCCTTAAGTATGACACAGCACAGGGTGGCTACTGTGGTAAAATCGGTGAAAACCTTCACACAGTTGAAGCTGATGATGAAGCAGGTACAATCACAGTTGACGGTAAGACTCTTAAAATCTATGCTATGGCTAACGCTGCTGAACTCCCATGGGGCGAAATCGGTGTTGACGTAGTTCTTGAATGTACAGGTTTCTACTGCTCAAAGGCAAAGAGCCAGGCTCACATCGATGCTGGTGCTAAGAAAGTTGTTATTTCTGCTCCTGCAGGCAACGACCTTAAGACAATCGTATTCTCAGTTAACGAAGATACACTTACAGCTGACGACACAATCATTTCAGCTGCTTCTTGTACAACAAACTGCCTTGCTCCTATGGCTAAGGCTCTCAATGATTATGCTCCAATCCAGAGCGGTATCATGGCTACAATCCACGCTTACACAGGCGACCAGATGATTCTCGACGGTCCTCACAGAAAGGGCGACATGAGAAGAGCTCGTGCTGGTGCTGCTAACATCGTTCCTAACTCAACAGGTGCTGCAAAGGCTATCGGTCTTGTTATTCCTGAACTTAACGGCAAGCTTATCGGTTCTGCACAGAGAGTTCCTGTTCCAACAGGTTCAACAACAATCCTTACAGCTGTTGTTAAGGGTGAAGTTACAAAAGAAGGCATCAACGCTGCTATGAAGGCTGCTGCATCAGAAAGCTTCGGCTACAATGAAGACGAAATCGTTTCTTCAGACGTTATCGGTATGAAGTACGGCTCACTCTTCGATGCAACACAGACAATGGTTGCTAAGATTGCTGACGACCTCTATGAAGTTCAGGTTGTTTCTTGGTATGACAACGAAAACAGCTACACATCACAGATGGTTAGAACAATCAAGTACTTCGCAGAACTTTAATTCTAAAAAGTATATAAATTTAGAGCAGGTGTAAAAACCTGCTCTTTTTGTTTGTGTATGAGGGTGTTTTGTCATGCCTCCCTCTGACGAGGGAGGTGGATTTGCCGTAGGCAAAGACGGAGGGAGAGATAGTTTTTTCTGTACTTTAAATCTCTCCCTCAGTCATTTTTAACAAAATGACAGCTCCCTCGTCAGAGGGAGCCAAGATGTAACCTATTTGATGTAATCTGCCAAACGGAAATTTTTCTTTTCAATATCGGTAAGGTCACAACCATCATATTTTAATGAAGACCATTCTTTTGATTTTTGTGTAAATCCTTCACATTCAAGACGTTTGTAGCCGAAAAGAAAATCGTATTCACTTTCGGAAATATAGGTCTTGTCTATTAGAGTATCGTTTTCTAATTGTGCAACAAATGGTTGATGAAAAACACCTTCATCATTTCGCATAAATCCCAGTAAATAAATTTTACCGTTTTCTTTATCGCATTCAATATGTTGTAAAGATTGTTTTTCGTTATTTTGAAAAAGGATCTTTATCTGTTTAAAATTTTCAGTATTATATATTGCGATACAAGTTTGTAAACCATCGCGTTTTTCAATGTTATAAAACAACTTTCCATCTTTTGAAAAGCACATATTTTCATCTTGAGCACCTTCGTTGGCAACAGGAACAAATCTAAACTTTCTTATAAGTGTTAAAGTATCAAGGTCATATACTGCGATTTTATCCATAGTTGATTTGACAACTAAAATATTTGAGTCAGGTTTAAACAGAGGTAAATAACCATATAATATATCTTTTTTGAATCTTGCAAGTTCGTTATCATTCTTGTCATAGATATAGGTGGTTTGACCTGTGCAACCAACTTTGAAATTTTCGTTTTCGGTATAACCCCAGAAACTTCTCATAAACTCACCTTATTTCTTCATCTGGTCGAGAGTTTTGTGGAATGATGGTAAGAATTCTTCTGCGAAGATTTTTACTTCTTCCAATTCGCTTTTTTCGATTGATTTAAGAAGTCTTTCTTCTGCTTCACAGAATTCGCTGCTTCCTGCTTTTCTTTCCTCAACACATTTTAAGTACCCGCTTATTTTATCGGCTGCTTTGACTAATTTCCAGAGTTCTTTGTCCTCATTTTTCTTTTTGAAAAGAGGTTCGTAAGATGGAAGCAAATCCTCAGGTAACATTGAAAGAAGCTGCTTTGATGCATTCTTTTCAACTGCCTTATACGCCTCTTTTGTTTCCTTGCTGTAATACTTAACAGGAGTTGGCAAGTCCCCTGTAATGATTTCAGGTGTGTCGTGATAAAGGCCTAAAAGTGCTGCTCTTTCACAGTTGTAGCCTTTGCCAAGACGCTGATTTCCGATTGTGGCAAGTGCATAGCAAAGCTGTGCAACCTCTGCTGAATGTTCACTCAGCGTTTCATATCTTGTATTTCGCATCAACGCCCAACGATTTATGTATTTGGTACGTGATGTGAAAGCGAAAAAGTCATTTTTGCCCATCAGATGTCCTCTTCTCTGAAGCTTACTTTAAGTTCATCACGGCTAAGCTTGATTTTAGTGTATTTAACACCTGCTGCATCAAACATTCTGCGTGAAACACGGTTTCCAACCGTATCCTTGTATTTATCAGAAATATATAAAACTTCCTTGATGCCACTCTGAATAATTGCCTTTGCACATTCGTTGCAAGGGAAAAGAGCAACGTAGATTTTACAACCATTTAAGTTTCGTCCGCCATTGTTAAGGATTGCGTTTAATTCAGCATGACAAACATAAGGATATTTTGTGTCAAATTCGTCACCACTTCTGTCCCATGGGAATTCGTCGTCGTTACAACCATGAGGGAAACCGTTGTAACCTACTGACATAATCTTGTTGTTATCGTCAACGATACAAGCACCAACCTGTGTGCTCGGGTCTTTACTTCTGTATGAAGAAAGTAAAGCAATACCCATAAAGTATTCGTCCCAGCTGATATAATCTTCTCTTTTAGCCATTTCCTTTTTCTCCTTTTATCTTATCCCAATATAATTTTGCTGTTTGTTCAGTTTTGTTGTCACCGAATTCATAATATTTTTTATTTTTCAAAGCATCAGGCAGATACTGTTGCTTAACCCAACGATTTGGATAATCGTGAGGATAGAGATAATTCTGTCCTTTGACAACAGCGTCTTCACCATCATAATGCTTATTCTGTAACTGCCTTGGAATTTTACCATAGTTGCCACGACGAACATCATCAAGTGCGGCAAAAATTCCGTCGTGACCTGTGTTTGATTTAGGACTTGTTGCTACTAATACAACTGCATTACCAAGTGGAATTGCAGCCTCAGGCATACCCACCTGCATTGCAATATCACAAGCAGCTTTCACAATTGGCATAATCTGCGGATAAGCAAGTCCCACATCTTCGCTTGCACAGATAAGAAGTCTTCGGATTGCAGAAATCATATCACCTGCTTCTAAAAGTCGTGCAAGATAATGGAGTGCTGCATCAGGGTCAGAGCCTCGCATACTTTTTTGGTATGCTGACAGAATATCGTAGTGCTCATCACCGAATTTATCATAACGGAATGTGTTTTTCATTGTAAGGCTACCTGTATTTTCAAGAGTAATGACTCTCTTGTTATCGGTAATACCTGCTGAAAGAACACATAGCTCAACGAAATTCAAGGATTTTCGCACATCACCACCACAGGCTGTTGCAATGTGTTCACAAACGCCGTCTTCGATTTCAAGCTTTATTCCGGTTTCATTTTCAAGAAAATCAAAACCGCGTTTGATGTTTGGAACAATGTCTTCGGGAGTGACTGACTTGAACTCGAAAACAGTACAACGGGAAAGCACAGCAGAGTATATGTAGAAATACGGATTTTCAGTAGTAGATGCAATAAGCGTGATTTTACCACTTTCTATGTATTCGAGTAAGCTCTGTTGTTGTTTTTTATTGAAATACTGAATTTCGTCAAGGTAAAGCAAAATACCATTCGGTGCTGCAAAAGTGTCAAGCTCACTGACGATTGCTTTAATGTCGGCTGTGCTTGCATTTGTACCGTTTATATGGTGCAGTTTTCGATTTGTGTTTTTTGCAATAATTCGTGCAAGAGTTGTCTTGCCTGTACCTGACGGACCATAAAATATTAAATTTGGAAGATAGCCTGACTCAACAATGTTTCTGAGTGGCATATTTTCACCTAAAAGGTGACGCTGTCCCACCATATCGTCAATGGTCTGTGGACGAAGTCTGTCTGCTAAAGGTGTTGACATATTCTCACTTCACTATATCTATAATTTCTTCTGCTGTATCAACAATATATTCAGCATTGTATTCTTTAAAATCTTCCATTGTCCCAAATCCATAAGTCACGGCAAGACAAGGAATACCAACCTGATGTGCACCGTCAATATCGAATTTTGTATCACCGACCATAAGCGTTTCGTGTAAAGTTGCACCTATGTTTTTCATAGCATTTTCGATAACAGTTGCTTTGCTTTCACTTGTGTTGTCAAACTCTGTACCACCAAGGAAATCAAAATACTTTTTGATGTCAAGATTTTCACAAATCTGGTCAACAAAATGTAATGGCTTTGAGGATGCTGTTGCAAGGATATATCCTTGTTCTTTGAGATTTTTTAATGTGTCGGCAACTCCGTCGTATAGCCTGCTTTCAAGATATCCGATTTTACGGTATCTTTCACGGTATTTATCTGTCATTTCCCAAGCGTGTTTGTCGTCAAAACCACAGAATACGGTAAAGCTGTGATAAAGTGGCGGACCTATGAATTTTTTAAGCAAATCATTAGGTGGCGTTCCGTGACCGTAGCTTTCAAAAGCATAAGTAAGACTCTTGAAAATACCTTCTGATGAATCGGTTAATGTTCCGTCAAAATCGAATAAAATATATTTAAAATTACTCATTGATAATTATTTCATACTCCTTGTGCCAATTTTCATTAATTTTAAGTGAATTTCCCCATTCTCTTTCTGTAATATCACCGTTGAAATCAGCACTGTCACATCTGCCGAACCAGGGTTCAATACATACAAAAGGTGCGTTTTTCTTTGTTGGTGACCAGATACCGAAAAGAGGTGCATCGAATTTCATTGTAAGGTAAATTTTACCATTATCTGAAAGTGAAACCTCAGTTACATTGCTGTTTTCGATTATGAGTGCATCCTTGTCAAAAATATTGTCGTGAAGAATAAAACTGCTTTCAACATCATATTTTTCCGGAGTATAAAGTCCGTCCGGATTGACAAGGCTGTATTTAAGATTTTCCCCATTCATTGAAAGGACTGTTTCACTTTTGTTGCAATAAAATGCAGGATGTGCACCGATTGAGAAATAAATTGTTTTATCATCTGTATTTTTTACATCCCAACCCACAATAATCTTGTTGTTATCGAGTCTGAATGAACAGATTAATTTGAAATTAAAAGGATATTTCCCGAGAGTGTTTTCGTCACTTGTCAGCTCAAAAACGAGCTTGTTGTCGGTTTGCTCAATGAGAGTGAATTCACTGTCTCTTGCAAATCCGTGTTGACCGAGTGCATATTCTTTTCCGTTATATGTGGTTTTTCCGTTTTTGTATTTGCCCACAACAGGGAAAAGAACAGGGCTTTTTCTGCCCCAGAACTGAGCATCACCGTGCCAGAGTAAATTTTTATTTTCTTTTTTATTGAAAATTGAAGAAAGCTCAGCACCGTGAGTATCAACAGAAATTTTTAAAATATCGTTTTCTAAAAAATAAATCATAAGAAAAACTCCTTTTAAACTGGGGTCCACCCTCAAGGGCGGTAGCTCAATTTATTATACAATAAAACTCCTTTTTCGTCAACTGATTTAAGAACATTTGTTCGATAATTTTTATGTAATAATTTTTTAAAAATATCTTAAAATTTTTGCAAAATACTCTTTTAATTTTTGAATGTTTGTGATATACTATTAAAGGCTTTTGAGCGTATTTTAAAACTTGTGGTTCAAATGTCTTTTTTACAGTATTTTTTACTATATATTGTGTTAATAGAGTTTTAGGTTGTTTTTACGACATATTTGGTTTTTGGGAGGGAAGTGTCCTTGGAAAAAATCATAGTTAACGGCGGTAAAAGATTATCCGGTGAGGTTGAAATTAGCGGTGCAAAGAACGCTGTTGTAGCGATAATTCCGGCGACCATTCTCGCAGAAGATGTTTGCAGAATTGAGAATATTCCCAATATCAGTGACGTTTCTGCAATGATTAAAATATTACGCCATCTTGGCGCTGAAATAAAAATGATTAACAAAAGTACACTTGAGATTGATACATCTCATATCCGTTCAAATGTTGTTGAACACGATTTGTCAAAGCTTATGCGTGCTTCATACTACTTTATCGGTGTGCTTTTAGGTCGTTTTAACCATGCAAAGGTTGCAATGCCGGGTGGTTGTCAGTTTGGTGTTCGTCCGATTGACCAGCACATAAAGGGCTTTGAGGCTATTGGTGCTTCTGTGTCAATGGAAGAGAATGCAATGGTTGATGTTAAAGCAGAAAATCTTTTAGGTGCTTCTGTTTATTTTGACGTAGTATCAGTTGGTGCCACAATTAACCTTATGTTAGCGGCAGTTAAGGCAAAGGGTCTTACAGTTATCGAAAACGCTGCAAAAGAGCCTCATATTGTTGACCTTGCGAACTTCTTGAATTCAATGGGTGCTGATGTTCGTGGTGCAGGTACTGACGTGATTAAAATCCGTGGTGTGGACAAGCTTCACGGTTGTGAATATGCAATAATCCCTGACCAGATTGAGGCCGGAACATATATGGTTGCTGCAGCTGCTACTCAGGGTGACGTTACTATTAAAAATGTTATTCCGAAGCATCTTGAGTCAATTACTGCAAAGCTTATTGAATGTGGTGTGATTGTTGAGGAATATGACGACTCTGTCCGTATTTTCTCTGATTGCCGACCAAATCATTGCAGTGTAAAGACTATGCCTCATCCCGGATTCCCTACTGATATGCAGCCACAGTTCTCTGTTCTTCTTTCAATTGCAAGAGGAAACAGTATGGTTTCTGAAAGCGTGTGGGATAATCGTTTCAGATATATTGAACAGCTTATGAGAATGGGTGCAAAGATTACCGTTGATGGTAAATCTGCATTTATCGAGGGCGTTGAGGGACTTAAAGGTGCTCCTGTTGTTGCTAACGACCTTCGTGCAGGTGCTGCAATGGTTATTGCAGGTCTTGTGGCAAGCGGAACAACTGAGATTGAAGAAATCCACCATATTCAGCGTGGATATGACAATATAATTGAGAAATTACGTAGCTTGGGTGCGGATATCGAATTGAGAAATAGTCCTGATGACGAAAATACCGTATTAAGCGTAGGTTAAAAGATTTAGGACGGTTTAATTACCGTCCTTTTTTGATAGAAAAAGGAAGTTAAGTTATGGCGAAATTTTGTCCCTTGTTTTCATCTTCAACAGGGAATTCAATATATATCGGTGGTGGTGACGACTCAATTCTCATTGATGTGGGTATGAGTGCAAAGCAGACGGAAAATGCTTTGTGGAATATCGGTGTTGATGGTGATTGTGTCCGTAATATTTTTATTACGCACGAACATTCTGACCATACTAAAGGTATAAAAGTATTTACTAAAAAGCATAAGTCACGACTTATTATGACTCAGGGTACATACGAGGCTCTTGTTAAAACTGATGTGCTTGATAATGCAAACGAGTGTTCAATAATAACTCCTGATGGTATCGATGTGGGTTGTATGTTCATAAAGCCATTTTCAACATCTCACGACGCAAAAGAACCTTGCGGATATACAGTTGAAATGTCAAACGGAAGAAAAATTGCTGTTGCAACTGACCTTGGTGTTATGACTGACACTGTTTTTGATGCTATCAGCGGTGCTGACCTTGTTATGCTTGAGTCAAACCATGATGTTAATATGCTTCAATGTGGTGGTTATCCGTATATTCTGAAAAGACGAATTTTAGGTGAAAAAGGTCATCTTTCAAATGATGATTGTGCAAAGACTCTTGCCAGACTTATTAAAACGGGTACAACAAGATTCTTCTTAGGTCACTTAAGCCGTGAAAATAATATTCCTCAGCTTGCTTATCAGACAAGCGTATGTGCATTATCTATGGAAGGTGCACAAGAGGATGATGACTATTTTATCAGGGTTGCAAAACCTGTCTGGGATGAAAAGGCGATGATATTATGATGAATGTTCAGCTCATAGTTCTGGGCAAACTAAAAGAAAAATATATGAAAGACTTTGCAGCCGAATATGAGAAAAGGCTTTCTGCATATTGTAAAATGAGCGTTATTGAGCTTGAACCTGTTAAGCTTTCCGATAATCCGTCACAAAGCGAAATCGACAATGCACTTACCAAAGAAACTAAAATGATAAAGGATAAAATTCCTAAAAATTCTTATATTTTCTCAATGTGTATTGAGGGTAAACAGATGTCGAGTGAAGAGCTTTCACAAAAGTTAGAGGACATTGCTCTTTCAGGAAAAAACAGCGTTACATTTATAATCGGAAGCTCATTCGGACTTTCAGGTGAAATAAAGCAGATGTCAGATTTTAAGTTTTCTATGTCAAAAATGACTTTTCCTCATAAACTGGCAAGAATTATGCTGACAGAACAGCTTTACAGAGGCTTTTCCATAAGTAATAACGGAAAATACCATAAATAATTTAAAGAAACGAAATGATTTGTTATTAATTTGTTAAAATTTGCAAGTTATTATCTTTATAAACATATTAGACACAAAGGAGGTTGTTTGTATGGCAAAAGAAAAGATTCTTGTTGTGGATGATGAGAAAAATATCTGTGATTTATTGAGAATGTATCTTGAAAAAGAGGGCTTTGCCGTTGTGATGGCACATAATGGTGTTGATGCAGTAAAAACTTTTGCATCAGAAAATCCTGACCTTGTTTTGTTGGATATTATGCTTCCGGGACTTGACGGATGGCAGGTTTGTCGGGAAATCAGAAAGACAAGTGAAAAACCTATTATTATGCTTACTGCAAAGGATGAGGTTTTTGATAAGGTTTTAGGTCTTGAGCTTGGTGCTGACGACTATGTTACAAAGCCTTTTGATACAAAGGAGATTATTGCCCGTATAAAGGCTGTTCTTCGTCGTACATCTGCAGTCAAGGAAACTGATATCAAGGAAGTTAAATACGATAAGCTTTCTGTAAATCTTACAAATTATGAATTGAAAGTAAATGATGTTGTGGTTGACACACCACCAAAAGAGCTTGAGCTTATATACTATCTTGCAAGTAATCCTGATCGGGTTTTCACTCGTGACCAGCTTCTTGATGATGTGTGGGGCTTTGATTATTATGGTGACAGCAGAACTGTTGACGTGCACATCAAACGACTTCGTGATAAGCTTAAGGGCGTTTCAGAGGAATGGGAATTAAGAACAATCTGGAGTGTCGGCTATAAATTTGAAACTCATGGCAAGAAATAATATATTTAAAAGACAGGCACAGAAAATCAGCGGATTTTTCACTCATTTGCCTTTGTTTGCAAAGTATTTGACAATTATGACGGCACTTATGCTTGTCAGTTATCTTGTGCTTATGTCAGCGTTGACAGTTTTCCTTTCCAATCGTTGGGCAAAGGAAACACAGGAGCTTTTGCAGTCAAATGTAAAGCAAAGTGCAGAGTATAGCGAGAATGTTTTAGAAGAATGTACTAACGCTATCGATGTGGAAAACGCATTGATTCTTATGTGTAATAATGTTGGTGTTACAGCAAATGCGATTGATGTTGATGTTTTCTTTGTAAACCACGACGGTAAGGTAATTATCTGCCGGGAGGATTTCTTGTATAACTATTCACCAAAAAGCGAAGGCTGTCTTGTCCATAGCGGATATACAGTTCCAAAAAGCATAATGAAGACGGTATCTGAAGGTGAGTATTTCAGCAGAAAGCCTGTTGATGGATTGTTTGCAGAGGATACATTCTTTGCGGGTTATCCTGTTTATATGCAAGGAACTTTTGTCGGTGCATATTTTGCCAGTACACCTGTTCAGTCAGGACTTGCGGAATACGCTCTTAATTTAGGTGGTATGTATCTGTCATCAGCAATATTTGCATCTGCATTATCATTCCTTGTAATTTATGCATTTACTGCAAAGCTCACTAATCCTTTAAGACAGATGTCAAATGCCACAAAGGCTTATGCTCAGGGTGACTTCAGTAAGAGAGTCAGTGTCCGTGGTGTTGACGAACTGGCAGAGCTTTGTCAGTCGTTTAATAAAATGGCGACGGCACTTTCGGTGCTTGAATCGTCGCGACGAAGCTTCGTTGCGAATGTGTCCCACGAACTGAAAACACCAATGACCACAATAGGTGGATTTATTGACGGTATGCTTGACGGAACGATTCCTCCTGAAAAGCATCAGGAATATCTGAATATTGTTTCTGTTGAAGTTAAACGACTTTCACGACTTGTTACATCAATGCTCAATTTGTCAAAAATTGAAGCAGGTGAGCTGGAAATCAAGCCTACAAACTTTGATTTGGTTCAGCAGATTATCAACTGTATGCTGACCTTTGAGCAGGAAATCGAAAAGAAAAATATTACTATCAACGGTTTTGATGCTTTAAGTGCAGTTCCTGTTTATGCTGACCGTGATATGATTTATCAGGTCGTATATAACCTTGTTGACAATGCAGTAAAATTCACTAATGAAAACGGTGCAATTTCTGTGTTTGCAGGTGAAAATAAGAATGGTAAGATTTTTGTTGCTATCGAAAACACGGGTGAGGGCATTTCATCAGAAGAAACAGGACGAATTTTCGAAAGATTCTATAAGGTTGATAAATCAAGAAGCTATGATGTAAAGAGCGCAGGACTTGGTCTGTATCTTTGCAAGACTATTGTGGAAATGCACGGCGGAACAATTTTTGCCGAAAGCGAAAAAGGCAAATTCACAAGATTCACATTTACATTACCAAAAGGTAATATGAAAAATAACTCTTAAACAGTGGGAGAATATATATATGGATGAAAATATGAACAAAGATTTTGAACTTAATAACGGAGAAAATGTTGAGAATATTCCGAAGGAAGAACCACGACAGTATTATGCTCCTGAAACAGAACAGACATATGCACCAAAACAGGAGCCTGTAACACCTCCGACAGGATATTCGACAAATTATAATCCTCAATATACTTATAATAGTTACAATAACAATAATCAGGCAAATCAGTATATGCCATACGGAAGCTATACTTACGGTGCTAATTTCCAGCAACCACCAAAGAAAAAGTCAAAGGGTAAGAAAAGAGGCTGTGGCGTTACATTCCTGATTCTTGTAGTTATTTTCTTTATTGCAATAGGTGTTCTTTTTTCATCTTTTATAGGTGGCAAGAAAACACCGGACAATGTTCAGAGCGGTGATGATACTCAGATGAGTGTTGTTGAACCTCCTAAGGGTAACATTTCTGCAGAAGATGTTAATTCAGCAGGAGATGTTTATAAGAAAGTAAAGGACAGCTCCGTTGGTGTTCTTGTTTACACAAGAAATCAGCAGTCAGTTTATTCTGAAGGTACAGGCGTTGTTATGGGGCTCAATAGTGATAAGACTGCAACTTACGTTGTGACTTGTGCTCACGTTATTGAAGCAAACAACCCGCAAATTATTGTTCAGAGTGCTGACGGTACACAGTATGATGCTGTAATCGTTGGTACAGATGCAAAAACTGATATCGGACTTCTTCGTGTGAATACAACAGAGCTTCAGGCAGCCGAATTTGCAGCTTCTGACAGTGTTCAGGTAGGTGATACTGTTTACGCTATCGGTAACCCGGGTGGTACACAGTTCTTTGGTTCATTTACAAACGGTATGGTTTCTGCAATCGGCAGACCTATCGACAGCCCTGTCGGGTATGAGGTTGCTTGTATTCAGCATACAGCAGCAATTAACCCGGGTAACTCAGGTGGTGCACTTGTAAATGAATACGGTCAGGTTATCGGTATCAATTCATCAAAAATTGCTTCAACTGAATATGAGGGTATGGGATTCTCTGTTCCAACTTCAACAGTAAAGGAAATTGTTGACGAGCTTATTAAGAATGGTTACGTTTCAAACAGACCTGTTCTCGGTATCAATTTTATGACAGCGTCACAGAATCAGACATACTCAATTATTGTTAAAGCAAATAAGCTTCCTGCAGGGTCAATTATCATCAGCAGTATTATGAATGGCAGTGATCTTCTCAATACTGAAGTTAAAGAAGGCGATATGATTATTGCAGTCAACGGTAAAGACCTTGACAGCTATGAAGTATTGCTTGAAGTAATTGAAAACGGTAAGGTTGGAGATGTTCTTACACTTAAAATCTGCAGAGTAGATTCTAACTATAATATTTCAACATTTGATGTAAATGTTAAACTTGTTGAGGATTCAATGACATCAGTACAACAGGAAGAACCGACAGATAATGGGTTCTATTTCCCATTTGGTAACTAAAAGGCATTTTATTTGACTCTCCTTAACAAGGGGAGTCATTTTGCTGTCAGGGCAAGTTAGTCTTTTGAGGAGATGAAAAGATGAATAAAGCTGATTTTTTAAATGAATTGTATCATTATATCAGAAGATTGCCTCGGGATGAGAAAACTGAAATAATGAAGGATTTTCGTGAGCGTTTCAGTGAGGGTGAGTCAGAAGGGAAAACGGAACAACAGATTTGTTATGAATTAGGTTCACCGTATGAATGTGCAAGGCAGTATCTCGGTGATGAGTTTTTTGAAAAAGAAACAAAAGCGAAACCTAAAAAGAACAATAAAGCATTCTGGACGGTTGCGTTTTTCTGGAATTTAGTTCAGGCGTTTTTCTCAGTCCCAATCACACTGGGCTTGTTTGCAGTCGCAGGGATAATGATTTTTGCATATTGCTTTATTGTACCGATAATTGGTTCGATTGCGTTCTTTGTTTTTGCAATTGCATCAACGAGTACAGTTCTTTGTCTTGGGGTTATAACATTACTCTGGACAATATTTGAAATCAAAGAATGTATTGTAAGAATGAATAAGGAGGAATAATTATGAAAAAAGCATTGATAACCTTTGTAATACTTTTCTGTATTTCTCTTTTTACAACTTTTGTAAGCTTTCTTGTCTGTGGTGGTGAACTGATTAAAACAGGAATTGCATACGGGATTGAGCAGTACAGGGAATATCAGGCAACGGAAAATATGAATAATATTGACGATATGATTCAAACAACATAATTGCATTATTGAAATGCAAAATATATTGTGATAAAATAATTAAAAAGGTATGGAGGAGAAAATTATGTTTAAAGAAAAGAAGTTATATAAAAGTACAGATAAAAAAATTGACGGTGTTTGTGCAGGTATCGCAGAATTTTTTGAGATTGACCCGACAATTGTGAGAGTATTATACGCTTTGCTTGCAGTGTTTACAGCAGCAATTCCATGTATTATCGTTTATGCAGTGCTTTCATTTGCAATGCCTCGCAGACCATTCCCTGATTATCAGTATAATGAATTCGACCAGAACAGAACGGACGGGAACAATCAGTAATATGGGTGAAATATTAGAATTTAAAAGTAATGATTTGAACGAACTCAAAAAGCTTATGAACAATCTTATCGAGGAATATGAAGAGGTGGAGGACCAACTTTATGACCTTGAGGATTTTATGCCTGATGAGGACGATAAAAAGGAATATGCACTCTGGGAAGAGGAATATAAATTCCTTGAGCAAAAACTCGATGAGCTCGATAAAAAAATTGTTGAGATTCAGGATAAAATTGAAGATTAATGCAAAATGTATAATTTAGGGTGATTGATAAGTCACCCTTTTTTCTTTTTTCGATTTGCTGTTTCACTATGTAAATTATAATTTGTAGGGATGATTAATTTATCTTGTCTCCCCTGAAAGGGGAGATGTCACCGCAAGGTGACAGAGGGGTCAAATGATTCAACAACAAACCCCTCAGTCAAATGCTACGCATTTGCCAGCTCCCCTTTCAGGGGAGCCGAGATAGTGTCATAACCACTACAACTTCCCCTATAAACTCCAACTTGCATAACGAATCATATTTTTATTGAATTATTATTCTTTTCTTGCTATAATTTCCTTAAAAGGGGATGAAAATATGTCACAGGAATTACCAAGAACATATAAAAGCTTTACTGAATGGGAAGAAAAGTCAAAGCAGATTGAATATACAGAGGAAACTCCGCTTTTAGATAAAGACGGGACACTTCTTGCAAAAGGTTGGGCAAGAAGGAATGTTTTTACTTATGATAGAAATCTTTCTTCACCAAAATACAGAAAAAAAGAATGGGATTTTTACATAATCCGTAATGATAACTTTATTGTTGAGTTGAGTTTTGCCAATATCTCAATCGGTGGATATGCTTGTGCAAAGCTTGTTGACCTTAAAAACCAAAAGGTAATTGCAGAGGCAAATTATATGTATGTGGGTGGTGAAAGCAAATATATTCTGCCACCAAAAGGTGACGTGCCAAACTATTTCAGAGCCAATGTAAGACAGGCTCAGGTGGAATTTGACACTCACGAAACATATAAAACTCTTTGGTTCAAAGCACCTTGTAACGGTAAAATGGTAGAATGTAACTTCCATCTTGATATTTTGCCGGGACACGAAAATATTACAACAGTAATTCCGTTCAAAGACCATCCGACACGATATTTTATGACTACAAAACAAAATTGTATGCCTACAAGCGGCACATATAAATACGGAAATGATGTTTATGAGTTTTCAAAGGAAGACACATTCTGTTATATGGACTGGGGACGAGTAAATACTCCGTACAAGCTTGTGTGGTATTGGGGAAATGGTTCACAGTATGTATATGATGAAAATGGTGAAAAACACATTTTCGGATTTGAGATTACATGGGCAATCGGTGACGAGAGCTATGCAACTGAAACCTGCCTCTTCTGGGATGGTAAAGCTCATAAAATCGGTGCAGTTGATGTTGAAAAATTCCCTAAGGACAGATATATGGAAGAGTGGAAGATTATTTCCGAAGACGGAAGATTCAATATGACTATGACTCCGTACTTCGACTATGAGTCACAGTTTGATATTGGTGTGGCAGGAACACATTGTCATCAGGTAAATGGCGTGTGGAACGGCACTGTAATTCTTGACGATGGTCGTGAAATCGAGATAGAAGACCTCCATGCATTCTGCGAATATGTGGAAAATCATTGGTAAGTGTCTTGTTGCACTCTGTACAAAAAATAAATTCCTTTTTAGTACATTTTTACCTTTAAATTTTGGAAAAATTAATGTATAATACATTTGTATATTTTTGTAAAAAATATAGGAGGATTACAAATGAGTAAAAAAGAACTTTTCTGCGAGAAAAATGGCAAGCTCCATACATGGCATACTATACTTACAGGTTTTGCTTTTCTCGCATCATCAATTGCATGGGCTATCTATGACCCATATATCACAAAGATTCTTAACAGATTGCTTACAGAATCAGCTTGGATAACAAGTCTTAGTGCAAAGCTTAATGAAGCATTCCCTATTCTTGCAAAATTTGCAGAAACACAGGGTCAGGATGTTAATGTAGCAGGTGGTGGAATCACACTTGTTCCGTTATTCATCGGTGTTATTATGACATTCGACAACATCTTCGGTGTTATTTTCCAGCCAACATTCGGTAAACTTTCAGACCGTTGCCGTTCAAAGATTGGTAAACGTCGTCCGTTCATTGTTTACGGTGCACCTGTTTCAGCAATTCTTTTTGCTATTATTCCTTGGGTTGCATTGAAGTCAACTCTTCCTGTAACAATGTTATTTATCATTCTTTTCGTTTTCTCAATGTCACTCTGGCGTGCTCCTGCAGTTGCATTGATGCCTGCTCTTACTCCTCCTGCACTCCGCAGTGAAGGTAATGCTATCATCAACCTTATGGGTGGTGTTGGCTCAGTTGTAGGTATGGTGGCAGGTACTCTTGTAAGTGCTATTTACCTCCTTGCAACCGGTGTTAAGGTTACTGCTGAAAACGAACAGCAGACAAGCTTCCCATATGTATTCTTGCTTGGTGCAATCGTTATGATTATCGGTATGCTTGTTGTTCGTCTTTGCGTTCATGAGCCTTCAAGTCTTGAAGAAGTTGCAGCAAAGAATCAGTATGCAGACGAAAAAGCTAATAAAAAGGCTGAAAAAGAAGCAAGAAAAGCTGAAAAGCTTTCAAAGGGCGAAAGAAAGAGTCTTATCTTTATGCTTGGCGCACTCTTCTTCCTCTTCTGCGGTACAAACGCTATTACAACATTCTTCGCACTCTTTGCTGAAGAAGTTCTTGGCAAATCAACAGGTGAAGCAACAATTATGACAACAATCTTTGCTGTTTGTTCTGCTATTGCTGCAATTCCTGCAGGTAAAATGGGTAAAAAGCTCGGTCGTAAAAAGACAATTCTTATCGGTCTTGTAGTATTTATGGCTGTGTTCCTTCTTTATGTTATTACTCGTAGCATGGCTGTTATCTGGCTTGCACTTATCTTTGGTGGCTTTGCAAATATGCTTATCACAGTTAATACATTACCTCTTGTTCTTGAAATTGGTGGTATTGACAAGGTTGGTACATTCACAGGTTACTACTATACAGCAACATTCTCAGCACAGATTGCTTCTCCAATCATCTACGGTGTTGTAAGAATGCTTTCAGGTTCATACCTTTCACTCTTCGTATATAGCCCGATTATGTTTATCTTAAGTATCTGTTGCATCCTCTTCGTTAAACACGGTGAGGCAATTCCACAGGAAATCGTTGATAAAATCGAAGAAGAAAATGCTGACTAATTAAATCAGATATAAAAATTACCCACCGAGGAAACACTCTTCGGTGGGATTTTTATTGGTTTATCGTACGAATTATAATTTATCGGGATGTTTTATTTGTAGGGGACGATGCCCACATCGTCCCGTTCCAAAGTGTGTTGTTGACCGACTGCGGGACGATGTGGGGAGTCGGATCGTAGCCATGTCGTTCTGTGGGCCAAGGAGTTGTAAGAGACCCTTGTCTTCCTAAGACCGCTTGGCCCGACTTCGTACGAATTATAATTTATCGGGATGTTTTATTTGTAGGGGACGATGCCCACATCGTCCCGTTCCAAAGTGTGTTGTTGACCGACTGCGGGACGATGTGGG
>JAZQUG010000027.1:0-29208 GCA_045631225.1 Candidatus Fimenecus sp.
GTAGAAATAATTGCGCATCTTTTATTTAAGTGTTTATTTAAAATATTTTTAAGATAATATGTTGTTGTAGTCTTTCCTTTTGTTCCAGTTAAACCTACTGTAGTTATATCTTTCCACGCAAAATCATAGAAAAGATTTGAAACAATGTGCATAGCTTCACGTATATCTTTTACTAGTCCATCTTCGTATTCTATCGTTGTTACTGCTGATGTACTACCTTGAATAGATACACAAACAAGCGCATCTTTTAATTCATGTTGATATACACAATTCTTAACGTGTTTGGTAATATCAATAATATCATTATTACCTTCTGTAGTAATTGTAAACTTTTCATTAATTACTGTCATTGTTAGACCCCTTTAATTTTTTTTTACTTTTTTTATAAATGAATATGCAGAAAATTATAATTAAAATTGTTGTCAATAAGATTATTAATTCTAAATGTTTTTTTACAGTTTCACCAAAAAACATTAAAAATATACTAACTAAGAAAAATCTTGAACCACGTCCTAATAAGCTAACAAAAAAGAATTTTAAAAAATCCATTTTTAGAATACCACTACCTATCGTAAAAATTTTATATGGTACAGGTGAAAATGCAGAAAAGAAAACTGCAAATGAGCCGTATTCTTTGTATAAATTCTCTACTTGTTCTAGTTTGTTAATATGTTTTCTAAATAAAAATCTAAACATAGGACGCCCACCCCAGTATCCTATTCCAAATCCAATTGCCCCTCCGATAGCAGAAGCTAAAGTGCAAATAAAAGCATAAAAAAGAGCTTTTTCGGGTTTTGCTAAATCCATAACTATCAATAAAATATCTGGTGGTGGTAATAAAAAGAAACTTTCAATACAAGAGTTAAGAGCTAATCCCCAAACACCCATTGATTGAAACCAATTATTTATACTTATTACAAAATCGTGCATTATTCAATTATCCTATATAGTGTGCTTGATTCTTGAATGCTAACATTTCCGTTTGGTATGACTAAAACTTCGAACTTCTCAATTCTATTTGAATATTCGATTTCAATAATATCTCCAATTTTTAATTGTTTAGCAGGTTTTGCTTGATTTCCATTCACAAGAACTCGGCCCATGTCAGAAACAGTATTCGCAACAGTTCTACGTTTAATTATTCTTGAAACTTTTAAAAATTTATCAAGTCGCATTATATTTTCTTTATAACCTCTTTAACTAAAGCCTTAAATCTATCTTTAGCAATATTTGCAGCGTGTATAACATCCTCATGAGATAATGCTACTGTACTAACTCCAGCAGCAGAATTACATATACAACTGATACCAATAACATCCATGCCAGCCCATTTTGCTACTGTTGCTTCTGGAACTGTTGACATACCAACTGCATCTGCACCGAGCACTCTGAATGCACGAATTTCAGCAGGTGTTTCGTAAGAAGGTCCTGTACAACCAATATATATACCCTTCTGAAGTTTCATTCCTAACTTTTCAGCACAATTGAATGCAATGTTTGAAAGTTCAGGCGAATAACCAAAGCTCATATCAGGGAAACGGACACCGAATCTGTCATCATTTTTACCTATAAGACAGTTTTTGCCTGTGAAATTGATATGGTCAGTAATAACCATAATATCACCAACATCAAAGCTTTCGTTAATTCCACCCGCTGCATTGGTCACAACAAGCTTCTGAACACCCATCAGTTTCATAACACGGATTGGCATTACAACATTTTCTACAGGATAACCCTCGTAAAGATGAATTCGTCCTTGCATACACATAACCTTTTTGCCATTAAGTGTACCGAAAACAAATCTGCCAACATGTCCCGGTGCTGTTGAAACAGGAAAATCAGGAATATCAGAATAGTCAACGAATTGTGGATTCTCGATTTTTTCACCTAAAGTGCCTAATCCACTACCTAAAATAATACCGATTTCATAAGTATCTGTAATTTTTGATTTAATAAATTCAACTGCTTTTGTAATCATCCTGCATTCACCTCATTTACCACTTCACGGACTAATTTACTTACCTCATATCCCATTCTTTCAACATCAATAGTTGTGAACTCACCATTTTTGTAAAGCACATTACCATCAACCATAGTAAGTACAACATTACTCTTATTTGCAGAGTAAACGATGTTATTAAGAATATCAAAATCAGGATACATATTTGGTGTTGTCATATCAATTACAATTATATCAGCTTTATTACCAACCTTGATTGAACCACAATCACTTCTACCCTGTGCTTTATAACCATTGACAGTTGCCATTTTATAAACATCCTGTGGAGTTACAATATCAGCCTGATTGTTAACACCTTTTGGCAAAAGTGCAGCCAAATACATTTCACGCATAATATCAAGTCCGTTATTACTTGCAGCTGAGTCTGTACCAATACCGATATTAACACCTTTTTGAAGCATCTTATATGTGTTACAAACACCACTGCCCAGTTTAAGGTTACTTGCAGGACAATGAGCAACAGTTGCACCCATTTCCTTGAAAATGTCCATATCATCATCTTCAACCCATACACAATGAGCAAGGATTGTAGGACTGTCGAAAACCTTTGCATCATAGAAAAGTCTTGCAGGAGTTTTTCCGTATTTAGCTTTGCAATTTTCGTGTTCAGCTTTTGTTTCAGAAAGATGAATATGATTTATATAGTCCTTACCACTTGTAAACTCACCAAACTGCTCAATAATAGAAAGTCGGTTTGTGTATTCAGCGTGAAGACTCATATCGATTTTAATTCTGCCATTTTCTGTATTGTGGTATTTTTCTGCAAGGTAAATACCCTCCTGAAACCTATCGTTTGCGGTAATATCCTCATCAACAAAAGACACTATTGAACGACCGAAATTAGTCTTTGCTTTACTGTCAATCACTGCTTTCATAACACCATCACCAAAGAAGTACATATCAGTAAATGATGTTGTACCACACGCTAACATTTCTGCTATTGAAAGCATTGTTCCATAGTATGCTCTGTCCGGGTTAAGTCTGTCTTCAAAAGGAAAAACCTTTTCATTAAGCCACCTGTCAAGAGGCAGATTTTCAGCATATCCACGAAGTAATGTCATTGGTGAATGAGTGTGAAGATTTACGAAGCCTGATGAAAGGACTTTGTTTTTACCATCATATTCTTCACCATAGTTTTCCTGTGGTTTTTCTGAACCTATATATGCGATTTTATCGTCCTTGATACCAACAAACATATTGTTCTGTATTTCAAGATTTTCATTGATGATTGAGATGTTTTTAAAGAGCATATTTTTTCTCTCCCTTTAAACAAAGTAACACGGCGGGGTCAAGACCCCGCCCTACCATACCAATTAATTTATTCAATAATAATTGTTTCGATTACCACGTCTTCGTTTGGTTTATTGCTGAAATAATCTGATGGAACTGTTGCGATAGCATCAACAACATCCATACCTTCAAACACCTGACCAAACACTGTATGACGGAAGTCGAGCCAAGGTGTTCCGCCAATCTCTTCATATGCTTCAATACATTCTGTTGGGAATACTCTTTCGTCAGCCATTCGCATCTGTTCAATCAAATCTTCAGGACACTGTTTAGCCTGAACAATGAAGAACTGACTGCCATTTGTATTAGGACCTGCATTGGCCATACAAAGAGCACCACGAAGATTATGAAGTTCACCTGTGAATTCGTCTTCAAATGGTTGTCCCCAGATGCTCTGTCCACCTGTACCTGTACCATTTGGGTCGCCACCCTGAATCATAAAGTCATTGATAACACGGTGGAAAATAAGACCATCGTAATAACCATTTTTTGCATGAGTTGTGAAATTTTCAACTGCCTTTGGTGCAAATTCAGGGAAAAGCTTAATTTTGATTTCTCCCATACTTGTTTTTACTGTTGCAATCATATCACCTGCAACAGGTGCATTTAACTGATGAAACATAATTTTTTCTCCTTTAATATTTTCAGGTCATTCTGAACGAAGTGAAGAATCTCTTTAACTGAAAACACAGGTTCTTCTTCGCTTTCTCCTCAGAACGACATAATTCTTTATTCTACTGATTTTAAAGACTCTACCATATCAATCTTCTTAAGGCTGAAATATGTGATTACATTAACTATAACCGTGAAGATTATCGTAAGAACAATTGCAATAAGAATGCTTACAGGTTCTAATTCTCTACCAAACATATATACATCGGTTTCAACGGTAATCATAACAAACTGATGAAGCACTACACCCATTACAATACCAAGAACTATACCGAAAACAGTAAGTATAATGTTTTCACGGAAAATATATGATGCAAGTTCATTATTATAAAATCCTATGAGCTTGAATGTTGCTAATTCTCGTCTTCGTTCAGTTATATTGATGTTATTAAGGTTATATAAAACGACAAACGCAAGAATTGCCGCTGAAACAACCATAAGAATAATGATAAAGTAAAGATTTTTAATAACTTTATTGATGCTTTCAAGCTCATCTGAACTTGTAATTACAGAATTGACACCATTAATACGGGAAAGAGCAGATTTAAAATTAACATCATTAAGCAAGCCATTATTCTTTACAAAAAGAACATTAATTTCAGGCTCCACATTATAAAGTGACTGGTAAAGACCGGGTGTCATATAAATATAGTTAAAAATGTAGTTTTCAGTAATCCCTGAAACTTTAACTTCTTTTGGTGTTACAGTTGTTTCATCAATCTTCAGATAAATATTGTCACCTACCTGAACCTGAAGCAACTCTGCATATTTTTCCGTAATAACAACACCATCGTCTGTCAGACCCATTGAATTCTGCTTTCCTTTTCTTTCTTTAAGTGTAACAAATTCAGGGAATTGGTCAGTATCTGTCGGAACAACAAGATATGCTCTCTTTTCGTCATCAATTTCGGTTGATGAAATAGCTGAAGCAGAAATCATTGTACGATTAGCCTGAATAGAACCTTCAACATTCGGTACAGCATTAACCTTTGAAAGCATTGCTCTGCGTTCTGATCTTGTTATACTTGAATCCACGCTGACAATACTTGTGTATTGGAAGATATCACCATATTGCTTTTCTGTCATCATTGAAACAGAATCACGGATACCAAGTCCCACAATAAGAAGTGCCATACATCCGCCAACGCCAAACAGCGTCATAAAGAAACGCTTTTTATATCTGAAAAGGTTTCTGACCGCTGACTTCTGTCCAAAATCAAGTCGTTGCCAGATAAATTTAATTCTTTCCACAACAGTACGTTTACCGGCTTTTGGTGCAACAGGTCGCATCAAGGATGCCGGAACACTTCGCATTGAATAATAACAAGCAAAGAATGCTGCCATAGTTGTACAAAGTGTTGCAACAAGACCCGCACTTATAGCATACCACGCATTCAGGTGGATAATGTTATCACCTAAATTATAATAAACAGCTCTGTATGCAGTAATAATCAATGGTGGAATTGAAAGTTCACCAACAAAAACACCAATTACACTACCAATAATACTTGCTGTTGCTGAATATAACAGATACTTTGAAGCAATTGCAACTTTTCCGTAACCCAATGCTTTAAGAGTACCAATCTGCATTCTCTCCTCTTCAACCATTCTTGTCATCGTTGTAAGAGAAACAAGTGCTGCGACAAAGAAGAAAATCATTGGGAATACAGTACCGATTGCACCGATACTGTCAGAGTCTGTAATATAACTCACATAAGCTTCAATACTATTACGGTCAAGAACGTGCCATACCGGAACTTCCATTTCGTTGACCTTTCTTTCTGCTTCTTTGAGCTCTGCTTCCGCATCAGCAAGTTCTGCAAGTGCATCCTGTTTGTATGTTTCGTATTCCTGACGGGCATCCTGAAGCATTGCATCAGCATCAAGGATTTCCTGTTCTGCTGCATCAAGTGAGCCTTTATTTGCCACTGCTGACTGAAGCTGACCTAATGTAACCTTTGCCTGAACAAGTTCTTTTTTACCATTTTCAAGTTCCTGTTCTTTGACAATTAACTCCTGTTGAACATAACTGTATGTACTTTGCAAGGTTGTTACTGTATATGTCATACTTTCAACCTGTCCCGGGTCTGCATCAGGGTCACTTTGCAACTCTTCAAGAGATTTAACAGCATTATCAAGAGTAGACTTACTTTCCTCCAAAGTCTTTTTTATGGTAGCAAGCTGTTGTTCACCTTCTGCAATCTGCTTTTCTGCATCAGCAACCTGCTGTTCATATATAGGAAGATTTGTTTCGGCATTAGCAAGAAGCTCTTTATTATCCTGAATTTCCTGCTTGCTCTGTTGAATCAGCTGTTCCTGTGCTGCAAGTTCATCAGCTGCATTCTGTATTTCCTCCTGAACAATAAGCTGTGCCTCTGCATAGTCAGCTCTTGCTTTTTCAAGAGTTGTATTACTTGTTGAACGAATATCATCGTAACGAATATCACACTGCGTTCCTGCAATTTCCTCAATTCTATCTACAACAGCATCAACAAGCTCTTCATATTCATCACCATAACAGTTAAGTTCTTTTGCACCTTCAACTGTAATATAGATTGAAGTGAAAACATCCGCAACAAATGCTTGTCTTGGAATAACTACATACCCGTCACCGATGCCATCACCGATGTTACTTGTACCAACTTCACCATTAAGGAAGTATGTTGATGAACAAACACCAACAATCTGATATGTATCTGTAATCAATGTATCAGAAACAGACGTATCAGTACCTGTTGATAATGTGAGTGTTTTGCCAACCTCGAGCCCTGTTTCTGCAAGAAATTCTTGGCTGACAACACATTCAGTATATTTTTCCGGATATCTGCCTTCAAGAATTCTGATACCATTTATTTTCTCTGCCATTGAAATAGCACGAGTTACAATTTCCTTTGAATTTACAATACAAAGAAAATCAGTTGTATATGAACCCTCGATATCTTTAACGCCTTCAATGTTTTTCAAGGCATCCAAATCCGACTGCGTAAGTCCCAACGTGCCTACAACTCGAATATCCATCAAATCTTCTTTATCATAAGCTGCATCAGCAGTCATATGCATAGCAGGCATTGTTGAACGGACACCTGAGTAAAAGGCTACACCAAGAGCAACTATGAGCAAAATCGAAATAAATCGATTAAAACTTTTTTTAATTTCTCTTCGGAAATCTTTTTTAAGTGACTTTGTCATATCTAATACCCTTTTACCATTCTATCTGTTCAACAGGTGTTGGTTGTTCATTCAAAAGAATTCTTTCAACTTTACCATCATTGATTTTAATGATTTTGTCAGCCATTGGCATAAGAGCTGAGTTATGAGTAATAACAATTACTGTCATGCCTCTTTCGCGACACATATCCTGCAAAAGCTTAAGAATCGATTTACCTGTTATATAGTCAAGTGCACCTGTAGGTTCATCGCAAAGCAAAAGCTTAGGATTTTTAGCAATTGCACGAGCTATTGATACACGTTGCTGTTCACCACCGGAAAGCTGTGATGGAAAATTATCTTTTCTACTTGCAAGACCAACTTCAGCAAGCATTATTTCGGCATCAACAGGATTTTTACAAATCTGTGTTGCAAGTTCAACATTTTCATATGCAGTAAGATTAGGAACAAGGTTGTAGAACTGAAAAACAAAGCCAACATCATCACGACGATATGTTGTAAGTTCCTTTTCACTGAACCCTGCAATATCAATTCCATCAACATTTATAATACCTGATGTAGGAACGTCCATACCACCAAGAATATTAAGAACTGTTGTTTTACCTGCACCTGACGGACCAACAATAATTACAAACTCACCTCGGTTTATAGGAAAGCTTATATTATCAACTGCTTTTATTTCAATTTCACCTGTCTGATATATCTTACTTACATTTTTAAATTCAATAAAAGACATTTTATCACTCCTTAAATTTCACACAGTTTCCAATCATATCAAATAATTATAACATATAAACTAAAATAATTCCATACTATTATTAAAATAATAAATTGTTAATTTTTTGTTAACAAACATAGAAAATAATTAACAGGTGTTGATTATCTCAAGAAAAAGTGTTACAATGATTACAAAATTATTACAATACGTAAAAATAAATCAACACGGAGATGAAAATATGAGTATTAATGAAAATGACAGTCGTGTAAAACGAACAAAAAAACTTATTCGACAGGGTCTTGTATCTTTAATTAAAGAAAAGAGCATAAACAAAATTACTGTTAAAGAATTAACTGACTGTGTTGAAATAAACAGAGGTACGTTTTATCTCCACTATAACGATGTTTTTCACCTTGTAGAGTGTATTGAAAATGAACTTTATAATGAATTCGATGCAAAACTTTCATCATATACAGGCGACCAGCTTCTTAAATCCCCTGTTGATGTGTGTGAGGATTTCTGCTCTCATTTTTATAAGCATAAAGATATCTACACTGCTCTTTTAAGTGAAAACGGTGATGCAAAGTTCTCATATAAAATCGGTGAACTTTTGAATAAAAAAGTTCATTCTATCTTTAAATCAATCTTTCCGAATATGGATAATACAAAGTATGATTTTGCATACAGTTACAGTAAATTCGGTCTTGTTGGTCTTACCTATTGTTGGTTTACTGAGCACCCTGAATGGACACCTCGTAAAGTGGCTGAATTGTGGCTCAGCCTTACAACATTAGGTATATGGGGTATTCTTGGTGATGAGGGTAAAGAGGTTCTTATAAATGCACACATTTCTCGTTAAACATTTTATTAAAGATAGTGAAAATACAGGAAATTTAAAGGTACGTGAAGCCTATGGGACATTAGGCAGTATCACAGGAATTGTCGTCAATATTATACTTGCAATTGCAAAATACTTTGCCGGAATCATTTCCGGCAGTATTTCTGTTACAGCTGATGCCATAAATAACTTGTCCGATGCGGGATCATCAATAATTTCACTTGTTGGTGTAAAGCTTTCTGCAAAACCTGCTGACAAGGACCATCCATATGGTCATGGCAGAGTTGAATACATTTCTGCACTTGCAGTTTCTTTTGTTGTTTTACTTATGGGTATTGAGTTATTCAAAAGTTCTGTTGACAAAATTATCAACCCAGTTCCCGTTAAATTCAATATTCTTTCTCTTATTATTCTTGCTGTCAGTATTTTGGCAAAACTCTGGCTTGGATTTTTCAACAAAAAACTTGGTGAAAAAATCAACTCCGCTCCAATGATGGCTGTTATGAAAGATAGCTTCAGCGATTGTCTTGCAACAGGTGTTGCTTTGATTGCTATCGTTGTTTCTGCATTTTCTGACATCAGCATTGACGGATATTTAGGTGTTATTGTTGCAGGGTTTATTTTCCTTGCCGGATTTAATATTCTTAAAGAAACAATGGCTGACCTTTTAGGTAAACCTGCTGACAAGGCTTTTACTCAGGAAATTGAAAACAAAATTCTATCTTATGATAAAATTGTCGGCGTTCACGATATGATTATTCACGACTATGGTCCTGGACGAAAATTTGCATCAGCACACGCTGAAGTTTCTTCACAAGACGATATTATGGAAATTCACGATATTATTGACCTTGCTGAACGTGACATTCTCAATGAATATGGAATTGTTATTTCAATACATACTGACCCTATCGTTACAGATGATGAAAGAATTAACTCTCTTAAAAAGATGACTGTTACAATTGTTAAGGAAATTTCCGACGAAATGTCTATTCACGATTTCAGGGTTGTTGATGGTCCTACTCACACTAATCTTATCTTTGACCTTATTGCTCCTCACAAATTTCATATGTCAAACGAAAAAATTCGCAAAACAATTGAAGATAAGTTGAGCAAAATAGACGAAAGATATTTTGTTGTAATCACAATTGAACACGCTTTTAACTAAATTTTATTTTTTTGTCGATTTACTCTTGCAAAAGACACAAAATATAGTAAAATATATATGTAGATTATCATATATTGTTTAATTATGCGGAGGTTAAATTATGGCAGACAGAGAAATCACCACAATACCAAATGGACCTCTCGGTATTATTGCTTTACCGGGATGCGAAGAAATGGCTGAGAAAATTGACCGTTATCTTGTAAAATGGCGTAAACAGCAGGATTCAGAACACAAGGCAACGATCGCTTTTTCAGGTTATGAAAGAGATACTTATATTCTTAATGCAACATTCCCTCGTTTTGGTACAGGTGAAGGTAAGTGTTCACTTCACGAATCAGTTCGTGGATATGACATCTATATTCTCATTGATGCATTTAACCACGGTGTCACATATAAAATGTATGGTCAGACAGTTCCTATGAGTCCGGATGACCACTATGCTAACCTTAAGAGAGCAATCTCAGCTATCGGTGGTAAAGCAAAGACAATTACAGTTATTATGCCTATGCTTTATGAAGGCAGACAGCATAAGCGTTCTTCAAGAGAATCTCTTGACTGTGCAGTAATGCTTCAGGAGCTTTGTCTCTCGATGGGTGTTGACAACATCATTACTTTTGATGCTCACGATGCTCGTGTTCAGAATGCAATTCCTCTTCACGGATTTGAAAATGTTTCACCGGCATATCAGATGATTAAAGCTCTTGTTAATAATGTTGACAATCTTAAGCTTGATAAAGAACATACAATGATTATCTCTCCTGACGAGGGTGGTATGTCACGTTGTATGCAGTATTCAAACTATTTAGGTCTTGACCTTGGTATGTTCTACAAGCGTCGTGACTATTCAAGAATTGTTGACGGTAGAAATCCAATTATTGAGCATCAGTTCCTTGGTTCAAATATTGAGGGCAAAGATGTTATGATTATTGACGATATGATTTCTTCAGGCGAATCAATGCTTGACGTTTCAAAGAAGCTTAAATCACTTGGTGCTAACAGAGTTTTCATCTTCTCTGCTTTTGGTCTTTTCAATGCAGGACTTGACAGCTTTGATAAGGCATACCGTGATGGTCTTTTCGATAAGGTATTCACAACAAATCTTGTTTATCGTATGCCTGAGCTTAAAAAGCGTGAATGGTATTGTGAAGTTGAACTTTCAAAATATCTTTCATACATTATTGACACACTTAATCACGATAAATCAGTCAGCAAACTTCTTAATCCTTCTGACAAAATCGATGTACTTCTTACAAAAGCAGGAATCAAATAAAAACCAGCAAAACTCCCTTTATTGGGAGTTTTTTGTTTGAACTCAAAACCAAAAGGAGATTTTTATGAACAATATTTCTAAACAAAGAGACTATTGGTTTGATAATGCAAAAGCATTTTTAATTTTACTTGTATTTATGGGACACATTTGCGAGTGTCTTATTAAAACCGTACCATTTGAAGGTGGAACACCCATATGGCTCAACGACCTTTTCAAGTATATTTATGTTTTTCATATGCCTGTATTTATGATTATTTCGGGTCGTTTTGCTAAAGGCAGAGTTGACCGCAACGATTGGGTGGTATCAATAAACAAGCTGATTGTACCATATATCGCAGTTCAGTTTTTTATGATGCTGTTTTACTGTGTTATTGGTTATTCAAAGGTTACATATACTTCCTTTTTTAGCCCCGGTTATGGTCTTTGGTATATTTTTGTGCTTGGTATTTATCAGATGGTAACACCTCATTTGCTTAAAATTTTCCGTAAAAAATGGCTGTTATTCCCTGTGTCAGTTATCTTGATGATAATCTTGCTATATCAGAGATATCCATTCCCAACCCCGATTCCAAGAATTATCAACTTTTATCCATTCTTCATTTTCGGTTATCTTACTGCAAATTACAGTTTCGATTTTTGTAAGAAAACAATCTTCAGAATTTTGAGTGCATTTGCTTTTATAGGTCTTTTTGTTGCCATCAATTATGATTCCGTGCTTGAAGTTGCACTTCTTTCAGGAAAAAGAACTTATATCCAATATTATAATCTTTTAGGAATAAGCAAACCTGAACTTTTAATAATAACCATTGTCAGATACCTTGCAGGTTTTCTGTTTTTCCTTTTCGTAATGGGAATTAGTCCTGTCAAAAAATATATTGGTACAAAATTAGGTACAAATTCAACTTATATTTACATATTACACTTATTCATCGTAGTTGCTTTAACTGCACTCGGCAAATCTCATCATATTCTTGATTTCTGTACTAATGAAATCTTTGCTGTTATTTTACTTATTCTTACAATTCCTGTAAGTTATCTGCTTGTTTCATCACCTGTTGTGAAAGCAACAAAATGGCTTGTTTCACCAGAATTCAGTTTAAAGAAAATTGCAGAAACAATTATTAAATAAAAAGTGAAATTTTTACTTAATATGCTATATATTTATGGTTGAAAATATTAATATAAATATTGTATAATATATAATGAAATAAATTGATTTACTTTTTATGGAGGTTATTATGAGAAACATTAAAGTTATCAACAACGATTGGCTTTTCTCAAAAAACGCTAAATCTGCTCCTGCTACTCTTCCTGCTGATTGGGAAGCTCTTAATCTTCCTTTCACATGGAATGGTAAGGATGGTCAGGACGGTGGTAATGACTATTACAGAGGCACTTGCTACTTTGCAAAGGAAATCAAAGCTGATGAATTACCTGAAGGTGCAGTTAAATATCTTCAGTTTGACGGTGTTAACTCATCTTGCGAAGTTTTCTGGAATGGAACAAGCATCACAAAGCATGATGGTGGTTATTCAACATTCAGAGTACAGATTAAAGACATAAAAGATGTAAACTTACTTGTTGTTGCAGTTGATAACTCTGCAAATGACAGAGTTTATCCACAGAATGCTGACTTTACATTCTATGGCGGTATCTACCGTGATGTAAGTGTTATCGGTGTTCCTGAATGTCACTTTGACCTTGATTATTACGGCTCACCTGCTATTATGGTTACTCCTGAAATCAAGGGTGCAGACGCTGAAATCGAAATTAAAACATTCTTCAAGAATGATAAATGCAAAGTCCGTTATGAAATCATTGCTGACGGTGAAGTTATTGCATCTAAAGAAGATGATGACGATGCAGAATTCGAAATCAAGAATGTTCATCTCTGGGACGGACTCAAAGACCCATATCTTTATACAGCAAAGGCAACTCTTATCTGTGATGGAGTTGAAGTTGATGAAGTTTCAACTCGTTTTGGTTGCCGTACATTTAAGATTGACCCTGAAAAAGGTTTCTTCCTCAACGGTCGTGAATATCCTCTTCGTGGTGTATCCCGACATCAGGACAGACCTGATGTTGGTAATGCACTTACACCTGAAATGCATAAGGAAGACCTTGAACTTATCCTTGAAATGGGTGCTAACACAATTCGTCTTGCTCACTATCAGCATTCACAGGTTTTCTATGACCTCTGTGATGAGGCTGGTCTTGTTCTCTGGGCTGAAATCCCATATATTTCAAGCCATATGCCAACAGGCTATGATAACACAATTTCACAGATGAAAGAGCTTGTTATTCAGAACTACAATCACCCATCAATCGTTGTGTGGGGACTTTCAAACGAAATTACTATTGCAGGTTCAAATCCAAACCTTATCAAGAATCATAAAGACCTCAATGATATGGTTCACGAAATGGATAAAACTCGTCTTACAACTATCGCAGCAGTTTCAATGTGCGATATTAACGACGAATATGTTCATATTTCTGATGTTCTTTCATACAACCACTATTTCGGTTGGTATGGTGGTTCAACAGAAATGAATGGTCCTTGGTTTGATGATTTCCACAAGAAATATCCAAACAAGCCAATCGGTCTTAGTGAATACGGTTGTGAAGCACTTAACTGGCACACATCAACACCTACTCAGGGTGACTATACAGAAGAATATCAGGCATACTACCACGAAGAACTCATCAAGCAGATTGCTGAAAGACCATATCTTTGGGCAACTCACGTTTGGAATATGTTCGACTTTGCTGCTGACGCTCGTTCAGAGGGTGGCGAAAACGGTATGAACCACAAGGGTCTTGTGACTTTTGACAGAAAGTATAAGAAAGACTCTTTCTATGCATACAAAGCATGGCTTTCAAGCGAACCTGTACTTCACCTTTGCTCAAAGAGATATATCGACAGAGTTGAAGATGTAACAAAGGTTACAGTTTATTCAAACTGTGACGAAATCGAACTCTTTGCAAATGGTGTCAGTGTTGGCAAACAGACAAAGGGTAAATATCCATTCTTCTACTTTGATGTTAAGAATGAAGGTACAACTGAACTTAAAGTTGTTGCAGGCAATCTTACAGATACTGCTACAATTAATAAAGTTGACACTCCAAACGAAGCATATGTTATGAAAGAAGAAGGTCAGGTTATCAACTGGTTTGAAATAAATATGCCTGATGGATATCTTTCAATCAATAGCACAATCGGTGACATCATGAGCACATTCCGTGGTAAAATTATTATGGTTAAATTCCTTATGATGCTCAAAGAATCTGCAGGTGGTGGAAAGAAAAAGGATGACGGTGAAGAAAAGAAAGGCAATATGCTTTCCGGCTTCAAAGTTACTCCTGCAATGCTCAAAAATGTTTATAAGATGGCAAAGGGCTTCACAATCAAACGTGTATTCTCAATGCTCGGTGGTTCATTCACAAAAGAACAGATTCTCGAAATCAATGCAAAGCTCAATAAAGTAAAAGCACCAAAGAAATAATAAAACATTCACAATAGTAAAAGCACCCAAAAGGGTGCTTTTTTTATTCTCGATTATAAATATTAATTTTTAAGAACACTTTCAGCTTCGGTTAAGTCGGAAAGAGTGTTTATATTAAACTCTTTTTCTGCAACTAAAAATGTTGTACCACTTAATCCTGATTCTACTAAATAGTTGAACGAATCACACAAGTCATAAAGTTTATCCGGATTAGTTTCGTATGTTTCCTTTATAAGCTTTTGTGCTTGACCATTAAAAACACTGAAACCTGTGCCTTTTATATTGTTTACAACCACCTGAGGTTTTTCTGTGCATTTTACAAGTAATGCTTCATCATTTGTTTCCACAGAAAAATTATTTTTGATTTTTTGAGGGTTTTCCTCATATGTAACACCACAATAAAAATCAAATTTTCCCATTTCAACTATATTTTTTATTGCTTCGATTTTCAAGTCCACAAAAAGTTCGTCAGACAACTGCAAAAATACCGTTTCATTGTCGTCTATTACTTTCAATGCTTGCATAAAAGCATTCATTAGCCCTTTTTGTTCCTGCTGATATACATAATGAAGCTTTATATTATTATATTCATTACCAATAACATTTTTAATCAGTGCACCTTCTTTTCCGATAACAATATAAGCTTCCGGAATTTTCAACTGCACTAAATTATCTAAGGCATAGGTTATTAAACTTTTTTCATTTATTTTTGTTAATGGCTTACAGCAATCTTCATTACTGCTTTTTTTCAGACGGGTTCCGTCACCTGCTGCCAATATTATTCCAATCATTTAAGACCTCTTCTTTATATAAGCGTTCGTTTTTTTCTTTTGAAATTTCCTTGTAATACCATTGTTATAAAGCTGTAACTTACACTTTACAAGCATTTATGATACAATTATATTGGGATGTGTTGATTATCCTTCGTGTTTTATAAGTAAAAATATTTCTTTTTAATAGTTAATCCTTTTTTCTTCAACAACCAAAGGTTTCTCGTCAATGTTATTCTTAATTGAAATAACATATTCAAATAAAATAGAAATAACGATAATTGCAATTAAAACTGCACCAAGAACAGATCTTAATATTATAGAATTAGCAATACTAAGCATATCTGCTGCAAGAAATCCCGGAACCGCAACAAAACAGAATTCCAACAGCATTACAACAAGTGCAATTACACAAACAGATATTACTTTTCTTGGAAAACGATTTGAATGTTGCGTAATACCACAAATTGCAAAATCATAATATTTATTAAGATTAAATTTTGATTTTCCTTTTTTTCTTGCATCCTGAATATAGTAAACAAAGTCAATACTTGATGCATATTCGGTAACTATTCCTCTTAAAAAAGGATTATTTACTTTTATCTTATTGAGAATTTCTACAAAGCTTTTATCAAACAATTCAAATTCTGTTGCGTGTGGAAACATATTCACACCAAATATTTTAATCATTACAAAATAAAAAATTGTTCTCATAAAATAAACGAATTTATTTTCTCTGCTTTGGTTTTTTACACCAAGGACAACCTGAGCTCCCCTTTCCCATTTTTCAAGGAATTCAGGAATAACCTCAGGAGGATTCTGCAAATCTGCATGAACTATAATTGCACAATCTCCTTTTGCCTGTTGCATACAGTAAAAAGTGCTTCTGAGATATCCAAAGTTTCGTGTATAAAAAACACCTTTTACTTCACTATGTTCTGAACAAAGCTTTTCCAGAGCATCACGAGTACCGTCAGTCGAACCGTCATCAAAAAATACTATTTCATATGTATAGTTTTCCAGTTTTTTGAACACAGCACTGATTCTATCGTAAATCTCGCTTATCATAGAAATCTCATTATAAATGGGAACAACTACCGATACGTGCTTTTTATTATTGCACATTATTTATCACCTGTTATTTTTTTCTGAATATTGTTTTTAACAATTTTATACCGTGCTTTATATAATTCTTTAATATAATTGGTTTATGTAAACAATAAAACACTTTTTTTATTAAATATCGTGGTCGTAAATAAAATTTAAGTAAATACTTATTTCTGATTTCCTGAATCTCATCCATTGTAACTGTTTGAGTGCCAATAGTATTAGGAGAAAAGTAGTCATTACCCCATGCATTACGATTAACGGTACCATATTCAATACATTGAGAATACAAGTCCGTACCATAATACGGCATAGCAATATGCACTTCTATAAAATCAGGGTCAATATCAAAAATGAACTCAAGAGTTTCAATTATATCTTCCTTTGTCTCCCATGGGAAACCTATCATAAAGAAACCAAAAAGAGGAAGTCCGGCTTTTTTGATAAGTTTTGCTGCACGAAGATTGTCTTCCTTGGTTGTGCCTTTTTTTATTCTTTTGAGAGTATCATTACTTCCACTTTCAAATCCTACCGCTATTGTAAAACAACCTGCTTCTTTCAATTTTTGAAGTAATTCATATTCAAGCGGTTTTACTCTTGAATTAGCTGTAAACTCAATTTTTCCGTGCAATTCCGAATTGATTATCAAATCACACAAAGCCGATGCCCACTCTGCATCTATAGTAAATGTATCTGCTTTGAAAAAGAAATTCTTAATGCCGTATTTATAATAACATTCTTCTATTTCTGCAAAGATATTTTCGACACTTCTTTTTCTGACAGTTTTTCCTGAAATTACAGGAGTCAGACAATATGTACATGCAGACGGACAACCTTTCGACACCTGCATCGTTGCCATAGGTTCACCTGTATCTGGTCTTGGATACAGTTCATTTTTCATAAGGTCTCTTGCAGGGAAAGGAATATCATCCAAATTATTACACCAACAAGAATAATCTGTTTTTTTGAATACACCATCTTTTTTGTAAATGATTCCGGGAATATTATCCAAATCGGCATTTTTACGTACAATACAATCAACCAAATCTCCGATTATTGTATCGATTTCACCACCGATAAGATAATTTACATTATCCAATTCAAGTGTTTCAAGAATCTCATCCGGTGTATCAAAGAAAATTGCACCTTTTACAATAAACTCGCAAGAGTGAAAGTTCTTTATCCAATTTATAAATTCCAAATCACTTAATATTGTTGCATTTGTTGTACTTATAACAATTATATCAGGAAGAAAACGCAATATATCATTCTTAACTTCTTCAAGGCTTGTCTTTTCTGTCTGATAGTCCCTTAAAAAAACGCCGTAGCCACGTTTTCTCAAAACTGCAGCAGCATATCCTATATCATTACAAGCATGAACAGTTGCAACAGCAGATTCATCCAGATTGCACTGTGCTCGGTCTTCACTTCGTTGATATGCTTTTCCGGGTGGATACAGCAACATTACTTTACTCATAGCATACTTCTCCAAGATATTATTTAAAATATTATATCACAAAAAAACGATGAATATCAAGTGTTTACAACATATTATTATCAAATAGCGTACTTTTAATTGTTGAAAGATAAAGATTCAAACAAAACAATCCCCGATTAGACGGTAATTAAACCTTTTCTAATCAGGGATTAATTTTTTATTCTTATATATTATTTACATGAACATCAATCTGGTTATATGGAATCTTGATACCATTTTCATCAAATGCTTTTTTCACATTCTCGATTGTATCAAAGTTTACATCCCAATAATCAGCATTTTTACACCAGATACGAACTGTATATGTAAGTGCACTATCACCATGTTCAGAAAGTCTTACAAATGGTTCAGGATTTTTAAGTGCCATTGGATTATTCTCAATAACCTGACTGATAACCTTCTTAACCGTATCTACATCACAGTCATATGCAGTATTAAATGTAAGGTCAACTCTACGAAGTTCTTCTGATGAATAATTCTCAATTACAGAATTTGTAAGTGTACCATTCGGAATTGTAATTCTCTTGTTATCAAGAGTTAAAAGTTCTGTATATACAACTGAAATCTCGCTTACGACACCACTTTCCCCTGCTGCTTCTATGTAATCTCCAACCTTGAAAGGTTTGAAAAGGAGAATCATAATTCCACCTGCAAAGTTTGAAAGTGAACCCTGTAAAGCAAGACCGATTGCAGCAGCACAGGTTGTAAGCACTGCAATAAATGATGTTGCAGGTACACCTAAAATCATAAGCACTGTTACAAAGAGAAGTGCATAAAGTACAACGCTTACAAAACTTACTGCAAAGGAACGAAGACTTGAATCAACCTTGTCAAGCGCAGGAGATGTTCTTATCCACTTTTTAAGCCATTTAATTGCCTTCAAGCCAATTATCACAAGGACAATTACTGCAAGAATTTTAAATCCTGATGTAGTTGCAAAATCAACAAGTTTGTTTATCAACTGTTCAAAACCTACACCTTTTATGATTTCTGCAAGTTCTGTTTTTAACTGTTCAAAATTCATTTATCCCTCTACTCCTGAAAAATATAATTAATCTAAACCGAAAAGTGCTCTGAAGAAATCAATGATTCTCTGCCATAATGAGTAATTACCCACTACTTCAAATTCAAAATCAGTATTGTTCTTGATGTACTTATATGCTGTTGTATTTTTGATTAATTCAAATGTAACATTATCACAACCGTTGAAAGCATTATCCTCAAAATACTGAACTGTCTTTGAAAGATAAATTGTCTTAAGCTTTGGACAATCAAGGAATGCGTTCATACCTACATAAGAAACGCCTTCTTCAAGTCTTACACTTTCAAGCTCTTTACAGCCTTTGAATGCAGCTTCATAGATATAACAATCGTCACCGTAAATTGTTACATTTTTAAGTCCTGTATTTGCGAACGCAAGTTCTCCAATACCATAAACACTTTCGCTGAATGTCACATCTGTAAGAGATGTACAATTTTCAAATGCTGAAACACCAAATTCCCAAACATTATGGAGATCGATTTTCTTAAGGTTTGTGCAGTTGCGGAATGCATTTGCTCCAACATACATCAACATATTAGCATCAAACTCTTCGATTGTGCTACTATTAAAAGCGTAAGCATCTATTAAAGCAATTGTCTTTCCTGAAACTTTTTTAACATTTTTATTGTTATAGAAGGCAAACGCACCGATACCTGCTACATTGTCATCAAGAGTCAACTCAGCAGGTGTTTTACTTGGAATGTAATATTCAAGCATATATAACGTGTTCACGAGAGCTTCCATATCAACTAAGTCTGAAATGTCCGAATAAACAGCATCACCTTTTACGATATATGTCTCATTAGCAGGGTCAATTGTGATTGTTTCCAAATATTTGCAATTATTAAAAGCACCGCTGATATAATAAACATTTGGTCCTAAATGAATTGACTTAATTTTTGTATTTGCAAAAGAATCATAACCGATTTCATATACATTTTTACCAAGAGTTACTTTTTCAAGATTTACACAATCCTTAAATGCACCCTCATCAATATATCCAACACTGTCAGGAATTGTAATTTCCTTTAAGTTACGACAAGATGCAAATGCATAATATGGAATTTCTGTAATGTTTTCATTGATTACAACACTCTTTACACCTGACATAAAGAAGCAGTTGTTTGAAAGAATATTGATTTCATCAGGAATTACATATTTATCTGCATTTCCTATATATGAATAAAGTACATTTTGTCCAAAAATTGCTTCATCCTTTGAATAAATCTCAGCCTCAAAAGGTGTTGTTGAGAAAACACTATATCCAAAATAATCAAAATAACAACTATTCGGGATAATTACATTTTCAAGATAATCACAAGTTGAAAATGCATAGTCACCAATATATTTTATAGTATCAGGAAGTGTAATTGATGTAAACAATGACTTATAAAAAGCTTCAGTTTCAACACCAACAACAGTATATTTATCACCACGATAAGTAACTGTTTCGGGAATTGCAACCGCTCCTGCAGGTTTGGGATTTTCGACATCTGCCTCATAACCTACAACATAAGCTTCATCGTCGTAAAAGCTATAATAGAGGTCATTGATTTCTGCATCAGAATAACCACTCCACACAACTTCTTCCGCTGATGCTGTAACGCTGAATACTGATAACATCATTACAAGCACTAAACATACTGATAAAATCTTTTTCATAATAATATTCTCCTTTACTCTTTATTTGATAATTTTTATTGTATTGATTTCAAATGGCTTGAAATCAACTGCAACCGTATTATCAACAACATCCAATTCCTGAATATTGTTTTCAAGCATATCACAAAGGTATGCTTTTTTCACATTGAAGCCAAATTTCACATTAGCTGTTGTTCGTTTATTAAAGTATTCACAACCACGAAGAATAATGCTGTCTTCTGTTTCTGCTTTCTTTGCAGTTTCAAAGATTACGTTGTCGCAATCAACGGTGAATAATGAATACTCATTTACAAGAGTACCCTTGTTATCCCCTGCTTTTCTGCAAACCATAGGAATATTAAGGTCATATGCTTTCCGGATTGTTCCCGCTTCTCTGTAATCCCCTGCATGTGGATAAAGAGAATATGTAAAGTAATGTTCACACTTATCTGCATCCGGGTCAGGGAATGTACCGCATTTAAGAAGCGTAATACTCATTACTCCATCGTGAATTGCGTGACCATATTTACAGTCATTGAGAAGGCTGACACCATAGCCATATTCAGACAAGTCACAATATTTATGAGCACACACCTCAAAACGAGCAGCATCCCAGCTTGTGTTCTTATGAGTCGGACGTTCAACCGAGCCAAACTGAATATCATAAGTTGCCTTATTTGCATTTACATCCACAGGGAATGCGGTTTTGAGAACAAGATGTGATTCTTTCCAATCCATATAAGTCTCAAAGTCAATCTTATCAATGTTGTTATAAAGATAGATATTCTGAACTATTGTACTGTTCTTAAACTTCTTTGTAATCTTGAGACCTGCACGTTCACCCTCATTAAGGATTTCAACGTTTTCCACCTTATCGGCTTCCCAATGCTTTTCTGTGTAATAACTACTGATTTCCCAGTTATCATATTCTCTTGGATAGTCTTCATAAGCAGTGATAACGTTACCACGCTGACCGTTTTTGAGAACTTCACGGCTGTTTCTCTTGTCATATATGCTTGTGAATGTTCCTTTTTCATCAAGAGTCAAACGGAAGAAATCATTTTCCATTGAGTTTTCTGTAACTGTAATTTTGCTTGGCTCATCAACAGGATTAATCACCTTGTATCCCTTTGCAGGAATGTCCGGAGCATAAATCCACTTGCCATCAACCTCAACTGCACCACTATTAACAAATGAATGTGGATTGAATACAACATAACCGTCTGTAGCTTCAACATTTTCTGCAATTTCAGTTGTTGTATCGTTGATAATTTCATTACCAACTGCACCAATTTCTTCGTACTGTGCCACAGAATCAACATAAACCTCGTTGATTGATGAACCGGGGATAATATCGTGGAACTGGTTGAGAAGAATTGTTTCCCAAGCGTTCATCATATCTTCCTTACGATATTTATATCCGTTAAGATGCTCGTTAATAAGAGAAAGTGTTTCAGCACGCTGGAACATAAATTCACTCTTACGGTTATATCTCTTGTTCTTTGCCTGTGAAGTATATGTACCACGGTGGAATTCAAGATAAAGCTCACCATTCCAATGTGGAATTCGAGGATTGTTCTCCGTCTTTGACTTAATGTCGTCAAAGAATTCACCTGAAAACGCCATTATTGGTGTACTTGTTCCCGGGATACCGTGTTCTAATCGACGGAAATACTCTAAATCCTTAGCGTAAGGTCCACCACCACCATCACCGAAACCAAATGTCATAAGAACATTGTCATAAAGGTCTTTCTGCTGATAACGGTCATAAGCACCACGAAGCTGACTCGCATTGAGCTTTCCGTTATATGTAACATTTGTTGCAGGCTCTCTGCCCTTAACCTTATCCTGTGCTGTCATAAAGTGAGTAAAAACAGGTGTGTTATCAATACCATGCCAGATAAATGTATCATAAGGCATTTTGTTCATTTCGTTCCAACCGATTTTTGATGTAACGAACTTATCCACACCACATTTTTGTAAAATCTGTGGTAATGCTGCTGAATAACCGAAAACGTCAGGTAACCAAAGGATTTTACTGTCAACGCCGAATTCGTCTTTCATAAAGCGCTTACCATAAATAAACTGACGAACTAAGCTTTCACCTGAGCAAAGGTTACAATCGGCTTCAACCCACATACCACCTTCAACTTCCCAACGACCAAGACGAACCATTTCTTTAACTTCTTCGTAAAGCTCAGGTGCATCCATTTTAAGGTACTTGTAAAGCTGTGGCTGACTTGACATAAACTTATATTCAGGGTACTTCTTCATAAGTGTAAGTACTGTTGAGAATGAACGAAGAATTTTTTCACGAGTCTGTGCGAGAGTCCATTCCCAGGCAACGTCAATATGAGTATGACCTATGCAGAATGCAAAAACATCACCCTTGTGACAGTATTTACCGTAAAATTCTGTTTTGAGATAGTCAATAGCCTTATCGAGAGATGCATAATACTCATCAGAATATGGACTTCTCATATCAATCAAATTAAGTGCATTATTAAGATGCTTTTTAATTTCAAAATAATTTCTTGAATTCTCATCCTCAAAGGCCAGAATCTCAAAAGGTACTTTTATATCGTAATAAAGCTGTTTTGTCTTACCATCAATAAGCTGAAGATTTGTTACAAAATCAACATATTCATCGTGAACACTACCTGAGTAAGCATAAAGGTAAACTTTATGAGTGCCATTTGACAAAAATACCTCACGATGGTTTTTGTCAATACCCTGCTGAAGCTTACCATCAACATAAGCTATAAACTGTGGGTTAATATCACACCAGCCAAGACGAGCATCAGAAGCTACTGCTAACTGGATTTCACCATTCCAGTTTTCAGGAACCTGAATCTCATTATAAAACCAAGCGTGTTTATCCTTTTTGCCACCCCAACGATTAAGATATGGTGTAAAAAGAGTAAAACTGTCGTCAATTTCTGGTAATGTGTTATCAAGTTTATAATCACATTCTTTATAAAGAAAATTTGTTACAGGAATATTCTCTTTAACTACAAGTTTCTCAAATTCCTCAAGAAACACATTAATTCTGTCTTCAATAAAATCTTTGTACATAAGGTATTCCGCCTTTCTTTAAACTACTCTGAAAAAATGTCACTCATTAAATAAAATGAACCACACACAAGAACTGTGTCATCTTCGTCAGAGTTTGAAAGAATATATTTATAACCCTCTTTGGGATTATTTATGAAATTTATATTTTTGCAGTATTTTTCTGCTATTTCTTTTAACTTATCACCATTTAATGCTCTTGGATTTGAAGGTGTAACAGTAACAACTGACTTACAGAGTGGTGCAATCTTCTGCACATACCCTTCTACATCCTTATCAGCCATAAGACCTATAAGCATTTTTATATTCTGAACATTGTATTTTGTGAGGAAAGTATGTAAAGCACTTGCACAACCCTCATTATGACCACCATCACGGATAATCAATGGTTTTTCACCGATTATTTCCATTCGTGCAATCATTCTTGTATTGAAAATTCCTTGTTTTATTGATTCTTGTGATATTCCAAGTACCTTTGCACACTCAATAGCATTTACAGTATTTTCAATCTGGTGAATACCTGCAAGATGTGTTGTATATTCTTTTCCACCATATAAAAATGTCATTTCACTTATTGTATCGGAAATAAGTTTGACCTCTTTTGGGTTTGTAATTATTAATTCACTTTTCTTTTCCGCTGATTTTTCTGTAATAACCTTTAATGCTTCTTTTGTCTGATTAAATGATGTTATTACAGGAACATTTTCCTTGATAATTCCACATTTTTCAAAAGCAATTTTTTCGACGGTATCACCTAAAATTGCCACATGGTCAAGTGAAATGGATGTAATTACAACTGCCTTGGGCTTTTTAACAACATTTGTTGCATCAAAACGACCACCCAGACCAACTTCAAGTACAACATAGTCACAACCTGCCATAACAAAACAAAGAAAGGCTGAAACTGTTATTGCTTCAAATTCAGTGATAATAATATCTTTTTTATTCAGTTCTTCAATTTTTTCACGAACTTCAGTTACACATTCTGCAAAAAGATTTTTACTGACATTTTTACCATCAATCTGTATTCTTTCGCAGAAATCAATTACATAAGGTGAAGTGAAAAGTCCTGTTTTATGTCCATCAGTTATAAGCATATTGGCAATCATTGTGGAGGTTGAGCCTTTTCCGTTTGTACCTGCTATGTGAACAATCTTAAGTTTATCCTGTGGATTATCCAACAAATCAAGGAGCATAGAAATTCGCTCAAGACCGGGTTTTATTCCAAATGCCAATAACGAATGGATATATTCTACTGATTCATTAAAATTCATACTTATCTCATTTTCATTGAAATGTCAAATGCCTTAACTGAGTGAGTCAATGCACCAAGAGAGATAATATCAACACCTGTTTTTGCAACTGATGCAATATTGTCAAGAGTAATGTTACCTGATGCCTCTGTCTTTGCTCTACCATCAATGAAATTTACACATTCTGTCATCTGCTCATTATTCATATTATCAAGCATAATGATGTCAGCACCTGCTTCAACTGCCTCTTTTACCTCATCAAAGTTTCTTGTTTCAACTTCGATTTTAACCATATGACCAAGCTTGCTACGAAGAATTTTTACAGCATTTGTAATTCCGCCACCTGCATCAATGTGGTTATCCTTGAGCATTGCACCGTCAGAAAGATTGTATCTGTGATTTTTACCACCACCACAAACTACTGCATATTTCTGTAATGCACGAAGTCCAGGTAATGTCTTTCTTGTATCTGTAACTGAAGCATTTGTACCCTCACAGAGTTTAACAGCCTTATTTGTTGCTGTTGCGATACCTGACATATGCTGAATAATGTTAAGTGCTGTTCTCTCACCCTTTAAAAGACAAGCAGTTTTACCGTTGAATTCAACGATTAAGTCACCTGCTTTTACTTCGTCACCGTCATTCTTATGAACTGTATATGTGAATGTATCATCAAGAAGAGTAAAAACTCTCATCGCAATATCGAGACCGCAAAGTACACCGTCAGCCTTTGCTACAAAATATGAGTCATTTCTTTGTTCCTCAGGAATAAGGTAGTCAGCAGAAACGTCGATATAGTTAATATCTTCGCTGATTGCTTCTTTGATAAGATTATCTACATAAAACTGATTTAATTTCATTGGTCATTGACCTCCTTAAGAATTATATAAGCAACTGTTGCAAGGCTCAACGCTTCACAATAGTCAGGAGTAATTTTAAACTTACCATTTTTAAGACGAGTTAATATTTCACGAACTCGTTTATATCCGTTTCGTACTGCATCTTCATTTGCAGGCATTACGAAATATGAGCGTTGCATAATATTACGGATTTCATCACAGACACCCTTAAGTAACGGTGCACCATTAAGGTCTTGCTTTTCAATTTCAGTAATCTGTACTTCAGGATATTTCATCTGGATACAACGGACAATATCATCAGCACAGCGTTTGCCGAAAACAAGTGCTTCCAAAAGTGAGTTACTTGCAAGTCGGTTTCTACCGTGAACGCCTGTATTTGAACATTCACCAACAGCATAAAGTCGTGAAACTGTTGTACGTGAGTTCAAATCAACCTCAATACCACCCATTAAATAATGCTGACAAGGGAAAATCGGGATTAAATCTTTTGTAATATCTACATTATACTTTAAGCAGCCCTGATGAATTCCGGGAAAACGATTAAGAAGATACTCTTTATCACGATGAGTAATATCAAGATAGAAATTGTTGCTACCTGTTCTTCTTGACTCAATAATAATTGACTTTGAAACAACATCACGAGGAGCAAGCTCAAGTCGTTCATCATAACGATGCATAAATCTTTCTTTGTTACAATTAAGCAGATATGCACCCTCACCACGAACAGCTTCACTGATTAAGAACTGTTCGTTATCTTCGGAATTAAAGGCTGTTGGATGGAACTGAACAAAGCTTAAATCCTTGATACGTGCACCAAGTTCAAATGCAAGACGGATTCCGTCACCTGTTGCAACCTTTGGATTTGTTGTATATTTATAAACACGACCTATACCACCTGTTGCCAGTACACAATAGCTTGAAAAAATCTCGTCCTGACCGTCATCAGTTAAAATGTGGGCACAGATACCACTCTTTACTCTTGTCAATTTAAAAACAGGAGCATTTTCTATTATGGTAATATTATCTCTTTTTTGTGCTTCGGCAACCATGGCACGAACCATTTCAGCACCTGTTGTATCTTTATGATGAACGATTCTTCGTCTGCTGTGTCCACCCTCAAGAGTCATATTAAGTTCACCGTCAGGTTGTTTATCAAACTCAACACCATATTCGATAATTTTGTAAATCTCAGCAGGTCCTTCTTCTACTAATGTCGTAACAGCGTCAATATCATTAGCGTGTTTTCCTGCAATCATAGTGTCATTTATGTGCAATTCAAAACTATCATTTTCCTTATCAAGAACTGCAGCAACACCGCCCTGTGCAAGTGAAGAGTTCGAATCTGTTTTACTCTTTTTTGCAAGAATAATGATATTCAGGTTTTCAGGTAATGAAAGTGCTGTATTAAGTCCAGCAACGCCACAACCGACTATAAGGACATCACATTTTTTTGTCATTTTAACTTCATCTACTTTCAAAAATGAATAGTTATATTTATACAGATAATATCATACCATATATTTCTAAAAAATAACAGATGTTTTTTATTATTTTATTAAGATATTTTGATTATTTTTAAGCAAAAAATAAAACTCCGTCAATTGGAGTTTGTCGCACAGGTTGCGTAGGGGTCGGCGTCCTCGACGACCCCTACAAACTAAATATTCTTATAAATTACAATTTATTTATCCTGTACAAATGGCATTTTTCTACCGTTGTAAAGGCTGATTTTTCCTGAAAGTGCAAAACTGATTGCAGAGGCAACAAGATAATATCCGATACCCTCAATCCCGAACATTTCACAGGCTAAAACAACAGTCGCAAAGGGACAGTTTGTGACACCTGAAAAAAGTGCCGTTATGCCGATTGCCCCGCCGAATGCAGGATTAATTCCAAGCAATAACGCCCCTGCACCACCTAAAGTGCCACCGATAAAAATGGTTGGTACAATTTCGCCACCCTTATACCCTGCACCAATGGAAAGTGCTGTAAAGATAATCTTCAAAAGAAATGCTTCGTAATTCACTTCACCGTGAGTAAACACGTGATGAACAACGCTTATTCCACCACCGTTATAGTCATTTGTTCCGAGAATTAATGTAAGTGCTATTATAATAATGCCACCAATAAGGACACGAACATATTCATTTTTTAATACTTTCGCAAAAATTTTCTCTGTTTTGTGAAGTGCATTAACAAAAATCCAGCTGACAAATGCACCTACAACTGAAATCAAAATGAATTTCCACAATATTTCAAAGGAAAAATCAGGAATTTCATTTACAGGAAAATGTTCAGGCTCAACACCAAGGTTATTTGCAATTAAAAAAGCAGTAAAGCTTGAAATAAAAGCCGGAATAATTGCCACAAGACAATGCTTACCGATACGGACAACCTCAAGTACAAAAATAAACGCCGCAAATGGTGTACCAAAAAGAGCTGCAAACAAGCCACTCATACCACTCATTACAAGAATTCGTCTTGTATCCTCAGGCACGTTGAACACCTTTGCAAAAAGTCCGCCAATGCTTCCTCCAAGCTGAAGTGCAGCACCCTCACGACCAACTGATGCACCGCCAAAATGAGATAAAACTGTTCCGCAAAATACGGCTACACTCAACAATGGTGATACTGCTTTATCAGAACGGACACTTTTTATTATATGGTTAGTTCCGACACCCTTTACTTTTAGTTTATTATAAATAAATGTCAATACTAAACCGAAAACAGGTAAGAGAAACAAAATCCAACTATTGCTTTCCCTTAAGCTTGTTACAATGGAAATTGCTTTCACAAAAATTGTACCGATAAGACCACAGGAGATACCCGTTAACAAGCTCAAAGCGGTCATACACAAAAATTCAGGTACGTATTTTTTCTTACTTTCTTTTTTGTTCATATACACTCTTCTTTTCACATTTTATGGGTAAATAAAATATAGCACCCAACACCTATATTGTCAAATAATTTATTACTTATATCGATTAATTGTTCTCTTAAAATTTCTTTAAATAATATTTATTTTATATTATTTTTATATTATTTTTAGATGGTAAAATAGACCATACCCGATGGTAAAATAGACCATACTCGATGGTAAAATAGACCATACCCGATGGTAAAACAGACCATACCTAACGGTAAAATAAGCAATGTTCGATAAATCGGAGTTTATCGGGGAGTTAATGGGCGTCTCTTCTCGGCTCCCCTTGTCAGGGTGCGGGTGTCCGGTGGACACCTCTGCGAAGCAGAAGCACCGACCGAACCGGCAGGTGAGACTTAGCTGTCTGCGAAGCAGACTGAGGGGTAGTCAACTAT
>JAZQUG010000028.1:0-32623 GCA_045631225.1 Candidatus Fimenecus sp.
ACTACCCCTCAGTCTGCTTCGCAGACAGCTATGTCTCACCTGCCGGTTCGGTCGGTGCTTCTGCTTCGCAGAGGTGTCCACCGGACACCCGTACCCTGACAAGGGGAGCCGAGAAGAGACGCCCATTAACTCCCCGATAAACTCCGATTTATCATTGTAAATTTCTTTATTTGTGGTATAATATTCTTATATTTTTTACGGAGAATTAATATGAGACAAAATATAATTTTTTATTTCTCGGATCAGCAAAGATACGACACCGTCAACAGTGAGATAATGCCGAATCTTATGCAGCTTGCTGATGAAGGAACATTCTTTGAAAATTGTTATACCTGTCAGCCTGTATGTGGCCCTGCAAGAGCTTGTCTTCAGACAGGTGTTTATCCTACTGAATGCGGTTGTCATATAAACGGAATTCCCTTAAAGGATGATACAGTTTCTCTTGCAGATTACTTTAATGAGAACGGATACGAAACTGCATATATCGGTAAGCTTCATTTAGCTTCAGGCAAAAACGATGGTATTAACATAAATTGCGAAAAAACATCAATCCCCAAAGAAAGATTATGGGGATATAAGTATTTCCGTGGTGCTGATGTTCTTGAATTTACATCTCACGGGTATGACGGATATGTTTTTGATGAAAATGGAAATAAGATTGATTTTAAAGGTTACAGAGCAGATAAAATAAATGATTTTGCTATTGAATACATAGAAAATTACAATTCAGACAAACCATTTTTTATGTTCATATCTCAGCTTGAGCCACATCATCAGAATGACAGAAAAAGATTTGAAGGCCCTGTAGAGAAAATTGATAAATATAAAGATTATAAAATTCCTGAAGATTTAACAGGCTTTAAGGGTAATTATAAAGAAATGTATCCTGATTATCTTGCAGCTATTGAAAGTCTTGATGATAATTTAGGACGACTTATATGCACACTTAAAGAAAAAGGAATATATGATAATACAACAATTGTTTATACTTCCGACCACGGTTGTCACTTTAAGACAAGAAATGCTGAATACAAAAGAAGCTGTCACGATTCGTCTGTTCATATACCGCTTGTTGTAAAAGGCAGAAATATTGAAAAGGGTATAAAAGACAACAGAATTATAAGTCTTGTTGATTTGCCTCCTACAATTCTGTCTTTTGCAGGTATTCAGGTTCCCAAAAATTACCAGGGCACACCAATTCAGGAAAAAAAGGAAACTGAATGTGCTTTTATACAGATTAGTGAAACACAGTGTGGCAGAGCCATAAGAACAAAGGACTTTACTTATTCTGTTTCAGCACCGTTGCCGTTATCATCATCCTCAAAGATTTATTTTGAAGACTATTTATATGATAACAGAACAGATAAAGCACAGAAGAATAATCTCATAAAATCAAATGAATATGCAGAAATAAAAAGAAATCTCAGAACACTTTTAAAGGAACAGATAAATAAATATGAATCGGAAAATCCTGTTATATTACCTGCCATTGTCCTGAAAAACAAGTAAAATGAAATAATTTATTGTCAAATTATTCAAATTAGGAGGAATTTTTTTATATTATTTGAATAAAATGCAGTTTTTTCAATTATCACTTGCAAAATTTGTTGATATGCTATAAAATATTAAATCGAAAATTAATTTGGAGGTTTATACATGCTTTTAAATCAGATGACTAAAGAAGAGCTTGTTTCTCTTAAGAACGAATTAACAAAAAAATATGAGGAAGTTAAGAGTCAGGGATTGTCCCTTGATATGTCTCGTGGTAAGCCTGCTGCTGACCAGCTTGACCTGACTTCTGATATGCTTACAAATATGGCAACTGTTGAAGATTGTAAGGCTGAAAACGGTTTTGACTGTCGTAATTACGGTGTTCTTGATGGTATTCCTGAATGTAAAAAGTTCTTTGCCGAGCTTCTTGAGGTAGAACCTAAAAATATCGTTGTTGGTGGTACATCAAGCCTTAATCTTATGTATGATTTTCTTAATCAGTGTATGTTTATGGGTATTGGCGGATGTGAACCATGGAGCAAACAGGGTAATGTTAAATTTATCTGTAATGTTCCGGGATATGACAGACATTTTGCTATTACTGAATATTTCGGTATCGAAATGATTTCAGTTGAAATGACAAACGAAGGTCCTGATGTAGAAAAGATTGCAGAGCTTGTTAAGGACCCTATGGTAAAGGGTATGTTCTGTGTTCCTAAGTATTCAAATCCAAATGGTGTAACATATACTGATGATGTTGTAAAAGCACTTGCCGCACTTAAACCTGCTGCAAAGGATTTCAGAGTAATCTGGGACAATGCTTATATTATTCACGAGCTTACTGACACACCTGATGTTCTTATGAATATTTTCGAAGCATGTAAAGAATACGGCACAGAAGATAATTTTGTTGAATTTACATCAACATCAAAAATTTCATTCCCCGGTGCAGGTGTTTCTGCAGTTGCAGCATCTGATAATAATATTGCTGAAATCAAGAAGAGACTTAATTTCCAGACAATCAGCTATGATAAACTTAATCAGCTTCGTCATGTAAAATTCTTCAAGAATGTTGACGGATTAAAAGCACATATGGATAAGCACGCAAAAATTATTGCACCTAAATTCCAGCTTGTTCTTGATGTTCTTGAAAGTGAAATTGCTCCGTTGGGAATTGGCGAATGGGTAAAAGTAAAGGGTGGTTACTTCATCAGCTATAACACAATCGGCAGCAGTGCAAAGAGAATCGGTGAGCTTTGCAAAGAAGCGGGTCTTGTACTTACAACAGTAGGTGCAACATATCCGTACGGTAATGACCCTGCAGACAGAAATATCAGAATTGCTCCTTCATTCCCGACTGTTGAGGATTTAGGAAAAGCAATGGAGGTTTTCTGCCTTTGTGCAAAACTTGCTGCTGTTGAAGCTTTAGTGTAAGGTGATAACAATGTCTGACAATGCGGTAAAAAATAATAAATTTATTTCTGCCGTTATTGTTTCGGCAGGAAATTCCTCCCGTATGGGTGGAGTAAATAAGCAATTTCTCCAAATAAATAACATTCCTGTTATTGCTTATACAATCAAAGCTTTTGATGATTCAGATTTGATTGATGAAATTGTCGTTGTTACCCGTGAATGTGATATTGATAATATAAGAAATCTGATTTCTCAATACAATTTCAAAAAAGTATCAACAGTTGTAAAAGGTGGAGAAACAAGACAATTAAGTGTATATAATGGTGTAATTAATACATCAGAAAACGCTGATTTCGTTGCTGTTCACGATGGTGCACGACCACTTGTAACCCAAAAAGTCATTTGTGATACACTTTATAAAGCTTTTGAATACGGTGCTGCAGCAACAGGCGTTAAGGTTAAAGATACAGTAAAGCAGGTAAACGATTCTGATGATATTATCGCAACACCTGACCGTGCTTATCTTCGTTTTATACAGACACCACAGATTTTCAGCAAATCACTCTACCTTGATGCTGTGAACACAGTTGAAAACAGTAAGGATTTTACTGATGATTGTATGCTGATTGAAGCGTATGGCAAAACAGTAAAATTTGTTGACGGTGATTATGAAAATATCAAGATTACAACTCCTGAGGATGTTGAATTGGCATTGAATTACCTTAGTAAAAGGAGAGATAATAATGCTTAGAATTGGTCACGGATATGATGTTCACAAATTAGTTGAGGGCAGAAGACTCATTCTTGGTGGCGTTGAAATAGAAAATAACGGAATCGGGCTTTTGGGTCATTCTGATGCTGATGTTCTTCTTCATGCAATTTCCGATTCACTTCTTGGTGCGTGTGCATTAGGGGATATCGGAAAACATTTTCCTGATACAGATAACAGCTTTAAAGATGCTGACAGTCTTGAATTATTGAAGAAGGTTGTTGAATTAATAAGCTCAAAGGGCTTTAAGGTTAATAACATAGATGCAACAGTTATTGCTCAGGCACCAAAACTTGCACCGTATATTGATGAAATGAGAAAGAATATCGCATATGCATTAGGTGTAAAAGTTGATTATGTAAGCGTAAAAGCTACAACAGAAGAAAAGCTCGGTTTTACCGGAGCAAAAGAAGGTATTTCCGCACATTGTGTATGTCTTGTTGAAGAGACAGATAAAATTAAATTTATATAATAATTTACTCGTCAGTTTTTTGCCTGACGAGTTTTTTTATCATTTTATTTTCTTTTACATAAAATATAACGGGTGATTAATGTGAACAGAGTAAATATAAAGTTTTCCTCCGTCACTCACGCCTTAAGAGCAAAGGAAATAATTGAACAATACGGAGGAAAAGCAAATATAAGAAAAAGTCAGAATCCAAAAAGAGGAGAAGGATGCGGATATAGTATTACTATTTATGACAATGCTGAAAAATATATTAATTTATTAAAGATAAATCAAATAAAATATAATGGAATTGTTTATTTATGATATATCTTGATAATAGTGCAACATCATACCCGAAACCGGAAAGTGTGACAAATAATATTCAGGAGATTATTAAAAAATACGGTGCAAATTCAGGTCGTGGTTCATATGAAATGGCATCGGACACAACTGAAAAAATATATTTATCAAGAAAAAAGGTAGCTTCATTTTTTAATATGTCCGGAACTGAAAATGTTATATTCACCTATAATTGCACAACTGCATTAAATATGGCAATTAAAGGTGTAGCAAAAAAGGGTAGTCATTTCATTATCTCAAATCTTGAGCATAACGCAGTATTAAGACCTTTGGAAGCATTAAAGCAAAAAGGAATTTGCAGTTATAGTGTTGCAAAAGTTTCAGATGATTTATATACAACATTAAGAAATTTTGAAAGACTTATCAATAAGGACACTGTTGCTATTGTTTGTACAGGTGCATCAAATGTATTTGGTATGGTACCGCCGTTTAAATCGTTATCTGCATTGGCACATAAGTACAATCTTTTATTTATATTGGATTATTCACAATCAGCAGGTATAATTCCTCTTGATTTAAGTAATAAAAATATTGATATTGTTTGTTGCTCAGGTCATAAAGGCCTTTTAGGGCTATCGGGTGTCGGATTGTTGCTGATAAATAATGATGTTGTTCTGGATACAATAATTGAGGGCGGCACAGGAAGTAATTCCGAAAATTTACTGCAACCTTATGAGTATCCTGACAGATTAGAGAGCGGTACACCAAATATTCTCGGTATAATATCCTTGTCAGATTCAATTGATTATTTAAATAAAATTCAGGTATCTCATATTTATAAACATGAAATTCAGCTGCTTAAATATCTTCAGTATAATTTAATGAATGATAACAAAGTGATTTTATATACGGATTTATCGGATTGTAAAAAAGCTTATGCACCGATACTTTCATTTAACATTAAAAATATGCATAGTGAACAGGTTGCCTCTGCTTTGTCTGACGACGGAATAGCTGTAAGAGCAGGTCTTCATTGTGCTCCGTTGGCTCATAAGAGTTTCAATACCTTAAAAAGTGGTACTGTAAGAGTTTCACCATCCGTGTTTACCGAAAAAAATCATATAGATTTATTAATAAATTCATTAAGAAAAATTGCAAAATAGAATAACTTGTGATACAATATATTGTGAATATGTGTATTTGTAAGCATTTAAAGGTTTGTTTACATTTATTTTACAATATATTGTATTTTTTATATGAAAAGAGTGAGATAATTATGCTTGAACATTTTGATACTTATTTTGAACAGATTAAGAGAGCAATTTTCTCTTTTAATTCTATCGGTGATATATTAGATGTGCTTCTTGTTGCTTTTGTTATTTATAGTGCAATAAAGCTGATAAAGGATACAAGAGCTTTTCAGTTAGTTAAAGGTGTAATTTTACTCGCTTTAGGATATTTCATTGTTTCTTTACTTAATATGGAAGCAAGTAAATACCTGTTAAGCTTGTTATTTGGTAATTTGCTTATTATTCTTGTAATTATCTTCTCACCTGAAATTCGTCATGCACTTGAAAGTGTCGGTAGAAGCTCTGTTTCAAATATTGGTATTTTCAATCTGAAAAATCGTGACGAATCAGCAATTCAGGAATCAGTAAAGGGTGCTATCAATTCAGTTTGCAGAGCTTGCAGTGATATGAGCGATAAACAGATTGGTGCATTGATAGTGTTTGAAAAAGATACGATGCTTGGTGAAATTTCAAAAACAGGCACGGTTATTGATGCTTCTGTTACACCTGAACTGATTTGCAACATTTTCTTTCCGAAGGCTCCGATGCATGATGGTGCTGTTGTGATTAAAGATGGCAGAGTTGTTTCTGCCGGTTGTATTTTACCTTTAACAGGAAATAATGACTTGAGCAGTGAGCTCGGTACCCGTCACAGAGCAGCAATCGGTATGTCTGAAACAAGTGACGCTGTTGTGGTTGTTGTGTCTGAAGAAACAGGTATGATTTCAGTTGCAGAAAAAGGTGTTCTTAACAGAAACATTTCTGCAGGTGACTTAAGAGAAATTTTAACAGAGAACTTTATCAATGACACTGATAAAGATAACAGTAAGATTAAAAAGATATTCAGAGGTAATAAAAAATGAGCCAAAAAAATAATGAAATAAAGAAAAAATTATCTTTAACATCGCTTTTTGATGATAAAAGATTTATTTTGATAGTTTCTTTTGTTATCTCATTTATTTTATGGATGTGGGTTGCAATTGAAAAGAGTCCTGAAACCCAGCGTGTTATTTCAGGTATTCCTGTTCAGATAAATCTTGAAAATAGTGTGCCTGAACAATTAGGTTTATATGTTTTCGGCAACTCTGAATTTACTGTTGATGTTACCGTCAAGGGCAAAAAATATGTCACATCATCACTTACTGCCGATGATATTGTTGTAACAGCCAATACAAATTATGTTGATAGTTCAGGTGTAAAAACACTTCAGCTTAAGGTTTCTCAAAAAGATGAGGATTCTGATTATGAGATTGCCTCATATTCTGCTAATTATATTGAAGTCTATTTTGATACATATAAAGAAGTTGAGTTACCGCTTGAGGGTAAAGTTGAAACAAGTCTTTCATCAATTGTTCCGTACGGTTGCATTGTCGGTGAAACTGTTCTTTCAAAAAACACGGTTTTAATCAGTGGACCGGCTACTGAGGTCAATAAAATTGTAAGCATAAATGCAAATATTACTGTTGATGAGGTATTGGAAAAAACAACAACATTTGACCCTGTATTCAAAATTATAACAAATGACGGTTCAGACCTTGAATATGTAAAAATGGAAACTGAAGAAAGTGAAATTACAGTAACAGTTCCGGTGCTTAAAGAAGTAGTTTTACCAACTGTTGTTGAATTCAGAAATGCTCCTGCTTATTTCATTAATAATCCGCTTAAGCATTCTGTTTATCCATCAAAGGTTAAGGTTGCAGTTCCTGTTGATATGATAGATAGTATCACTGAATTTGTTGTAAGTACAATAGATTTTGCTGATATATCAGGTAGTATCAATACATTCAATTTCGACATTAATCAGATTAATTCGACACTTAAAATAACAGATAAAAATGTTACAAAATTTTCTGTAAAAATTGATGCTTCACAAATGGTTTCAAGGACTATAAGCGTTCCTTTCTCAAGTTTTATGATTAATCATACAAGAGAAGATTATGATGTTACAATCAATCAGGATACGGACATTCCTGTTAAGATTGTCGGCTTGGAATCAGAAATTGACAGCATTACTGCCGAAGATTTAACAATTTTTATAGATACAACAGAAGCAGAGCTTTCTGAAAATGTAACTGCCTTGCCTGGTTATGTGAGAGTAACAGGTGATTATCCTTGTTGGGCAGTGGGTAAATATGATTTAAAAGTAATAGTTGAACCAACTAATTGATAGAAAAGAGGTAACAGGCAGTGAAAAGAATATTTAAAATTGTTCTTGTTTCATTAGTTTGTCTCTCTTTAGCTTCTTGTGAACATACTTTTTTGTCTGTTGAACAATTAATGCGACCACCAAAACTCAGTGGTGAAGACAGTGTTTTGCAGGCTGCTTTTGAAGCATCTGTGGAGGACGAAAAAGATATTGTTATGAAAACACCCTTCGGTGGTGATTACAGGTCATCATATATTCTTTTCGATATTGATAATGATAGTATAGAAGAGGCTATTGTTTTATATTCTGTACCCGGTGATGGCAATTTTGTTATTGCAAAGATTTTTGAGTATTCTGGTGGAGAATGGATTAATACTTCGCAAATTTATGGTAAGCATTCTGAAATATATGAAATTAACTTTGCAGACATAAATGGCGACGGTTGTCATGAAATCCTTTTAAGCTGGGCAAGTAAATCCGATGATGATAAAATTCTCCATAACGACTTGAATGTTTCTTATACATTGGAAATTTATTCATATGACGGTGTAGAAAATGATTTGATTTTTACAGATAGTTATACAGAACTTTTCTTTAAAGATTTGAACAACAATCAAGCAGACGAAATTTTAATGTTCAAGGTTAATTTTTCCAATATTAATAATCTTACGACAGCAAGACTGATAAGCTTTAATAAAAATTATTCAGTTTCATGTGATGAAGTTATAACTATTTCAGATATGCCGGAAATAAAACATGTTGTCAGTGATAATGTTATTTCAGAAGGTAAAAAAATAACAAGAGTCTTTGTTGACGGAATGTTCAATGATTCAGAAGTTTATACAGAGATAATTGAGTTTGATGATAAATTTAATATGTCACTTCCTTTATATAATAAAGCTGTCTCAGTTTTGCCGAAGACTCTGAGAAATGATGGACTTTATTGTATGGATATTGACATGGACGGTACAATTGAAGTTCCGACAATGGATATTTATCCTTTTTCACAAAGAATTAACGGTGAAAAGAGCGAACCACTCAATCTTATTATCTGGTCAGAATATGTAAACAACAGATTTAATGTTAAATACAAAAGTCTGTTAAATACAAAAGTTGGTCACCTTGCCATAATTCCTGAAGATTTTATCGGCAAAATTACTGCGATATATGATGAGGAAAACCTAAATTTAACATTTTATTCTGTAACAACGGATGGTAAAATTAAAAGTGCACTTTTTTCATTCCGGATTTTCACTGTTCCGGATTGGGAAGAAAATAGTTTTAATTATGAGAAACTTCATGAAAATGATACTTATGTATATGGTTATTTGATTTTTAAAGCGGAAAATTATGATATGTATAAAAAATTCATATTAGAAAATTTTTATGCTTTATAATTAGTGAGGGATTTATTATGAAAAATGTTTTAATTGCAGAAGATGAGTCTTCAATCAGAGATTTTGTTGTTATTAATCTTCGTCGTAGTGGGTATAAAGTTATAGAAGCAGCCAACGGAGAAGAAGCAATAAAAAAATTCAATGAAAATTTTAATGATATTGATGTTGTAATACTTGATATTATGATGCCCGTTGTTGATGGTCTTGAAGTTTGTAAATACATACGAACAAAGAGTAATAGAGTAGGAATTGTAATGCTTACTGCAAAGACACAGGAAATGGATAAAATTACAGGACTTATGATTGGTGCTGATGATTATATTACAAAACCATTTTCTCCTTCAGAATTAATAGCAAGAGTTGATGCTATTTACAGAAGGGTTTCATTATCAGGTTCATTTGAAAGTAAAAATACAGAATCTCATATTATCTCACATGATGATTTTGTACTTGATTTAAAAAGTCATTCGTTTAAAAAGAATGGTGAAGAAATTGAGCTTACTCAGATTGAATTTCAGATTGTTGAATTCTTTTTTAACAATCCTAACGTAGCATTTAAAAGAAATGATATTTTAAAATCCGTTTGGGGAGATTCTTATTATGGTGATGAAAAAATTGTAGATGTAAATATTCACAGAATAAGAAATAAAATAGAAGAAGACCCGACACATCCAAAGTACCTTTCTACTGTCTGGGGTGTAGGTTATAAATGGGTTGTTCATAACTAAAATAAATGGTGGTGACAAAAGTTGAAAAATAGTAGTATTGTTAAGCGATGGGGTATGTCTGTTCTTGCTACAACTATTTTTATCACTCTTGGCATCGGTATTTTTACCTGCTTTTTTGTAAAACAACAATACTATAATTCCGTTGAGTCAACATTACAATCAAGAGCAAATTCTCTGGTTATGTCGTATTTTGATTCACAAACATTCGTTGTTGATTCAATGTTTTATGATATGGCAATTGATTTTGTCAATGATTTCCCTGATAAAGAGATTATGGAAGTATGGGTAATTGATAAAAACGGTAATGTTGTTGCATCATCCACCGGATTTTCAGTTAAGAATGAAAGCTATCCTGATTACGATTATGCGTTAAGTAATAATGATGGTATCGGTCGTTGGGTTGGCAAAATGAGTAATAATGAAAAGGTTATGGCATTGACTTACGTTCTTCCGGATAATCAGCAGGGTGTTTCGGGAGCAATAAGATATGTTATTTCACTTGAAGATGTGGATAATCAATTATTTCAGGTTTTCCTTTTAGTATCATCTTTAATGGTGCTCATAATTGCCTTTATCTGTATTTCCGGTGCATTCTTCATAAGGTCAATTATTATTCCTGTCCGTGAAATTAATGAAACAGCAACTAAAATTGCCAAGGGTGATTTTACTGTTTCAATTGATAAGCATAAATATAATGATGAAATCGGTCAATTATGTGAAACGATTAATAATATGGCTTATGAAATCGGTGAAGCTGACAGAGTTAAAAGTGAGTTTATTTCTACCGTGTCTCATGAGCTACGAACACCTTTAACAGCAATTAAGGGATGGGGAGAAACAATTCTTTTTTCTCAGGATGACAATGAGGTAGTCAATAAAGGACTTGATGTTATTGTTACTGAGTCTGACCGCTTATCTGACCTTGTTGAGGATTTACTGGATTTCTCAAGAATGGATAGGGGAAAGCTATCATTAAAGGTATCAGAATTTGATATTGTAAGAGAATTAAATAAGGTTATCGAATCTTTTGAAACCCGTTCTGTTCAGGAAGATATTAAAATAATTTCTGATATTACAACTGATACATTAATAATTAACGGTGATAAAAACAGAATCAAACAAGCGTTGATTAATATTTTCGATAATGCTTTTAAATACAATAAAAAAGAAGGGTTCGTTAAAATATCCCTTGAAGAGGTTGAAAATAAGGTTGTTATTTCAATCACTGATAATGGTTGTGGTATTTCAAGATATGATTTACCAAGAATTACAGAAAAATTTTATAAAGCAAACAACAGTGTGCGAGGCAGCGGTATAGGTCTTGCAGTAACAGACGAAATAATAAAAATGCATAATGGTGAAATGAAAATTGAAAGTACCATAGGTGAGGGTACATCAGTTTCAATTATTTTACCTATTAATTAGTAAGGAGAATATAATTTGAGTAAAAAACAGCAACACAAAACATCAATAGGCGGACAAGCACTTATTGAAGGTATTATGATGAAAGGACCTAAGGGTACTGCCATGTCTGTTCGTATGCCTGACGGTACAATCGAAACAGAATTGGAAGAAAACACTAATCAGGGTAAAAAAACAATATATAAAATCCCTGTTGTACGTGGTGTGTTTGCCTTTGCTGATTCAATGATTACAGGTTACAAGTATCTTATGAAATCAGCTGATAAGGCTATGACAGAGGAAGAAAAGCAGGAGGATATGTCAAAGCTTGATAAGTGGCTTAATGACCATATGGGTGAAAAAATGATGGGTGTTATTACTGCCGTTTCATCCGTTCTCGGCGTTGTACTTTCAATGCTTATTTTCCTTTATCTTCCTATCGAAGCAGTAGATTTGTTTGATACATATCTTCTCAAAAATGCAGATATTTCAAAGTATCATCCTTTAATCGAAGGATTTATGAGAATTGGAATTTTTATTCTTTATATGTATCTTGTTTCAAAAATGGATATGATAAGACGTGTATTTATGTATCACGGTGCTGAGCATAAAACAATCTTCTGTTATGAAAACGGACTTGAATTAACTGTTGAAAATGTAAGAAAACAATCAAGATTACATCCGAGATGCGGTACAGCATTTATGTTTGTTATGCTTATTTTAAGTATGGCTGTTTCATTTTCACTTGTTGTAATTTTCCCTCAGCTTGCTACCATAAACAAAATCCTTTGGATGCTTATTAAAATTGCTATATTACCTGTAATAATGGGAATCGGATATGAATTCATTAAGTATGCGGGTAAACACGAAAACTTTTTAGTTAAAATTCTTTCATATCCTGGTCTTTTAATGCAAAGAATCACAACTGTTGAACCGACAGACGACATTATTGAGGTTGCTATTGAATCAATAAAGGCTGTTTTAACTGATAATCCTGAGGATGATATGATAAAATGATTTTAAAAGAATTATATTCATATTGTGTCAACGAATTGTCATTTACTGATGATAACTTATTTGAAGCACTTTGCCTTTTTGAAGATATTTTAGGCTATTCTAAAGAGCAGATTTATTTAAGTAATATTGAAGCTTCTCAAAATGATATTTTAAAATTGGATAATTCAATTACAAGAAGAAAAAATGGTGAACCATTACAATATATTCTCGGTAAATGGGACTTTTATGACCTTACATTCACTGTGGGTGAGGGTGTTTTGATTCCAAGACCTGAGACTGAAATGCTTGTTGATTTTGCTTTGGATAAGCTTAAAAATATAGAGAATCCCGTTGTATATGACCTGTGCTCGGGTTCAGGCTGTATCGGACTTACAATAGCAAAACATCGTAAGGATGCAACTGTGTATCTTCTTGAAAAAGAAAGAAATGCATTAAAATACCTTTTAAAAAATAAGGTTGACCTCGAACTTGAAAATGTAGTGGTTGTTTTTGATGATTTATTTACGGTTGATTTGTCAATTTTCCCTGAAGCTGATTTGATTTTGTCAAATCCACCATACATTATTTCAGATGAAATTGCACAATTACAGAAAGAAGTTCTCTTTGAACCATCTTCTGCACTTGACGGAGGAAATGATGGTCTTGTTTTTTACAGATGTCTTGCTGACAGATGGTGCGACAAGGTTAAAAACAATGGTTTTATAGCTCTTGAGTGTGGGGAAGAACAAAGCAGTTCAATAATTGACATTTTTAGTGATAAATATGTTGAAAAGAATGTTATTTTTGATTTCAACAATATTGACAGAATTGTAACTTTTGGAATATAATACTAATTTAGATATAGTGAAAGGAATTTCAGATGATTTTAGATATATTAAGAGGTAATTCTGACGGCTTAAGTCTTCTTATTACTTTTTTTTCTCGATTATTCGTAATATTCTGTACAATGCCTATCCATGAGTACGCTCATGCTTTGATTGCTACAAAGCTTGGTGACCAGACTCCTCGTTTGTCAGGGCGTCTCACCTTAAGTCCAATGGCACACATTTCACCTCTAGGTGCAATTATGATTTTCCTTTGTGGCTTTGGTTATGCAAAGCCTGTAAATGTGAATCCAAGGAATTTCAAGGACCCTAAAAAGGGAATGGCTTTAACTGCTATTGCAGGACCGATTTCAAATCTTATTATGGGATTTATTTTTATTTTCATTGCAACACTTGTGGGAAATCTCGGTGATTCTTCATCAACAATGATATATGCGATATATTATTTTCTCACTTTTGCAGGTGCTGTTAATGTTAATCTTGCAGTTTTCAACTTGTTGCCTATTCCGCCTTTGGACGGCTCAAGAATTTTACAGCTTTTAATTCCTGCAAAGCATTATTATAAGTTTTTACAGTACGAAAGATATGTTGTACTTGTTGTTTTTGTTCTTATTATGACAGGTGTTCTTTCAAGGCCTCTTTCAATTATTTCAAACATTATAATTAACTTATTCTCTAATATTGCAAGCTTACCATTTTAAAAATTAAGGAAGTTTTTATGGAAAAAATATCATATAAAATAGATGTTTTTGAAGGTCCGATGGACTTGCTTCTTCATCTTATTTCAAAGCATAAATTGAATATATATGATATTCCGATTGTTACTCTTGTCGAGCAGTATGTTGACTATGTTCGTCAGATGCAGGAGGAAGATATGTATGTTGCATCTGAATTTCTTGAGATGGCAGCACGTCTTGTATATCTTAAATCTGTGTCATTACTTCCTGTTTATGCTGAAGCAGAAGAGCTTAAAAACGAGCTTCAGGGTGAGCTTATTGAATACAGAGATATGAAATTGATGGCAGAAAAGTTATCAGAAAATACTGAAGGCTTTTCAAGTTATATCAGAAAACAGGAAAAAATCGAGGTTGACCAGACATACAGAAGATTTCATGAAATTAGTGAGCTTTTTAATGCTTATATTTCTGCTGCAGGTAAGAAATTAAATCAATTGCCTCCACCGATTGAGGCATTTCGTGAGATTGTTGTTAAGAAAGTTGTTTCTGTTAGTTCAAAAATTTCGAATATTTTTAAAAAGCTTTCTTCAAAAAATAAAAAAACAAATTGGAAATCGTTATTTACCGATGCTGAATCCCGTTCAGATATGGTTGCTACATTTTTAGCAGTGCTTGAGCTTACAAAATCTAAAAAAGTTCAGGTTTTAGGTGATGGTGAGGATGCAGAGGTGCAGTTATTAGACTCTGACTTTACAGATGTCAGTGAGGAGTGGAATTAGCGTGAAGGCAAGTAAATTACAGGCTGCAGTTGAAGCGATTCTGTTTGCTTCCGGTGAACCCGTAGAGCTTGATAAAATTGCAGAAGTTCTCCGGATTGAGCCTGAAGTCTGTGAACAGGTTATATTGAATCTTTCTGCTAAATTGGATGAAACAAATAGTGGCATCTGTGTTCTTAAGCTTGATAATATGTATCAGTTATCTTCGAGAACAGAGTATGCAGAGGTTATCCGTGATGTTTTAGAGCTTCGAAAAAATACACCTTTGTCAGCAGCAGCTTTTGAAGTTCTTGCCGTTATTGCATATAATCAGCCTGTCACAAAGTCTTTTGTCGAACAGATTCGTGGTGTTGATTGTAGTGGTGTAATCTCTACACTTTGTCAGAAAAAGCTTATTGAAGAAAAAGGCAGACTTGATTTGCCGGGAAGACCATTGGTTTACGGTACAACCCCTGATTTCCTCAGATGCTTCTCAATATCTTCTCTTGATGAGTTGCCCGATTTACCGCAAAAAGAGACAGAACAGGAAAACGACAGTGAAGTTGTTGTTGAGGAAAATGACACAGCTACAGAATAATTAAATTCATTTATTACATATAAGGAGGTGTTCTTTTGACTTTTCTATATATTTTATTAGGAATTATTTTGTTCTTTGTAATTCTTTTAAGTATCAGAATTACAATTAATGCAGAATACTTTGATGAATTCAAATTGAGTATTCAATGGCTTTTCTTAAAAATTCAGATTCTTCCGTCAAAAAAGAAGGACAAACCTGAAAAGGAAAAGAAACCAAAGAAAGAAAAAGAAAAGAAAGAAGAAACTGCTCCTGAATCCGAACCAAACCCTGAAGAACAGACAGAGAAAAAAGAAAATATATTTGTTACATTTTATAATAATCAGGGCTTTGACGGTGTAATTGAACTTATCAATAATGCAGCATCATCACTTGGTAAGATGTTTTCTTCATTTAAGAAGCATATTGTTATCCGTGAGTTGTATTTATTTATGACTGTTACAGGTGGATGCGATGCAGCAGAAACTGCTATGGAATATGGCAGAATATGTCAGAAGGTATTTCCAGCAATGGGATTTATCTGTACAAATCTTCCTGTAAAAAAATATGATGTTGAAATTGAACCTGATTTTATCGGTCTTAAGAATTCAGCACAGTTTGCAACATCAATACATATCAGACCAATCTTCTTCATCAATGCAGTAATTGTTCTTGTTTTCAGATTAGTCTTTAAAGTTGTATTAAAATTCCTTAAAGGAATAAAAAATAAATCAAAAAATCAAAATATAAATGAAGGTGGTGCTTTATGATGAAAGATAAGTCATCAGCAGCAGGAATTCTCGAATCAACAATTGAAAAGGTAAAAGACCTTGTAAATGTTAGTACAATCATTGGTGAGCCAATGAAAGTAGATGGAGGAGTTACAATTATTCCTGTTTCTAAAGTTACATATGGCTTTGCTTCAGGTGGCTCTGATTTCCCATCAAAGTCAAATAAGGATATCTTTGGCGGTGGTGGCGGTGCCGGCGTTACAATTCTTCCGGTTGCTTTCCTTGTAATTGATGCTTACGGAAATGTTGATGTTAAGCATATCACAGCATTTGACAATGCAGCTGAGCGTATTGTAGGTCTTGTTCCAGAAATGTTTGATAAAGTATCAAATGCAGTTAATAAAGCAAAAAAGGACAAGGCTCTTAATGCAGAAATGACAAGTGTTTCTGCAGAAGAAACAGCAGAATAATTATAAATATTTATTATAGTCAGCGTTGAGGGATTTTTATCTCTCAACGGTGATTCTATGTTGTATTACTGATAAAAATTAAAGGTTTTAGGTGTAGTTATGGCAGATAATAAAGTCAGACTTCAGAAATATTTGTCTGAATGCGGAGTTGCTTCACGAAGAAAAGCTGAGGATTTGATTGCAGCAGGTAAGGTAAAAGTAAACGGCAGACCTGCTACTATTGGTGATAAGATTGACCCGAAAAGTGACACAGTTGTTGTTGCAGGTAAAAAGATAAGAAAAAGTAAAAAGAATACCTATATTATGCTTCATAAGCCAAGAGGTTTTATTACAACCTTAAGTGATGAAATGGGTAGAAAATGTGTAGCACAGCTTATTGAAGATGTGGGTACAAGAGTTTATCCTGTAGGCAGATTGGACAGAGATTCCGAAGGACTCTTATTACTTACTGATGATGGTGAGTTTGCTAATTTGTTAACTCATCCTACTCATCATGTTCCAAAGACATATCGTGTTACAATCAGACCTACTATCACTGATGAACAGATTACTGCATTAACAACAGGTATCTTAATTGATGGTCGTATGACTATGCCGTCTGAAGTTCGTGTTTTAGAGAAAAAAGAAGGCAGAGTTGTAATTGAAATCATAATTTATGAAGGCAGAAACCGTCAGATTAGAAAGATGTGCGATGCATTGGGTCTTGAGGTTGCAAGACTTAAGAGAACACAGATTGGTTCAGTTAAACTTGGTATGCTTAAACAAGGTGACTGGCGTAATCTCACTGATGAAGAAGTGCATAAGCTTATGGTTGCAGCATCTGTTGACAGAAAGAACGTTAAATAATGATTACTTATAAACCGATTAATGATATTGATAAAATCAAAGAAATATTTGATAATAGTTTAATTAATGATAAAGGTATCCACGGAGGTTACATGGGATTTGATGAGAATGATACCTGTGTCGGAAATTGCTTAGTCCGAATTGACTCATACAAGTGTTATTTTATTTTTATTGAGTGTGATTTTTCCGATAAACTTCTTGTAGAAGGTTTTTTAAGAGCAGGATTAAACTATTGTGCAAATAGGAATGCATATATGTGTTATTGTGAAATTGATGAGATTTCAGATGTGCTGACACATTTAGGATTTGAATGTAATAATGGTATTTACAGTGGGGATATTCCGACACTTTTAAAGGGTAGTTGCTGTAAATAATATGGAGTTGAATATATGATTAGAAGTATGACCGGCTATGGTCGTTCACAGGCAGTTGTTGATACAATGAATATAACTGTTGAACTTAAAAGTGTTAATCACAGATATTTTGAGTTCAATTCCCGAGTTCCACGAAATTATGGCTTTCTTGATGAAAAACTTAAGAGTTATATAGGTTCTCGTGTATCAAGAGGTAAAGTTGAGTGTTATGTTTCAGTAGAAAATCTTGAAGATGACGAGATTGAAATTCTTGTAAATCATTCTCTTGCAAAATCTTATCTTAATGCACTGAAAGACCTTGCTGAAACAAATGAATTAAATTTAAGAGATGACCTTGCAATGTCTTCTCTTGCCAGATATAATGATGTTTTTACTGTACATAAAAAAGAAGCAGACGAAGAAAAAATTTGGAATGCAGTAAAATCAGTTACTGAAACTGCAGTTGATAAGTTTATTGCAATGCGTGAAACTGAGGGTGCAAAACTCAAAAACGATGTTCTTTCAAGAGCTGAACTTATTCTTGATAAGGTTTCAATAATTGAAGAACGTTCACCTGAAACCGTTAAGGAATATAACGATAAATTACTTGCAAGAATTAATGAATTTTTATCTGATGTTCAGGTTGATGAACAGAGATTACTTACAGAATGTGCTATTTTTGCTGATAAGGTTGCTGTTGCTGAGGAAACTGTAAGACTCAGAAGTCATATTGACCAGTTACGACAGTTTTTAGAAAGCGATGAAGCAGTTGGCAGAAAGACAGATTTCCTTGTTCAGGAAATGAACCGTGAAGCAAATACAATCGGTTCAAAGGCACAGGATGTGATGATTGCTCGTAATGTTATTGATATTAAAGCAGAAATCGAGAAAATCAGAGAACAAATTCAAAATATAGAATAAGAGGTTTAATTATGAAGTTGGTCAATATCGGTTTTGGTAATGCTGTTAATGCTGATAGAGTAATTGCTGTTATATCAACAGATTCTGCGCCGGCAAAGCGTATTATTTCACAGGCCAAAGAAAAAAATATGCTGATTGATGCTACTCAGGGCAGAAAAACACAGGCAATACTTATTATGGATAGTGACCATGTTGTTTCAACCTATCTTAAGGCAGAAACAATATTAAACCGAAGTGAATTAGAGGGGTCCGGATATGGCGAATAATGAGGGTTTGCTTATTCTTTTTTCAGGTCCGTCAGGTGTAGGTAAAGATACAGTTCTTGATGTTGTACTTAATAAGAATAAGGATTTACAGAAATCAATTTCACTTACAACACGAAATATAAGAGAGAATGAAACTGACGGTAAAGATTATTATTTCATTTCTGTTCCTGAATTCGAGAGAATGATTGCTGACGGAGAAGTTCTTGAATATGCTCAATACGGTTCTAATTTTTACGGAACTCCAAAGGGACCTGTTGATAAGTGGTTAAGTGAAGGTAAAAATGTTATTTTAAAAATTGAGGTTCAGGGTGCTGAAAATATAAAAAAATTATATCCTGATTCAGTTGGTATTTTCTTGTTACCACCTTCAATGGAGGTTCTTGAAAATCGACTTCGTTCTCGCGGAACTGAAGATGAGGACGATATAAAGAAACGCCTTGAAATTGCACATAACGAAATTAAAAAAAGTAAATTATACGATTATTTTGTAATCAATGAAGATATCGACTGTGCTTCTGATGATGTTCTTTCAATTATCAAAGCAATCGATTTTTCAAATAAAAGAATGAACAATTATATAAGTGAGGTAATAGATAATGTTTAATCCTGATTTAAGAAATGTACTTAAAAATCGTACAAGCCGTTATTCTCTTGTAACAGCAATTGCTAAAAGAGCAAGAGAAATTTCTTCTGATGCACAGGAAAATGGTGAAATTCTTAACGAAAAACCTGTAAGTATTGCATTGGACGAAATTATCGCCGGCAATTATGAGGTTGTTGAACCTGAAGAAATCCGTAACATTTAAGTAGTAAAATTAAATAGAATAATATGAGGAGGGCAGAGTATGGGACTATTAACTGTTGCAAAAGTAGCTGTTGAAAATACAGCGTATTCTTTTGATATGTTGTTCGATTATTCTGTCCCTGATTATTTATATGATGAAGTTTTACCGGGAAAACGTGTTCTTGTATGCTTTGGTAATTCTTCGAAAACACGTGTCGGAATAGTTTTTTCAGTACAGAGCGGTGTTGCAACCACTAAAAGGCTGAAAGAAATTTCATCTGTTATAGATGATAAGCCGCTTTTGACTCGTGAAATGTTAAAAACAGCAAATTTCGTAAGAGACAGATATTTTTGTACCTATTATGATGCTTGTAAATTGTTTTTACCATTGGGACTTACTATGTCAATCAATAACCTGTATGCTATAAATCCGGAGTTTGACGGAATAGTGTCAGGGGAGAAAGAAAACAAGGTTTACCAATATCTCAGTGGTAAAAAAACATTTTTAAAAAGTGAAAAAATTATCTCTGAATGTGGTATAAAAAAGAATATCGGTATTCTTGATAAAATGGTATCGGCGGGTATTCTTTTAAGAAATATTGACACACAAAGACGGGTAAATGATGCTACTATTAAAATGGTGCAATTAAAGATTAATCCTGAAGCTGAATCGGAATTAATTGAAGGTCTTACAAAAAAACAAAAGGAAATTGTCAATATTTTATCTGATGTTGGTGTAGCTTCTGTTAAGGAATTATGCTATTTTACAGGCTTTTCAGTTGCTGTAATAACTGCATTGGAGAATAAGGGTGTACTTGAATTATATGATGATGAGGTACTAAGAGCACCTTATGAAACTTATGATACAACCGAGGTAAAAGAAATCATTCTTTCAACCGAGCAGAATGAGGTGTTTAACGGACTTTTGTCACTATATAACGATGATTCACCTAAAGGTGCTTTACTTTTTGGTGTAACAGGTAGCGGTAAAACACAAGTTTACCTTAAACTTATTGACGAAGCGTTGAAAACGGATAAAGGAGTCGTTGTTATGATTCCTGAAATATCTTTAACGCCTCAGATGCTATCTCTTTTTTATAACAGATATGGTGATAAAGTTGCCGTTTTCCATAGTTCTCTTTCTATAGGGCAACGTCTTGATGAGTGGAAGAGAATCAGGCGTGGTGATGCAAAAATCGCAATCGGTACTCGTTCGGCAATTTTTGCTCCTTTCCAAAATCTCGGACTTGTTATTATTGATGAGGAGCAGGAACATACCTATAAATCTGAAATGTCACCAAGGTATCACGCAAGAGAGGTTGCACAATATAGAATCGGTTGCCATAACGGACTTCTCATTCTTGCGTCTGCAACACCATCCTTTGATACATATACAAAAGCTCAATGCGGTGTATATTCTCTTTTTAAGCTTAAGGAGAGATATGGTAACGCCATATTACCCGATGTTCAAACGATTGATACAACATATCAGAGTGATATGGTTCTTGAAAACATAAGTCAGCATTTGGCTGATGAAATTCGGGAAAATTATAATAATAAGAAACAGACGATTCTTCTTTTGAACAGGCGAGGATATAACACCTATGCTTCATGTACAGAATGTGGTACAGTTGCTACCTGTCCTAATTGCAGTATTTCGCTTACGTATCATATAAAGAATAATCGTTTGATGTGCCATTATTGTGGTTATTCTGTGCCTTATTCCACTAAATGCAATAACTGTAATAATGATACGGTTAAGTTCAAAGGTATGGGTACTCAGAAGCTTGAGGAGGAATTAAAACTTATTGTACCTGATGCTCAGGTTTTACGAATGGATGCTGATACAACCGGCTCACGATATTCTTATGAGAAATACTTCAAGAGCTTTGAAAAAGGCGAATACGACATTATGGTCGGGACACAAATGGTTGCAAAGGGGCTGAATTTTCCGGATGTAACTCTTGTTGGAGTATTAAGTGTTGACCAGATGCTGAACAACGATGACTATAAAAGTGGTGAAAGAGCTTTTGACCTGATAACACAGGTTGTTGGTCGTAGCGGCAGAGGAAAGCATCCCGGAAAAGCATATATACAAACAGCCTTTCCTGATAGTGAAGTTGTTTTAATGGCGAAAAATCAGGACTATGAATCCTTTTATAATGTTGAACTTCCTATACGAAAAGCAATGGTTTATCCACCTTTTTGTGATTTATGTGTAATTGGTTTTTCATCAGAAAAAGAGTATTCTGTTAATAAAGCATCTTTAGATTTTCTCAAGATGCTAAAAAAAATACATAGTGAAAAATATTCAGATATTAATATAATTGTTTTGGGTCCCGTTACTCCACGAGTTGCAAAAATCGGTGGTAAGTATCGTGGCAGAATTATAATAAAATGTAAAAACAGTAGAAAATTCAGGGATATGATTAGCGAATTATTAAAGGAATTTGCAAAAGATAAGAAAGAAAATGTAAATGTTTCAGCTGACATTAATCCTGAAAATATAATATAAATTAGGTGATAGATAATATGGCAATTAGAAATATCAGGGTTGAAGAAGACCCGATTTTAAGAAAAAAGAGCAGAGTTGTTGAAAATTTTGACGAAAGACTCTGGCAACTTCTTGATGATATGAAAGACACAATGCAACAGGCAGAGGGTGTCGGACTTGCGGCTGTTCAGGTTGGTATTCTTAAACGTGTTGTTGTAATTGATGTAGGTGACGGATTAATGGAATTAATTAATCCTGAAATTATAGAAAAAGATGGTGTTCAGTGCAGTGCTGAAGGCTGTTTGTCTTTACCAGGTAAACAGGGTACAACAATAAGACCAATGACAGTTAAGGTTAAGGCTCAGAACAGAAACGGTAACTGGTGCGTTTATAAAGGTAGTGAATTGAAAGCAAAAGCTTTCTGTCACGAAATTGACCATCTTGACGGTATATTGTATATTGATAATCTTGCATCAAAAGAAGAAATCGAAAAATATTGTAAGGAATAATTTTATGAGAATAATATTTATGGGAACACCTGATTTTGCTGTTCCGTGTCTTGAAGCTTTAGTAAATAGTGAAAATGAAGTTGTCGGTGTGTTTACTCAGCCTGATAAACCAAAGGGCAGAGGTTATGAATTAGCACCACCGGCTGTTAAGGTTTGTGCTGTTGAAAATAATTTAAATGTTTTTCAACCAAATTCAATGCGTGACGGTATAGCACTTGAAATAATCAATTCTTTGAATGCTGACCTTATTGTAGTTGTTGCATTCGGTAAAATATTACCTAAAGAAATTCTTGAAAGTGTAAAATATGGTTGTATAAATATTCACGCATCATTACTTCCGAAGCTTCGTGGTGCTGCACCTATTCAGTGGAGTATTTTAAACGGTGATACAGTTACAGGCGTTACTGCACAACAAATGGATATCGGTATTGATACAGGTGATATTCTTATGACAAAAATATTTGATATTCCTGAAGATATGAATGCCGGTGAGCTTTTTGACACATTGTCCCATATGGGTGCAGATGTGTTGATTGAAACAATTAACCTTGTTGAAAATAATGCTTTAAATCCCATTAAACAGGATGATTCTCAATCAACATATGCCTCAATGCTTTCAAAGGATTTATGTCCTGTTGATTTCAGTAAATCTGCATCAGAGGTTCATAATCAAATCCGTGGACTTTATCCTTGGCCTGTTGCAACAACAAAAATTAACGGAAAAACATATAAAATCCATAAATCACAAAAATTAACTGAAACATTTTCGGGAAAATCAGGAGAAGTTGTTGATAATAATAACAGACTCGTTTGTATGTGTGGGGACGGTAATTGTATTGAAATCCTTGAGATTCAGGCTGAAGGAAAAAGAAAAATGGATTCAGCAAGCTTCTTAAGAGGTAACAAAATTGATTTAGGTACTATTATAGGAGAATAATTATGAATGGATTATTTTCATATCATTATATTTCAAATTACTATTATATAATTCTTGTTTTACCGATGGTTATTTTATCGATGATTGCATCTGCAAAGGTTAATTCATCATTTAAAAAGTATTCAAAGGTAATGTCAGCCCGAAGAATTACGGGAGCACAGGCTGCTTTTGAGGTTTTAAGATTTTACGGAATAACAAATGTACAGATAGAGAGGGTTTCAGGAAATCTTACAGACCATTTTGACCCTAAATCAAATGTTATCAGATTGTCTGATAATGTATATAATTCAACATCAGTTGCTGCTATTGGTGTTGCTTGTCATGAAGCAGGTCACGCTGCACAGTATGCACAGGGTTATTCACCCATAAAAATCAGAAATACTGTTTTGCCTTTGGCAAATATCGGTTCAAAAGCAGGTATCCCACTTGCAATTATCGGTTTAGCCTTGAGTTTTGAACCGTTAGCGTTAGCCGGCATAATATTCTTTTCATTTGCAGTTTTATTTCAACTTATTACATTGCCTGTTGAATTCAATGCAAGTAAAAGGGCGTTAAATGTAATCAGTGATGTTGATATTCTCAGTGATGAAGAAAAGAAAGGTGCTAAAAGTGTACTCTCTGCAGCTGCTATGACTTATGTTGCTGCTCTTGCGGTTAGTATCGCTAACCTTTTAAGATTAATTTTATCTATGAACAGAAGAAGAGATTAATTTATGGATGACAGATTATTAGCTTATAAAATTTTAAGTAAAATTGAACATGATAAAGCATATTCAAACATTGCTTTAGATAAGCTGTTGACTAAATATGAAGCAACATCATCAGCATTTGTCTGTGCATTGGTTTATGGTGTTTTAGAGCGTAAAATCACTCTTGATTATTACCTTTCCAAGGTCTTGACACAACCGATAAAAAAGCTTAATCCCCAGGTTCTGACTATTTTAAGAATGGGCGTCTATCAGATTAAATATATGGATAGAGTTCCTGATTCTGCAGCAGTTAATGAAAGCGTTAAGCTGTCAAGAAAAGTGAAATGTGCTTTTGCTTCAGGTTTAATCAATTCAGTGTTAAGAAAAACATCAACTAATGAAATTTTGTTACCTGAAACAGATAATGTGATATATAATTTAAGTATCAGATATTCTTGTCCAGAAAATTTAGTCTCACAGTTTATAGATGATTACGGCGTTACATACACTGAAAAAATATTGAGTGCATCTGTAGGTACAGTGCCTGTTTATATAAGAGTCAATACTCTTAAAATAAGTCCTGATGAATTGTGTAAGAAACTTTTTAAAGAGGATATTATTGCCGAAATCTGTCAATCGAACAGCTCTGCTTTAGAAATACTTTCAGGTCATGCTGTTTTTAAATCAAGATGCTATAAAAAAGGGTATTTTCATGCTCAGGATTTAGCATCTCAACAATGCGTTGATAGTTTTGCACCTCAGAAGGGTGATATTGTATTTGATATGTGTGCTGCTCCCGGTGGTAAGTCATTTACAATGGCAGAAATAATGGAAAACGAAGGAACTATTTATTCATTTGATTTATATGACCATAAAGTTAAGCTGCTCAATGATGGTGCTGAAAGACTCGGTATAGATATTATTAAAGCATCTATCGGTGATGCATCTGTTTATAATCCCGATTTACCAAAAGCAGATAAGATTTTGTGTGATGTTCCTTGTGCAGGTCTTGGTGTTATCAGACGAAAGCCTGAGATAAAGTATAAGGATTTCGGTTTTGTTGACAAATTATGTGAATTGCAATATAATATTTTAAATAATGCGTCACTTTATCTTAAGGATAAGGGAGTAATAATGTACTCTACTTGTTCATTAAGTAAAAAAGAAAATCAGGCTGTTTGCGAACGATTTTTAGATGAGCATAAGGAATTTAAAAATGGTGGTATGGTTACAGTTGAACCAAGTGCAAATTGTGATGGTTTCTTTTATGCAAAATTGATTAAGGAATAAATCAGATGGTAAAAGATATTCGTTCATTAAGTTATGATGAGCTTTCAAATGAAATATTAAATCTTGGATTTCCCAAATTCAGGATTAACCAGATTTTTTCGTGGATACATGAAAAGTGTGTATCTTCATTTGATGAAATGACAAATATTTCAAAAGATATGCGTCAGAAATTAAGTGAGATATTTTATTTTGATAACCTTTCAATAAACACAAAGCTTGTTTCTGAAATTGATGAAACAGTCAAGTATTTATTTGCTCTTTCTGACGGTGAGTATGTTGAAAGTGTTGTAATGAAATATAAATATGGTTATTCAATTTGTATTTCAACTCAGGTTGGCTGTAAGATGGGCTGTACATTTTGCGCTTCTGCAATCGGCGGTTTTGTCAGACAGTTATCAACAGGTGAGATGTTATCCGAAATTTATACCGCTCAGAATGACTTGGGTATTAAAATTAATCATCTTGTTTTTATGGGAACGGGTGAACCTTTTGATAATTATGAAAATGTATTGAAAATGCTTAATCTCATTACTGATGAAAAGGGTCAGAATATGAGTATGAGGCACATTTCCTTGTCAACATGTGGTGTTGTTCCTAAAATTTATGATTTGGCAGAGGAAAAACTTGGATTGACATTATCAGTTTCACTCCATGCACCAAATAATAATATCAGAAATGCATCAATGCCAATCAATAAAAAATATGATATTGACGAACTTCTTAAAGCTTGTAAGTATTATGCTGATACAACAGGCAGAAGGATTTCATTTGAATATGCAATGATAAAAGGAATAAATGACAGTGATGAGTGTGCTTTGGAGCTTTCAAGACGATTAAAGGGTATTCTTTGTCATGTTAATTTAATTCCTGTTAATAATGTGCGAGAGACAAGTTATGTTAAAAGTTCTGTTGAAAGACAGAAACATTTTATTGATATTTTGGCATCAAGAGGTATTACAGCAACAGTCAGAAGAACTCTTGGTAGTGATATAAATGCTTCTTGCGGTCAGCTTAGAGCATCTAAAAGAAAAGTAGGTGAGCATATTGAAAATCGTAGCTAAAACAGATATTGGTCTTGCGAGAACATCTAATCAGGACTCATATGCAGCAGGTGAACTTCCCGGCTCTGTTGCCTGGGCTGTTGTATGTGACGGAATGGGTGGTGCAGCAGGTGGTAGTTATGCAAGCTCTATAGCTGTGAAAATTATTTCAGAAAGAATTTCAGCATCATACCGTCAGGGTATGAGTGATATTTCTATAAAAAATATGCTTACTTCTGCAATAATTGCTGCTAATGTCAGTGTGTTTGATAAAGGTCAGTCTGATTGCGATTTGACAGGTATGGGTACAACAGTTGTCGTTGCAATGATTGTAAATGAATCGGTTTATGTTGCTCATGTTGGTGATTCAAGAGCTTATATTTTAACTCAAGGTAAGCTTAATCAATTGACTAAAGACCATTCTTTAGTACAGGAAATGGTTGATAGTGGTAAGCTTACTCCTGACGAAGCAAATGAAGACCCGAGAAAAAATTATATAACCCGTGCACTTGGCGTTAAATCTGATGTTCGTGTTGATTTTTGTCAGGAATTTTTATCCGGTGATGAGATTATTATCTTGTGTACTGACGGATTAACAAATTATGTTAAGCCTGATGAGGTTTTTGAACTGACAGACGACGGTAACTTTAATGAATTCGCTGAAAGACTTGTGAACAGAGCTAACAACAACGGCGGTGGCGATAATGTTACAGTTGTTACCATGTCATATTGATTTGGACGAAAGGAGACTATCAAATGGATAACTTTTGCGGAAAGCGTCTTGACGGAAGATACGAAATAAAAGAAATTATCGGCGTTGGTGGAATGGCCGTTGTATATAAAGCTTACGATAATATTGATGACAGAATTGTTGCAATTAAAATTTTGAAAGATGAGTATCTTTCTAATGAAGAATTTAAAAGAAGATTTAAAAATGAGTCAAAAGCAATTGCTGTTCTTTCTCATCCTAATATTGTAAGAGTTTATAATGTGAGCTTTGGTGACAGAATTCAATATATTGTAATGGAATATGTTGATGGAATTACGCTTAAAGAATATATTGAACAGCAGGGTGTAATTAACTGGAAAGAAACAGTACACTTTATGGGACAGATTTTAGCTGCTCTTCAGCATGCTCATGATAAAGGTATTGTTCACCAGGATATTAAGCCTCAGAATATTTTACTTTTACAGGACGGAACAATTAAGGTTACTGATTTCGGTATTGCAAGATTCAGTCGTACTGACTCAAATACTACATCTGATAAAGCAATCGGTTCTGTTCATTATATCAGTCCTGAACAGGCTCGTGGAGAAGTAACTGACGAAAAAGCTGATATTTATTCAGTTGGTGTTGTAATGTATGAAATGCTTACAGGACAGTTACCGTTCCAATCAGACAGTGCTGTTTCTGTTGCTATTATGCAGCTTCAGAAAGAGGCAAAAAGACCTCGTGAGATTGTTTCTACAATTCCGATGGGCCTTGAACAGATTACTATGCGAGCAATGCAAAAAACACCTAATAGTCGTTATGGTTCTGCAGCAGAAATGCTTATGGATATCAATGATTTTAAGAGAAATCCGTCAATCAAATTTGATTATTCATATTTTGTTGACCAGGAGCCTACTAAATACATCAGAACAAATAATTTATCAAATAGGGAACAGCGTATTTCTAATGATAATGGTGCTCAGGTTGCTGAACAGAGTTCTATGAATAAAACAACAGCTGTTATGATGGGTGCAATTGCAGGATTTGTTGTTCTTGCCTTGGTTATTGGTGCTATTCTGTTCGGAATTAGGAATCAGAAGGTAGATTTGCCTAATTTCACAGGCTTTAACTATTACACACAGATTGAAAATGAAAGTAAATATACTGATGTTTTCACCTTTGAGATTGAAATGGTTGAAAATTCTACTCTTGATGACGGAACTGTTATTTCACAAGACCCTGTTTCAGGTTCAAAGGTTAATAAGGGTTCTACTATAACTCTGACTATTGCTCAGAAAAACAGTATTCTCCTTGATACATCTATTATTGGTATGACAGAAGAAAAAGCAAAGTCATATCTTAATCAGAGGGGTATTATCTCAACAGTAATTTCAGAATATTCCGAAACCGTTACTCCGGGATGTGTTATTAAAACATCACCTGAAGTAGGTTCAACAGTTAAAATCGGTTCTGAGGTTGCATTATATGTTGCGACTGATACTAAGGAAACTGTAAAAATGCCTGATATTCAGGGAACATCAAAAGAAATGGCAGAAGAACTTCTTAAATCAAAAGGATTAGAGGTTGGTGTTGTCACTGAAGTCAACAGTGAGTTGGAAGCCGGCGTTGTTGTTCAGCAAAGCGTTGAGGTTGATGCTGATGTGCCTGTTGGTTCAAAGATTGATTTTACAGTAAGTAACGGAATTCCTCCTGAATCCTCAGTTGAAGTTTTTGTAACATTACCATCCGTTAATAAAACTGGAATACTTAAAATTTATATCAATAGTGTCATCTTCTTTACATCAGAAGAGCTTTATCTTGACGGTGCAACTAAACAGTTCACTTTAACAGGTTCAGGTGCAGATAACAGTTATACAATTACAATTGATGATTCACCGGTTCAAAAAGGTAAGGTTGATTTCACACAAGACCCTGCAGTTATAACAGAGGTTGAAGAAATCACCTTTGATAATAAGGTTGTACTTAATAATGTTGTTGGTATGTCACAGCAAGAAGCAATAGATAAGCTTACAATGGCTGGTTTTAAAGCAGAAAATATTGAAACAATCAAACAAGATAGTACAACAGTTCCTGAGGGTGTTGTTATGTCACAGGTTCCTGCATCTGACGGTACAACAAAATTCTCAACAAATGAATCTATTTCATTAGTTGTCAGCTCAGGTCCTCCTGCAGCAAATTAAGATGTGTATGAATAAATTTAAAGGAATTATAACTAAAGGTATTGGCGGCTTCTACTATGTTGAAGTCGCCGATACGACATATGAATGTAAAGCAAGAGGTATTTTCAGAAAAAACAGAATTACACCTCTTGTTGGTGATACGGTAGAAATTTCTGTTAATGAAAATGCTGAAAATACTATTGATATTATTTGTGAAAGAAAGAATTTTCTTAACCGTCCTCCCGTATCAAATATTGATAATTTAATTATCGTTGTTTCAACAGTTGAGCCACGCCCTAATTTTTTTGTAATAGATAAGCTTGTAGCAACTGCTGAATATAAAAATATTGAACCATATATCGTAATTTCAAAAACCGATTTGTCATCTTATAAAGAAATTTATGATGTTTATGAAAAAAGCGGAATCACGGTAATTACTCTTGATGATGATAATTCTTTGAACAGAATTAAAGAAATTATGAATGGTAAAATCAGTGCTTTTACAGGTAATTCGGGTGTTGGCAAAACAACTTTGTTAAACAGACTGGACAGTTCACTTAATTTGTCAACAGGTGCAATCAGTGATAAGCTTGGTCGTGGTCGTCATACAACCCGTCAGGCACAATTATTCAGTGTTTGTGGCGGTTATGTTATTGATACACCCGGTTTTTCATCCTTTGATTTTGAAAAAACAGAAATTATCAAAAAAGATGATTTGCCATATTGCTTCAGAGAATTCAAAGAGTATATAGGCACTTGCAAATTTACATCTTGTGCTCATGTAAATGATAAAGGCTGCTCAATTTGTGAAGCAGTCAGAAATGGCGAAATAAGTGAAGTAAGACATAATAATTACATTCAGATGTATAATCAGGCAAAGGAAATTAAAGAATGGGAACTTTAAAAGACAGATGTGTTATAATCGGTGGTGGTGATTGCACTGCTGAAATATTAAAAAATAATATAATGTCTGATGATTATATCATTTGTGCTGATGGTGGATATGATATTGCTGTTCAGGCCAATTTAGCTCCCGACCTTTTAATTGGTGATTTTGACTCTATTAAATGTGTGCCTGATAACGTAAGTAAGATTACTCTTCCTGTGGAAAAAGATGTTACAGACAGCGTAGCAGCTTATAACGAGGGATTGAAGCTCGGATTTAAGTCATTTGTGTTGTTTGGTGGAACAGGTGGTCGGTTTGAACATACCTTAGCAAATATTTCACTGATGGCTATGGCTTCTAAATCAGGTTATTATTTTGAAATAGTTGATAATAAGCATATCTTCAGAAGTATTACAAATTCTTCAATAAAAATTAATAGAAAAGAAAATCAACAGGTTTCAGTTTTTGCCCATGGCAATAAAGCCTTTGGCGTCACCGAAAAAGGTTTTCATTATTCACTCAATAATGATATTCTTGACCCATTTGATGGTGCTTTGGGCACAAGTAATGATATAATCGACGATTATGGTGAAATTATAGTTAAAGACGGAACACTTATTATAATAGAAACTCAAATGTAACAAATAAAACCTCCTTGCGTATAATGTAGTAAATACATATGCAGGGAGGTTATTTTATGGGAAGAAAAAGAGGGTCAAAAGGGATTATATTTGTAGCGTTAGGTTTAGGTTTTCTCATATCACTTATTCTTCCCGAAAAAGCAATTATTGTTATACTTGCAATTGCACTTGTGCTATGCGGAATAGCTCTCTGCAAAGGTTAGGGGAGGCATATATATGAAAGTGGTTGTAGTAAAAAGTCCCAAGCTTTTAGGTGGGATACTAAGAAAGATATTTGGTATTCAAAAAACTGAAATCCAATGAAAGAACCTCCCGACAAGGGAGGTTTAATTGTTTTATAAATATCATCGTTTGAATTATATAGCTTTTGTTTCATATTTATCAATTTTATAGCATGTTTTAAACTATTATTTACATATAACTTCATATACTTTATGATAAAAAGTGTGTACTCTCAGCTACTCTTAAAGAATATAATTGTTACAAAACTGGATTGGTTAAAATATCTTTTTAAAAGACCTTCAAATGCCTTACCGTGTCTTGCTCGTCACAATAAATGGCTATATTTCAAAGGTTATAAAGCCTATCACAAAATTATATCACACAATTTTAAATTTCTATATATAAAATTGGTTGATTATATACTCTATTTTATGACACAAGCACGGGTGATTTAGTTTCATCCGTGCTTAGAAATTATTTAATAGAATTGTATCTTGCTAATACAAGGTCGATTATTACATGTGTTCTAAATTTTATATTAAATTGGTTTATAATTTTTTTTGTTCTTTTTCATTTTTGCACTAAAGTACAATGTAATATATATAAAATAGTTTTATAATACAGATGATGTATTGTGAAACAATGCATCAAATATCTCTAAAAATATATAGGAGAGTGGATATTATGAAAAAATTTCTTGCAATTATGTTAGCACTTGTAATGTTATTGACACTTGCAGCATGTGGCGGAAACAAGGACAACAACGGTGACGAAACACAATCAGGTAATGATGTAGAGCAGACAACTGAACCTACAACAGAGGCAAAAACTGTTGAAAAAGAAATTGTAGAAAAAGACGAAGGCAAGGGACAGATTAAGCTTTACAACAGCTATCTTGAATTCTCAATTCCTGAAGGCTACGGTTATAAAATTACCGATGCGAATACTGAAGCAGGTGAAAGCCAGTTTTGGGTTGAGGCTGAAATTATGAACGCAGATGGCAAAAAAATCGGTGAGCTTGATATTAGCAACACCGGTTCTTATGATAATGTCGATGAATATGTACAATATGACAGAGACTATTACAAAGACAGCACTTCAGTTACTTTAGGTGAAACTGTTTCTGCAAAATATGGTATTCTCGATGGAAGATATTTAACAAAAGAATTAGCAAGTTGGACTGATTATAACTTCTATGGTTATTATTTAATCCCTGATGAAGCTGCTGATTTCCGTAATGTTCGTGTTCAATTTAACATCAACGGTTATTATTACACAGATGTTGAATTCCCGATGGCTGATTTTGAAGCAATTATGAGTTCAATCGTTATTAAATAATTACATAACTATTATTCACCGTGACGGAGAAATCTGTCACGGTTTTTCGTTTCTGCACTAAAGTACGATGATACAATGAAATAAG
>JAZQUG010000029.1:0-37381 GCA_045631225.1 Candidatus Fimenecus sp.
GAACTCTCGGCCGATGCGGCAGGAATATGCGAATCTGTTAAGCGTTCTTATAACGCCCTTGTGCACATAAACTTTATTTTCGCCAAGGCCGACCTTGCCTTTAAAATGAAGGCAAGCACCCCCGAGGTTAACACTGCCGGCAAAGTTCTTTTAAAAAATGCGCGCCACCCGCTGATTTCTAAAACCCGCGTTGTTCCCATAACCGTTTCGTTAGGAATAGATTTCGACACACTTATAATCACAGGCCCTAACACCGGCGGTAAAACCGTAACCATTAAAACAGTAGGGCTTTTAACGCTTATGGCAATGTGCGGCCTTATGATCCCGTGTGATGACGGCAGCCGAGTTTCGGTATTCAACCACGTGCTTGCCGATATAGGCGATGAACAGAGCATTGAACAATCACTTTCCACATTTTCTGCACATATGTCAACAATAGTTGATATTCTAAAGACTGCTGATGACAGAAGTCTTGTGCTTATCGACGAATTAGGAGCAGGTACAGACCCAATTGAGGGTGCGGCCCTTGCAGTTGCAATTCTTGAAAACTTAAGACAAAAGGGTGTAAAGATAGCATCAACAACTCACTATTCTGAATTGAAAGAGTATGCATTGAAAACTGAAAGAGTCGAAAATGGCTGTTGTGAATTTGATGTTGCATCATTAAAGCCTACTTACAGACTTCTTATCGGTATGCCCGGTCGTTCAAATGCTCTCGCTATTGCAGGAAGACTTGGAATTGATGAAAGCATAACTGATTTTGCAAAGGCTCTCATCTCTGAAGAAGATACACGTTTTGAGGATGCGGTTGATACTCTTGAAACTGCTCGTAAAGCTCTCGAGGATGATAGACAGAAGCTTGAAGAGGAAAAGATTTCAATTCTTCGTCAAAAGGAAAATGCTGAAAAAGCACTTGAAAAAGCAAAAGCACAGAGTGAAAAGGAAATCGCACGTGCAAAACAGGATGCAGAGAGAATTGTTGAGAATGCTCGTCGTGCCGGTAACTCACTTCTTCTTGAAATCGAACAGCTTAAAAAAGAACAGGCAAAAACAAAAAATCTTCAGGAGATTGCAAGAAAAGCAAAGGCAGCAATGGGCAAGCAGCTTGATAAGATGGATGAAATTCAGCAGGGACTTCAGGATGAAGATGGTAACTATACATTGCCAAGACCTTTAAAGGTTGGGGACAGAGTATTTGTTAAAACACTTGGTGGTGAAGCAGAGGTTATCTCTGTTGATGAAAAGAAGAATATGGTTCAGGTTCAGTCAGGCATGATAAAAATGAAAGCAGATATATCTAACATTCGTTTGCTCGGTGGTCAAAAGCCACAGAAAAAGCAGATAGGTACTATGAGAACTGTTCATACAGGTTCATCGAAAGCTACAGCATCGTCAAATTCATCAATAGATTTAAGAGGTAAAACTGTAGAAGAGTCAATGCTTGACCTTGATACATTTATTGATAATGTTCTTCGCACAGGGCTTAATGAAATTACAATCATTCATGGTAAAGGTACGGGTGCTTTGAGAAAGGGTATTCATATTTACCTTCGTAAACATCCTAATATCCGTACATTCCGAGTAGGTACTTTCGGTGAAGGTGAAGAAGGCGTTACAATCGCTGAACTGAAATAATATTTGAAAACCATACAATTATATGGTATTATATTAAGAGAAATATTTAAGGAGACATATATTATGAATAAGAAAATTATTCTTTTGGTTGCAGTTTTGCTTATCGTTGCAATTGTTTTTGTTGCCTGTAAAAATAAAGGTGATGTTGACGAACCGACAGAGTCAACAACAGAATCTACAACAGAAACAACATCAGGTTCATTAATTGGTGATATTTCCGATGGTATGGATTCATCAATTATTCCTGAAATTTATAATGAAAATGCCTTTTCAGGTGAAGGTGATATTATTATCGGTGGTCAGGAAAACAACACAGGAGAAGATAGTATCGCTTGGGATGAAGTTGTTGGAAATAACTCTTGACAAACACAAAATTATTTAGTATAATGTCGTTCTGTAAAGTTCAATTGCTTTACAGAACGATTTTTTATGGAGAGGTTGGTGTCGTAACAAGTGGCAAATAGTATTGAAATCACAATGCTTCTTGATTTGTATGGTGAAGCATTAACTGTAAAACAGCGTGATTATCTTAACTTTTACTACAATGACGACCTTTCTCTTTCGGAAATCGCTGAAAATGAGGGAATCACTCGTCAGGGAGTACGTGATGCCATTAAAAGGGCAGAGGCGTTGCTTTTCGATATGGAGTCGAAGCTTAAGTTTTCACAGAAACTTGAAAAGTTTCAATCAGGACTTGAAGATATAGTAAAATGTGCTGAAGAAATTAATGAGTACAACTTATCCAATGGTCTTTCCCGTGAAATTAATGATAAAACAGTTAAGATAAAGTCAATTGCACTTTCCTTAGCAGAATAGGAGGAATTATGGCATTTGAAGGTTTATCCGACAGACTTGAAGCCGCTTTTCAAAGACTGAAAAGTAAGGGAAGTCTTAATGAAAAAGATGTCAGAGAGGCAATGCGAGAAGTTCGTTTAGCCCTCTTGGAAGCTGACGTTAACTATAAGGTTGCCAAGGACTTTACAGCAAAGGTAACTGAGCGTGCAATCGGTGCTCAGGTTATGGAAAGTCTTACACCTGCACAGATGGTTATTAAAATCGTCAATGAAGAACTTACAGAACTTATGGGTGGTACTCAGACAAGACTTGCTTATGCAAGCCATCCACCAACAGTTATTATGATGTGTGGTCTTCAGGGTTCAGGTAAAACAACTCATTGTGCAAAAATTGCACGAAAACTTAAAAATGAAAATCATAGACCATTGCTTGTTGCTTGTGACATTTATCGTCCTGCTGCTATCAAGCAGTTGCAGGTTGTTGGTGAACAGGTTGGAGTTCCTGTTTTTGAGATGGGACAGACAAATCCTGTAACAATCGCAAAGGAAGCAATTAAGCTTGCTAAAGATAAAGGTTATGACTATGTCTTTATTGATACAGCCGGTCGTTTGCATATTGATACAGAGCTTATGAACGAGCTTAAGAATATCAAGAGTGAAGTTCATCCTCATGAAATTCTTCTTGTTATCGATGCAATGCTCGGTCAGGATGCTGTAACAGTCGCAAGTACATTCAACGACGAGCTTGGCATTGATGGTCTTGTTCTTACAAAAATGGATGGTGATACCCGTGGTGGTGCTGCACTTTCAGCAAGAGCTGTTACAGGTAAACCAATCAAGTTTGTTGGTATGGGTGAAAAGTTAGACGAACTTGACTATTTCTATCCGGACCGTATGGCAAACAGAATTCTCGGTATGGGTGATGTGCTTTCTCTTATCGAAAAAGCTGAAATTGCTCTTGACGAGAAAAAGGCAGCTAAGCTTGAGGCAAATCTTCGTAAAAATAAATTTGACCTTGAGGACTTGCTTGACCAGTTTGAACAGATTAACAGAATGGGTAGTATGAAAGATATTCTTTCAATGATTCCCGGTGTTAATAAAAAGATTAAGGATGTTGATGTTGACGAACGTCAGCTTGACAGAATGAAAGCAATCATTTTGTCAATGACACCAAAAGAACGTCGTAACCCCGATATTATCAATCCATCACGTAAACGCAGAATTGCTTTGGGTTGTGGTATGAATGTGGAAGATGTCAACAGACTTTTAAATCAGCATCGTCAGATGCAGAAAATGGTTAAACAGATGAATTCCGGCAAAATGCGTCGTCAGCTTAAACGTATGGGTGGCATGAACGGATTTGGCGGAATGGGTGGTCCAGGCGGATTCCCAATGTAAGTTAAAAAACACTGATTAAAACACAACAGTGTTTAATATAAAAATTTTTATATATTTGGAGGAAACAAAAATGGCAGTAAAAATCAGACTTCGCAGAATGGGTGCTAAGAGAGCTCCTTTCTACAGAGTAGTAGTTGCAGATTCTCGTTACCCAAGAGACGGCAGATTCATTGAGGAAATCGGTACTTACAACCCAATGACAAATCCTGCTGAAATCAAGATTGATAACGAAAAGGCAGCTCAGTGGATTAAGAATGGTGCTCAGCCAACTGACACAGTTAAGGTTATTCTTAAGAAGAGCGGCGCTATTAAATAAGAAAGGTTTTTGGAAATGCAGGAACTTCTTATTACAATAGTTAAGGGACTTGTTGAAAATCCTGACGCTGTTACTGTTACCGTTGACGAAGTTGACGACCGTGGTGTTGTTGTATATCACCTTCATGTTGCTGAAGATGATATGGGCAGAGTTATCGGTAAACAAGGCAGAATTGCAAAGGCTATCAGAACAGTTGTTAAAGCCGGTGCAACTCGTACAGGAGAAAAAGTCCAGGTCGATATTGACTGATTAAATTACAATGGGCAGACTTAGTCTGCCCTTTTGTAACTTGTAGGGGTCGGCGCTTGGCTCCCCTGAAAGTGGAGCTGTCACGAAGTGACTGAGGGGTTAACTTTACGACCCGAAAGGTGTTAATTTATGATTAAAGAATATTTGGAATTAGGTCAGATTGTGTCAACACATGGTATAAAAGGTGAAATGCGTTTTAACCCTTGGTGCGATACTCCTGATTTTGTCAAGAAATTCAAAACACTTTATTTTGATAATAAAGGTGAAAAAAGTATAAAAGTTATTTCAGCTCGTCCTCATGGTAATGTTGCAATCTTAATGCTTGAGGGCATTGATGATATAGACAAGGCACGTGCATTAAAAAATAAAGTGCTCTATATGAAACGAAGTGACGCAAAGTTGTCAAAAGATACTTGGTTTATTCAGGAGCTTTTTGATTGTAAGGTTTTTGATGATAATACAGGTAAGGAACTTGGCGTTATAACTGATGTAAGTGAAACAGGTGCCAATGATGTGTGGCATATTAAGACTTCTTATGGAGAAGTGCTTATTCCGGCAATAAAACAGGTTATAGTATCTGTTGATGTTGAAAGTGGAATAATTAAAATAAATCCTATAAAAGGACTTTTTAAAGATGAAGATTAACATAATGACACTTTTTCCCGAAATGTGTGAAAATGTTCTTTCCGAAAGCATTATCGGTAGAGCAAGGGAAAAAGGATATGTGGAAATAAATTGCATAAATATAAGAGATTATACTCTCGACAAGCATCGTCGTGTGGACGATGCTCCGTATGGTGGCGGTATGGGTATGCTTATGCAGACTCAACCCATTGCAGATTGCTATAAAGCAATTTGCGAAAAAAGCGATAATAAAAATCATCTCATATATATGTCACCATGTGGTGAAGTTCTCACACAAAAAAAGGTGAAAGAACTTGCCACAATGGATGAAATAACAATTCTTTGCGGTCACTATGAGGGTATTGACCAACGTGTTATTGATACCTTGGTTGATGAACAGATTTCAATAGGCGATTATGTTCTTACAGGTGGTGAATTACCTGCACTCGTTCTTGCAGATTCAATCTCAAGAATGTTAGAGGGAGTTTTGCCTAACGACGAGGCAAAAGAGCTTGAAAGTCACTATAACGGACTTCTGGAGTATCCTCAATACACAAGACCATATGAATGGAACGGTCTCAAAGTACCTGATGTGTTAATTTCGGGACATCACGGAAATGTTGATAAGTGGCGTCGTGAACAGTCACTTATTATGACAGCAAAGTACAGACCTGATATGCTCGAAAATGCAGATATAACCGAGAAGGAAAAAGTTTTTTTGGAAAATTGGAAAAAGACTGTTGAATAAAACATTTTCTTGTTATAGAATATAATCACAGCAAATAATAAGGAAGATAAATGTGGAAATAAAAGTATTAACAAAATCAGACATTATTAAATATATTGCACTGGCACTTGCATTTGTTTTACTGATTACAACAGTTGTTTTTGGTGTGAAAAACAATAAGTCGGATGAACAGAATGAACAATTAAGCAGTCAGCTTGCGGAAAACGAGTCAATTCTTGAAGAAAAATTATCCGAAAACAAGGTTCTCCATGAGGAAAACAGTAATCTTGATAAATTATACAAAGATGCTCTCGATGCTAACAAATATCAGGAAAGTGTAGTGGAAGACCTTAATGGACAAATTGATAAGCTGAAAAAAGAACTTTCTACAAAGAAGGATAAAGGTAAGAATAAGGAAAGTACAACTAAAAAGAATGAAAACGAAGCTGTTTTACCTGAGCCGATACCGGCAAAGGATAAAACAGTTTATCTTACTTTTGACGATGGTCCATGTCAGCTTACTCCTGAAATACTTGATATTTTAGATGAATATAATGTTAAAGCAACATTTTTTGTTGTGAACGGAAAATACAATAGTGTAATGAAGGATATTGTTGACAGAGGTCATCAGATAGGGCTTCACTGTTATAAGCATGTTTATTCGGAGGTATATGCTTCTGATGAAGCGTACTTTAAGGATTTACAGAAAATATCTGATGTGGTTGAAAAGGAAACAGGTGTTAAAGCTGATATTATCCGTTTTCCCGGTGGCGGTAGCAATACAATCAGTAAAAAATACTCAAAGGGTATTATGACGCGTCTTACAAAATCAGTGACAGAAAAAGGTTATTCATATTTTGACTGGAATTGTTATAACGGTGATGCTGATGGGGAAAAGAATGTTACAAATCAGGTAATTAATTGTAGTCAGTTCCCCAAAGATGCAAAAAATATCGTAGTATTAATGCATGATAATAAGGAAGCAACGGTAAGAGCATTGCCTAAGATTATTGAATATTATAAGAGCTGTGGGATGTCTTTTGGTGTTCTTCAAAAAGATACAGAGTTCAACAATCATCCTGTTTTTAATTGATAAAATATTGATGTTATACAAAAATTGTCAAGGATTATGGCAAAAATGCACAAACTTATTTCTTGCGAAAATGGTGTTTTTGTTTCTATAACTGAATTATCGTTTTAGATGCAAAACTGCGACTTTTTTCGTTGACGAGAAAAAGTTTTGTGGTATAATATATTAGTAACAAAGGTGTATAAATCTGTTATTTTATATTTTTCATTTGGGAGAATGAGTTTATGTATACTAAAGATGTAGAAGTTAAAAATCAAGTTGGTTTACACGCACGTCCTGCAACTTTTTTCATTCAGAAGGCTAATGAATTCAAATCATCAATCTGGGTTGAAAAAGAAGACAGAAGAGTAAATGCAAAGAGTCTTCTTGGTGTTCTTTCACTTGGTATTATGGGTGGAACAACAATCCGTATTCTTGCAGGTGGTTCTGATGAAGAACAGGCTGTTGAAGAGCTTGTTAAGCTCGTTGAATCAGGTTTTGCTGAATAATCAAACAGAATTTAGCACATCACGTTTTGTGGTGTGCTTTATTTTTTTATAACTGTATGTTATAATACATTTCATATGAAATCGCGTAGGGACAGACGTCCTCGTCTGTCCGAAAAAAAGGTGGTGAAGCTGTGAACGAGAAACTTGGTTTATTACGTGAGAAGTCAATGAAATTGCCTCTTTATCCAGGTGTTTATATAATGAAAAACAAACAGGAGAAGATTATTTATATTGGTAAAGCAAAAAAACTTAAAAATCGTGTTAGTCAGTATTTTGGTTCACAGAATAAACATTCCGTAAAAGTTCGTAAAATGGTTGAAAATGTCGACGATTTTGACTATATTCTTACTGACTCCGAATTTGAGGCGTTGGTTCTTGAAGCAAGTCTTATCAAGCAGAATCAACCAAAATATAATATTCTTTTAAAAGATGATAAGGGATATAGCTATATAAAAGTGACAAATGAACCTTATAGAAAAATAACTGCAGTTCTCCAAAAGGATGACGATACTGCAGATTATATTGGTCCGTTTACAAGTTCATATTCAGTTAAACAATCTGTTGATGAGGCTAATAAGATTTTTAAATTACCACAGTGTAATAAAACTTTTCCGAGAGATTTCAAAAAAGGCAGACCTTGTCTTAATTTCCATATTAATCGTTGCATGGGTGTGTGTACAGGTAAAATCTCAAAAAGAGAGTATGATGAAGCAGTAGAAGATGCTCTTGATTTCCTTAATGGTGATATTACAAAAATTATAAAAGAATTAAAAATCAAAATGAACATCTGTGCGGAAAATCTTGATTTTGAAAATGCAGGAAAATATCGTGACAGAATCCGTGCTGTTGAAAATATGCAGGTTAAGCAAAAGGTTGTTACAGATACAGGTGATTCCAAAGATGTTTTTGCTGTCACATCAAATGAACAGGATATTTGTATAACGGTTCTTCGATATGATAAAGGAAGACTTTGTGATAGTGAGTTCTTTTTCTTTGATTCGGAGAAAATGGTGGAAAATATCAGATGTAATTTCCTGATTCAGTATTATGGAATGAATCGAACTGTTCCACAAAAAGTTTTCGTGGACGAAGATTTTGAGGATATGGAATTGCTGGAAGAACATTTAACTAATGTGCGAGGAAGAAAATGCACAGTTTCTGTTCCGCAAAGAGGTGAGGGACTTAAGCTTGTTAACATGTGTCGTGAAAATGCATATGAAAAACTTGCACAGAAAAAGGGCAAACAATCATCTGAAATAAAATCACTTGAAGAACTTAAAACTCTTTTAGGCCTCGAGAAAACACCTGAATATATTGAATCATACGACATTTCTCATACAGGTGGTGAGGATAATGTTGCAGGTATGGTCGTTTTTAAGAATGGCAGACCTTTAAAAAGAGCATATCGTACTTTCAATATTAAGTCTTTTACAGGACAGGACGACTACGGTTCGATGCGAGAAGTTTTGTCACGAAGATTTGATGAGTATGAGAAATACAAAAATGAAAATGCCGATGAGGGCTTTGGAAAATTGCCTGATTTGATTCTCCTTGACGGTGGTAAGGGTCAGGTGAATGCGGTAAGAGAAGTTCTTGCTGAAAAGAATCTTCATATTCCTTTATTTGGTATGGTTAAGGATTCAAAGCATAAAACGAGAGCAATCACAGGTGATGGTGGAGAAATTGCAATAAATTCGTTGAGAAGTGCATTTACTCTTGTATCAGAAATACAGGAAGAAGTACATCGTTTTTCTGTAGGATTTCATCATAAGAAACATACAAAACGAGGTTTAGAACTATCTTTAACAAAAATTAATGGTATTGGTGAAAAGAAAGCAAAAGAACTTTTAAAAACCTTTAAAACCATTAAAAATATAAAATCTGCAAGTGTGGATGAGCTTGAGAAGGTAAACGGTATAAACAGACAGCTTGCAGAAAAAATCTATGAATTTTATAGTGAGGAATAATAAATGATTGATACAATAATTTTTGATTTGGACGGAACGCTTCTTAACACTCTTGAGGACCTTATGGATAGTGTAAACTATGCGTTGGAAAGACAAGGCTATCCTTTGCGAAATTTAAGTGAAATCCGTTCTTTTGTAGGTAACGGAATTCGTCTTTTAATGGAAAGAGCAGTTCCTGATGAGGTAATTGGAACAGATACTTTTGAAATCTGTTTCAAGGATTTTTGTGACTATTATAAAATCCATATGGAGGATAAAACTGCACCATATGACGGTATAAATGCAATGCTCACTAATGTGAAAAAAGCAGGATTTAAAACAGCGATTGTAACTAATAAAGCGGATTTTGCTGCACAGGATTTGTGTAAAAGAATGTTTGGTGAAAACATTGATTTTGTTGTCGGCAGTAGTGATGACAGACCAAACAAACCTGCACCGGATGGTGTATATTACGCAGTTGAACAGATGAATAGTAAGCTTGAAAATACTGTTTTTGTTGGCGATGCTGATACAGATATTCTTACAGCAAAGAATGCAGGACTCCCTTCAATCGGTGTGCTCTGGGGATTTCGTGACCGTGAAATTATTGAGGCTGAGGGAGCAGAATATGTTGTTGAAACTGTAAACGAGCTTGAAAAATTACTTGTTTGTTTAAAAAATGCTTGATTTTCCCATAATATTTACAAAATAATTTGACAAATACAGGTAAAAATGAGATAATACTTACATGTATTTATACAATGGAGCGAATATATGAGAGTAATAACAGGTGAAGCAAGAGGCAGAAAACTTATTACACTTGAAGGTGAGGATGTTCGTCCTACTACCGATAGGGTAAAAGAAAGTATTTTTAATATTATTCAGTTTGATGTTGAGGGGGCTTCTGTTCTTGATTTGTTTGCAGGTTCAGGACAGCTGGGTATCGAGGCATTGAGCCGAGGGGCTAAGCATTGTACTTTTGTCGATTCATCAAGTCGTTCAATTGAAGTTGTAAGACAGAATCTTAAAACAGTGGGATTTGAAAAACGAGCAAGTGTTTTCTGTGGTGACGGAAAAATGTATATTACATTAAGTCATGATGTATTTGATATTGCTCTCCTTGACCCACCATATAATAAACAGATTATTGACAGTGTTTTACCTGCTGTTGCCGAAAAAATGGCTGATAATGGTGTGATTCTCTGTGAAAGTGAATTGAGAGAGGTTTTACCTGAATCGGCAGGGGACTTCGTTAAACATCGTGAATATAAATATGGTAAAATCAAAGTTACTTCATACAGAAAGAATAAGTGAAAAATATGAAAACTGTAATTTGTCCGGGAAGTTTTGACCCTGTAACAAACGGACATCTTGATATTATCAGAAGAAGCTCAAAGTTGTTTGATAAGGTTATCGTTGTTGTAATGAAAAACCCGTCAAAAACTAATTTTTGCTTCTCACCTGAAGAACGAGCTGAATTGATTTCTCGTTGTATAAAGGATTTTGATAATGTTGAGGTTGATATTTACGAAGGACTCCTTGCAGAATATGCAAAGATGAAAAATGCTGTTGCAGTTGTTAAAGGACTTCGTGCTGTGTCTGACTTTGAATATGAATTTCAGCAGGCACAGATGAATAAAAAACTTAATAGTGAGCTTGAAACAGTATTTATCAATACAAGAGTAGAAAATCTTTATTTAAGCTCAAGCGCAGTAAAGCAAATTTGCGAATTAGGTGGGGATATAAGTGATTTTGTTCCCGAAATAATTTGTGAAGATATAGTAGAAAGAATTAAACGAGGTGTAGGAAAATGACAATAGAAAACTTACTTGAAGAGATTGAGGCTATACTTGAGGAAGGAAAAACAGTTCCTTTTACATCAAACCTTTTAGTTGATGCAGAGGCTATCAAAACAGCTATCGAGGATATCAGACTCAATATGCCGGAAGAACTTATGCAGGCAAGAAAAATCGCTTCAGAAAGAAAGGAAATTCTTACAGGTGCACAGGACAATGCTGATAAGATTATTGAACAGGCACACGTAAGAGCAAAAGAAATCATTTCCGAGGACGAGATTACAAGAGGTGCTGAAATGCAGGCTGAAGAAATTATCCAGCAGGCAAGACAGACTGCTAACGAAATTATTGAACAGGCAAGAGCTTCTGCAACTGAACTTACAGAGCAGGCAAGAAACTGGTCAAAAGAAATGCGCCAGAGTGCAAGCGAATATGTTGAAAGCATCGTAGCAGTGGCTGATGAAACTCTTACAAATTCAGTAAATGAAATCCGTCGTGCTCGTCAGCATTTAAAGGCTGCATCTCAGTCAAAACGCGTTGATGAATAATGCATAAAGATTTAATATCATAAGAAGCACACCTCGTAGCATATTTATTTATATAAATTGTGTTCGAGGTGTTTCTTTTATGTTCGTGTACTCTGTAAAAACAAAGCAGATTAAAGTAATCTTTTTGATAGGATTTGTATTGTTTACAGCAGTTTCTTTGTTTATTCTTTCAAATGAGAGTCAGGAAACAGCCGGTAAAAACGAAATTAATATGTCAGCGGAAACCCATAAAGAACGAATGAGCTTTATATCACAGTTTGGTTGGAAGGTGGATGAAGAACCGGTTCAGGTTAAAGAGGTTATTATTCCTACAGAGTCAGATGATGTATATAATGCATATAATGATATACAGCGTTCACAAGGGTTTGATTTGACTCAGTTTGCAGGTGAACGAGCAAAATGCTGGACATATACAGTAAAAAATTATGAAGGGTATGAAAATCAGGAGTGTATTCACGCCAATATATTAGTATATGATGGAAAAGTTATTGGCGGAGACATCTGTTCGGTTGAACTCGATGGCTTTATGCACGGATTTTCAGGATGAAATGGAAAGACTTGATAAAATACTTGCTTCTCAGGGAACATTATCCCGAAAAGAAGTCAAGGAAATGATAAGAAAGGGTAGAATTACTCTTAATGGTGCTGTTGTTAAAGACAGTTCAGTAAAAATTGATGAGAATAAAGATGTTGTTACAGTTGATGGCGTTGAGCTTACATTGAAAAAGCATATTTATATAATGCTTAACAAGCCACAGGGTGTAGTATCTGCAAGTGAAAGTGATACAGACGAAACTGTTGTTGATTTAGTGCCTGATGAGCTTTTCCGTAAAGGACTTTTTCCTGCAGGGCGACTTGACAAGGACACTACGGGTTTTGTGCTGATAACTGACGATGGTGATTTTGCACACAAAATTCTTTCACCCAAAAATCATATTTTTAAAACATATGTTGCTGAGCTCCAACATACGCTTTCACCCGAGGATATAAAATCCCTTGAAAACGGAATAACCTTAGGCGATGGCACAGAACTTAAGGAATCTAAAGTAGAGGTTATCGATGATGTGGACAAGTCATTAGTCAGAATTATGATTTGTGAAGGTAAGTACCATCAGGTAAAAAGGATGTTTGCTGCAACGGGCAATAAGGTGTTGTCACTTCATCGTGAAAAAATGGGTAGTCTTTATCTTGATGAGAACTTGAAACCCGGTGAGTGTCGTGAAATTACACATGAAGAACTTGAAAAAATAACTGAAAGATAAATCTTTTAGTCATTTTTAACAATAAAATTTAAGATGAAAACTAACTAAAATGCGTGGAATATACAAAAAATATTGAAATTTTTGTGTAAAATGATTGAAAAAAGTTGGGAAATATCAAAAATTCACTTGCAAAAATAGATTTTATTGTGTAAAATACATAGTGTTCTAATTGTGATTTTGTATAAAAGGTGGTAAAACGATGTCAAATAGATTATTTCAGGGAATCGTCCATCAGATGACAGACGTTATCGAAAGAACATTCGGTGTTATTGACGAAACAGGCACTGTCATTTCTTGTAGTGAATTAGGAAAAATTGGTGAAGTACAGTCTAATGCAGTTGTTGAGGTTTTTGCAGAAACTGAAAATAAAGTTATAGACGGATATACTTATAAGGTTTTCGGTGCACCTATGCATCCTGTATATGCAATCTTTGTTGAGGGTGACGACCATATTGCAGAAAAATATGTCGGAGTCCTTTCAATTGCTCTTTCAACAATCAAGCAGTATTATGATGAAAAGTATGACCGTGGAAACTTCATTAAGAACATTATTCTTGATAATATTCTTCCGGGTGATATTTATATTAAGGCGAGAGAACTTCATTTTAACAACGATGTTACCAGAGTAGTTCTTCTTATCAGAATTGCAGAAAAGAATGATGTTTCAGTATTTGATGTAATTCAGGATTTGTTCCCTGATAAGTCAAAGGATTTTGTTATCAACATTAACGAAAATGATATTGCTCTTGTAAAAGAGGTTAAGAACAATATTGAAATAAAAGACCTTGAGAAGCTTGCTCGTTCAATAGCAGATTCTCTTGGTACTGAGTATTATACACGCGTTCTTGTTGGTATCGGTACTCCAATTGATACAATCAAGGATTTGGCTCGTTCATACAGAGAAGCTCAGGTTTCTCTTGAAGTTGGTAAAGTGTTCGATACAGAAAAGACAATTGTAACATATGAAAATCTTGGTATTGCAAGACTTATTTATCAGCTTCCAACAACACTTTGTGAAATGTTCCTTCGTGAGATTTTTAAGCGTGGTTCAATTGAAAGCCTTGACCACGAAACACTTTTCACAATCCAGAAATTCTTCGAGAATAATCTTAACGTTTCTGAAACATCAAGAAAACTTTTTGTTCATAGAAATACGCTTGTATATCGTCTTGAAAAGATTAAGAAGCTTACAGGTCTTGATTTGAGAGAATTTGATGATGCAATCGTGTTTAAAGTAGCATTGATGGTTAAGAAATACCTTGATGCAAACCCAATTAAATATTAATTTATACAAAAGAGCGAGGTCGCAAGGCCTCGCTCTTTTTTGCTATGTTTATATGTATATTTTTTTTGCTACTTTAATTTAATTCCGATGCAGATGAATCCATTATCAATAATATCAATAACACCATATTCGTCATTTCTTATTGAACCCGGATTAAACATTTTGATTCCGTCATAATTATCCTCTTGTTGGTTGTGAGTGTGACCGTAAAGTGCTAATTTACAATTATTTCTTCTTGAAACTGAAATCAAACCGCCAAGACCACTTTTTACGTATTCGTAATGACCGTGGGTGATATAGATTTTTAAGCCACCTTCTTCAATAATTGATTTTTTGGGATAAGTACAGTGAAAATCATTATTCCCTTGTACACAATAAATTCTTTTATTTTCCAAAAGTGTTCTGCAACGTTCAAAATCCATGTGACCGTCACCTAAAAAGATGACAACTTCTGCTGTTGGTTGAGCTTCAATTGCTCTTTTCATAGCAAAATAATCACCGTGGGAATCGGATAAAACGAGTATTCTCAATCATATCACCAACCTTAATATCATAGATATTATTATATAACATTATGGTGGTGGTTTCAATGAGTAACAGAAATTTTGATGAATTAATAAATGATATCAAATCAAAAAAAACAAAAGAAGAAACACAAGAATATTTAATGAAAAACCTTTCTTCTGAACAAAATCTGAAATTAAAAGAAATATTAAGCGACAGAAAATCAATTGAAAAATTGCTCTCGACTCCAAAAGCACAAGAACTGCTGAAGAAATATACGGAGGGTAAAAATGATTGATATTGAAAATTTGTTATCTTCAATAAGTGATGAAGATATGGCAAAAATCAAGGGCATTGCAGATTCTCTGATGGAAAAAGACAATCCTCAACCAAGTGAAAAACAAAAAAAGCCTGATGTGATTCCAAATCTGCCCATAGATGCTGATATGATGAAGAAAATAATGGGACTTATGGGACAGTTCAATAAAGAGGATTACAGAACTCGTTTAATTGAGGATTTAAAACCAATGTTAAGTGATGAACGAAAGCAAAAAGCTGATGAAGCAGTAAAATTTTTACAACTTATGGAAGTTCTTCCATTATTGAAAGGCTTGTTTTAATTATGAGTGGATATTCATATTCAGAAATACAGAATATGCAACAAAAAGCTATGGCTAGAGTCAGAGAAATGAAGCGAACATCAGATGAAGTAACAAAGGTGGCTCAAAAAGAATTGGATTATCAATATGAAAAGACAGAACCAAGTAGTTACAAACCAACAATAACGGCAAAGGTTACAAATATGCCTCCCAATTTTCCAAAAGAAGATATTTACCCTGATTTTAAGGAGTATTTCAAAGGGGAACAAGAAACGAAGCAAGAAAAAGAAAAATCATCAAAACAGGATAATAATCCAAAGCAAAGTACCATTCAGACTTTTTTTGATGAGCCGGATAAAGCCTTGCTTTTAGGTCTTATAATGCTGTTAAAAAGTGAAAAAGCTGATGAATCACTAGTAATGGCACTTACATATATTTTGTCGTGATTTTTTCCGATTTTTTGTTGACAATTCGATTCCTTTATAATATAATCATTTTCGTCAATTTAATAACCAGGTGATGCAGATTGAAAGTTAAACTGACTGTCTGCGGATGGTATTCCGGAGAACTCCACGAAAGGTGGATACCGAAGGTGCAAGGCGTAAAGCTAATCTCTCAGGTCAAAGGACGGAAATTTCTTATAAGGATTTTTTTCAGGGCTGAGTGTGTTATTACGCTCAGCTTTTTTCATTATAGAAAAGGAGAATGTATATGAATTTTAATGATGTTTTAGTTGCAATTGACGATTTTGTGTGGGGCGTACCTCTTATGGTGCTTATTATTGTAGGTGGTCTTTTGCTTACCTGTAGAACAAAGCTTGTTCAGGTTTTCCGTTTGCCATTAGCTTTAAAGTGGATGGTACAGGAAGAAGAGGGTGGACAGGGTGATGTGTCATCATTCGGTGCATTGTGTACTGCACTTTCTGCTACAATCGGTACAGGTAATATTGTCGGTGTTGCTACAGCAATTTGTGCAGGTGGACCGGGAGCGCTTTTCTGGATGCTTGTTGCAGCATTTCTTGGTATGGCAACAAAATATGCTGAAGGTCTTTTAGCTGTAAAATATCGTGTTGTAGACGAAGATGGTCATACATGGGGTGGACCTTTCTACTATATCGAAAAAGGTATGGGCAAAAAATGGAAATGGCTTGCAAAAGCATTTGCAATCTTCGGAGTCTGTGCAGGTCTTATGGGTATTGGCACATTTACTCAGGTTAATGGTATTTCATCAGCAATCAACTCATTCTTTGATGCAAATAACACAAACACAGTTAATATTCCATTTATCGGTGAATATTCATGGTCAGTTGTAATCGCATCAATTATTCTCGCTGTTTGCGTAGGTCTTGTCGTTATTGGTGGTATCAAGAGAATTTCAAAGGTTGCAACAGTTATTGTTCCATTTATGGCAATTGCATATGTTGTATTTGCACTCATTCTTATTTTTACTAATCTTGATAAAATCCCCGCAGCAGTTGAACTTGTTGTTAAAGGTGCATTTAACCCATCTGCAGTAACAGGCGGTATTGTTGGTACAATGTTTGTTGCAATGCAAAAAGGTGTTGCAAGAGGTATTTTCTCTAATGAATCAGGCCTTGGCTCAGCACCAATCGCATCTGCAGCAGCAAAAACAAAAGAGCCTGTTCGTCAGGGTCTTGTTACAATGACAGGAACATTCCTTGATACAATCGTTATCTGTACAATGACAGGTCTTTCTATCATTCTCACAGGTGCTTGGAAAGTAGAAGGACTCGAAGGTGTTGGCGTTACATCTTATGCTTTTGGTGAAGGTATTGCATTTTTACCTGAAAGAGTAACATCTTTTGTACTTATGGTTTGCCTTGTATTCTTCGCATTTACAACAATTCTTGGTTGGGATTATTATTCAGAAAGCTGTCTTAAGTACCTTACAAAAGGTAATAAGAAAATTGTAAAGGCATTCAGATATCTTTATATACTTGCTGTGTTTATCGGTCCGTATATGACAATTTCTGCAGTATGGACAATCGCAGATATCTTCAATGGTCTTATGGCAATTCCAAATATGATTGCACTCTTTGCACTTTCTGGAATAGTTGCAAAAGAAACGAAGGATTTCTTTGAGAAAAGAAAAGAAGAAAAGAATAAATAAATGAATAAATCCCCACAGATTTGTGGGGATTTTTCATATCTATATGTATTTATCTGATACCGTAATTCTCAATGATGTAATCCATATCCTTATCACCACGACCTGAAAGGTTAATAAGGATTGAACCGTGTTCCATCTGTTTAGCAAGTTTCATACCGAAAGCTACAGCGTGTGAACTCTCGATTGCAGGGATAATACCTTCAAGACGAGAAAGCTTGAAGAATGCGTCGATTGTTTCTTCGTCATCAATAACATCATACTTAACTCTGCCAAGTTCTTGCAAGAATGCGTGTTCAGGACCTGAAGAAGGGTAGTCAAGACCACTTGCAACTGAATATACAGGAGCAGGTTCACCATTTTCGTCTTTAAGCATAATGCTGTTGAAACCGTGCATAACGCCTTCTGTACCATATTTAAGACTTGCAGCGTGGTCACCCATTTTAGGTCCACGACCAAGAGGCTCGATACCATAAATGTCAACAGGGTCATTAAGGAATCCTGCAAAAAGACCAGCAGCGTTACTGCCACCACCGACACAAGCAACAATAGAATTTGGAAGATGACCTGTCATTTCGATGAACTGTTCTCTTGCTTCAATACCGACAACGCTCTGGAAATCACGAACCATCATTGGGAATGGGTGAGGACCAAGAACAGAGCCGATACAGTAAATACAATCCTTGTATTCCTTGCTGTATGCATCAAAAGCAGCGTCAACAGCTTCTTTAAGTGTCTGAAGACCGTGTGTAACTTCAACAACATTTGCACCGAGAATTTTCATTCTTGCAACATTAGGTGCCTGTTTCTTAATATCAACAGAGCCCATATAAATATCACATTCAAGACCGAAATATGCAGCTGCAGTAGCAAGAGCAACACCGTGCTGACCTGCACCTGTTTCTGCAATAATCTTTTTCTTACCCATATATTTTGCAAGGAGTGCTTCACCCATACAGTGGTTAAGCTTATGAGCACCTGAATGGTTCAAATCTTCACGCTTTGCATAAAGCTGAACCTTACCACCAAGAGAGTCAGAAAGTCTTTCAAGATGTGTAACAGGAGTAGGACGACCCTGAAATTCCTTACGGATTCTGCGAAGCTCTGCAATGAACTTTCTTGACTGGCAGATTGAGAAATAAGCCTCTGTAATTTCTGCCATAGCAGCTTTTAATTTATCGTCGATAAATACACCACCATATTTACCGAAGTAACCATTCTTATCAGGATAATTGTTAAAATAGGTTTCAAAATCAACATTGTTCAAAATCATAACTTTTTCCTCCAAAAAAATAAAAAGTCCATCCCAAAAACATGGGACAGACTGAATAATCTGCGGTACCACCCAAATTCGTATTTGAAATACGCACTCATCGTGTACTTTCATACACTTAGCACTATAACGGTTGCCCTCCGTCGCACCTACATATCGGATTGCCCTCAAAAGTCCATTCGTTGAAATTCTTAATGCTGTATTTGCACCATCAACAGCTCTCTGGAAATAAGAAGAAATCAATTACTACTCTTTCTCATCGGTTTTGTTGGTTGTTATTAACTTACAAGAATTTTATCACTCACAGTAAATAATGTCAATAGTAAATTTAGGATTAATATTAATACAAATTATAATTTGCCGAGATGTAGAAACCATTCACTTTGTTTAGTGTGACTTTTTCAATTTTGTAAAATAAATGTTAAAAAATCTTCATTCTATTGCGAAAAATATGGTAATGTGCTATTATAATACAGGTGAATGAATATGAGAATTACTGAAAAACTTATGGTAAAAGACCAGTTGATTTCCTTTGAGGTTTTTCCTCCAAAGACAGATTCTGCCTTTGATAGTATCGAATGGTCTGTGAGAGAACTTTCTGCCTGGAATCCTGATTTTATGAGTGTTACATACGGTGCAGGTGGTGGCACAAGCCAATACACAACAAAAATTGCATCTCTTATCAAAAACCGACTTGATACAACAGCTTTGGCACATCTTACTTGTGCATCAACACCAAAGGATAAAATCAAAGAAATTCTCGATACATTAAAAGAAAACCACATTGATAATGTACTTGCAATGCGTGGTGATATTCCTGATGATTTTCAACGTCCGGAAGGGGAATATTACACATACGCTTATGAACTTGTGAAGTATATTAAGGAATATGGTTACTTTGATATTGGTGGCGCTTGTTATCCTGAGTGCCACCCTGAGTGTGACAGCATTGAAAAGGATATTGATAATCTTAAAATAAAGGTTGATAGCGGTGTTAATTTTCTTATAACACAGCTTTTCTATGATAATGACATATTCTACTCATTTATGGATAAAGTCCGTAAAAAAGGCATTTACGTGCCTGTTTTTGCAGGAATAATGCCAATCACAAATATAAAGCAAATTGACAGAATTATTTCTCTTTCAGGAACAAAGTTACCAAGTGAGGTTTCTGAATTTTTGGAAAAATATAAGGATAGTCCTGAAGATTTAGAAAAAGCAGGTCTTCAGTTTGCGATTAAACAAATTAATGAATTGCTTTCAAATGGTGTAAACGGAATACATATTTACACAATGAATAAGCCATATGTTGCAAGAACCGTATTAAAGGGGATTACAAGATAGTTTATGTTCGGATATGTAACTATAAATAAACCTGAACTGAAAATTAAAGAGTACGAAGCCTACAAAGGCGTGTATTGTACACTTTGTAAGGAAATGGGTAAAGAATACGGATTTTTATCACGCTTTCTCTTAAGTTATGATGGCGCTTTTTATGTGATATATAAGCTTGGTTTATCAAATGATAAAATCAATGTTTCAAATTCTCGTTGCTCATTTAATCCTTGCAAAAAATGTATGAAAATCACTTGTGAAAATAACATTTATAAACTTGCTTGTGCAATAACGGTGATTCTTGCATATTTTAAATTAATTGATAATCTTCACGACAGCAGTTTTCTTAAAAAAGTTATTCTATATATTTTATATCCGTATTTTTGCTTAATAAAAAACAAGGCAAAAAAGAAACATGCTGACATTTTCAATATTGTCAATAAGGGTATGTCCCTACAATTTGATATTGAAAAAGAAGATAATATTTCTCTTGATAAATCAGCACATCCTACAGCAGATATTTTATCTCAACTTTTCTCCTATGGTGAAACAGGGGATAATAAAGAAAAAGCAAAACAGTTTGGCTATCAGCTGGGCAGGGTAGTGTATTTTCTTGATGCGTTTGATGATTACGAAAAGGATATAAAAGATAATTCTTTTAATCCATTCAAAAATTGTGATGATATCGTAGATGCTTCAACACATACAATCAATATGTCGATTGGTGCATTAACAGAAACTTTCAATAAACAAAATTTCAATAATTTTTCATCAATTATTGAAAATATTATATATGATGGATTAAGTCTCAGATTGGACAGAATAATTCAGAAGTACAGAGGTGAAATCAGTGAATAATCCTTATGATTATCTTGGAGTGGGCAGAAATGCTACTGAAAAGGATGTAATGGACGCATACAGAAGAATAGCTGGTGAAATTACCAATGCAAACATTCCTGATAGTGAAAAAACTAACAGGATGAATGAACTTAATAATGCATATGACGCTGTTCTTAACGAGTTAAGAGGAACAACAAACTATGCAGGAAATCAGAATAACAATTATAGTGGTAATTCACAGTTTTCTGATGTTCGTCAGTGTATAAATTCAGGTCGGCTTGATGATGCTGAAACAATTCTTAACGGCGTGCCATCTTATATGATAAGTGCTGAGTGGCATTATCTTAAAGGTGTTATTCATCAGCGTCGCGGTTGGCTTAATGAAGCATACAATTGTTATCAGACTGCTTGTTCAATTGACCCTTATAATCAGGAATATAAAGCTGCTTTCAATTCATTGAACAACAACTCCCGTGGTGGATACAGAACATCGAGAAAAACAAGTGATGATGGTGTATGTAATATTTGTTCAACACTTCTTTGTGCCGATTGTTGTTGTGAATGCTGTGGTGGGGATTTGATTCCGTGTTGCTGATATGAATAAAAGAAAACAACTCTCATTTAAAGTGGCATTAGGTGGTGTGATTGCTGCTTTGTCACTATTACTGATGATTTTGTCAGGTGTAACAATTTCTCTTGAATATGCGATTCCAATTATAGCCGGAGCACTGCTTATGATGCTGGTCGTGGAATTTGGTCATGGATTTGCAGGTCTTATATATGTTGCTGTAAGTATTATTTCTCTTTTGGTTTTAGGTAATAAAGAACCCGCAATAATGTATGTTGGATTTTTTGGATATTACCCGATTTTAAAAAGTATATTAGAAAAACATATAAAAGGTTTTGCTTGTTGGGTAGTAAAATATCTGATTTTCAATGTTGCGATGGTGGTATCTTATTTTATTGTAACAAAAATATTTATGATTTCTTTTGAAGATGTTGAATCTTTTGGTAAATTTGCATTACCATTGTTATTGCTTGCCGGTAATATCATATTTGCAATGTATGATATTGTTCTTACAAGACTTGTTACAATATATCTATACAGATGGAGAAAAAACATAAAAAGGGTGTTTAAGTAGGATGACAAAACAAGCTGAAAATACAGCTAACAAAAAATCAAAAAATGTTCACGAAGGCCATCGTGAGAGGCTGCGACAGAGATTTTTAAGCGATGGTCTGGAAAATTTTCAGGACCACAATGTTCTTGAACTTTTATTGTTTTATTCTGTTCCGTTGAAGGATACAAATGAAGAAGCACATAATCTAATCAATACTTTTGGCTCGCTTTCAGGTGTTTTTGACGCAAGTTTCGAAGAGTTATGTAGTGTAAAAGGAATTGGTGAACGTTCAGCAACACTTATTAAAATGATACCCGAACTTTTTAAAAAGTATGAGGTTGATAAGATTAATAATGATGAAGCAATTCTTGATACAAGTGTTCGTGTAGCTGAATATGTTGCACCATATTTTAAGGGCGTTACGAATGAAAAGATGTATGTGCTGTGTCTTGACTCTAATTGTAGAGTGTTGAATTTCACTCAGGTAAGTGAGGGTATTGTAAATACAGCACCACTAAATACAAGAAAAATTATGAAAATAGCTCTTGATTGTAATGCATCAAGCATAATTCTAGTACATAATCATCCTTCAGGAGTTGTGGCTCCGTCAAGAAAAGATATTGATGCTACAATTGGAATGATTAATCTTATGCAAAAAGTTTGTTTGAGAATAAGTGACCATATAATTATCGGCAATGGCTCTGATTTCTTTTCGTTCCGAAAAAGTGATAAATACAAGTATATTTTTGATTAAAAAATCTCCTGTGACTCTTGACTTTTTGTTGTGAATCTCATATAATATCAAGGTCACATAATTTGCCGGTGTGATGGAATTGGCAGACGTGCTGGACTCAAAATCCAGTGGTAGCGATACCGTACCGGTTCGACCCCGGTCACCGGCACCAAAAAATCCAAGGACGATTAGTTCTTGGATTTTTTCTTTTTAACTTTTACGTCTTCACTATTCATTAAAATTCATATAAATTTTAGTATTATATGGATTCGCACCCTTATTTGGATGCGATTTTTTAACAGAAAAAGTCCAGCGTTATGCTGGACCTTTTTGTTGAATCTTTTATTTTACATGTTTTTTGTAATTTGTTCAATGAAAAGCGGGAACCATACTGAAATTGCTTTTATTGCAACTTTTAATCTGTCAAAGTATGAAACCGGCTTATAAATATCCGGGTCAGCATCCCAGAATTCAGTATGACAGTTTTCTTCAGTCATTGGATAAAGTGTTTCACTTGGAGTATCGTAAACCATAAACTGAGTATATGGGAAATCGTCATGTGTCAGCTGTCTGTCGGCAGATGCAACATCATACATAATCTTACGCTCATATGTTGTCCAGTTGGAATGACTTGAACCCTTTATAAACCATGTGTAATCAGGGAAAACACATGTTGATGCATCAATCATTTTATCAGGAGAAATGTATTTGCCTTTGCCTTCAGCTTCTCTCATAGCAATGTATTCGTCTGAAAGTGTTTCATAAACAGTAGGTGTTGTTGCACCGAATGATGAACGCTTAACTGAAGCAAACTGGTCAGAAACAACATCAGAACTTGCACAGATAGGAATTATCTGGAAGCCATATTTAGAGATGATACATAAATTGGCACCACCATCTTTGATTTTTTGGAGAAGTTCAGGAACTCTCTGACGGACTTCCTTATCATAATTATCAAGTTTACTGATAAGACCTGCGTATTTTACTCTCTTTTCACTGCCTTCTTCACCAAATACATAATATTTAGCTGATTCATAATCTTCAGGTGATACGCAAGCCCAATAGTTAGGCCATGTGTAGAATGTTGAAAGAGCAAGAGCAGATGTTGTACCTTTAACAAGCTTATCGTATAAGAGATTTTCAGTTGTGCTGATTACGCCTTCAAGAATACCTGTCTGAGTAAGCATTTCGAGTGTTGCCATTACAAATTCACTGACACTGAACATACCAAGACCTTCAACATCATGAAGAACACGAAGAACCGCAGGAGGTGTAATATCAAACTTTGCACAGATAACCTCACTAAGAATTTCTGCACCACCAACAACACTGCCATCCATACCAATACCCTGAATATCTTCGACACCATATTTAGCAACATAAGCCATTACAATATTTGTACCAAGGCATGATGCTGCAATACCAACCTTTTCGCAACCGGTTGCTTTCTTGATGTCCTTAACAAATGAATTGAATTCATCAGCAGTTTCCATAGGGTCAAGTCGCCAGTCATAATGGAACCAATAATCATCTAAACTGAAATAACCTTTATCACCCTTTTGGCTATATGTTCTTTTATTTGCCATTTCCTGTTTGCGTTTTTCAGAAATACCTGAATTGTTCGTTACATTACCATTTTCATCAAGTAAAGAGTTAGCAAAAATTTTGCTGATTTCTGTTTCAAGACCGTTATAAAAGTCATCCCAATTATCAGTTAAAACACCTTTTGCCATTGCCGGAAGAAGAGTTGATGCCATTGACTTGTACATTTCACTATTGGCTGAATCGCTTTCTCCGTCACCTGAAACGAGTTTAACAATATCCTTATAATGAAATATTTTTTTACCATCCTGGTCATAAAGTGGTTCACCGTCACCTGAAATTCTGATAACAGGAATCTGGCTGTTACTCTCGTCTACATGAACCCATGCAAAACATGTGATTACAGAACTGACTGCAAGCACAACGGCAAGCAATACAGAAACTATTTTTTTCATAATTAGCACTTCCTTTAAATGTATTTAAATTAACAGAATGATTATAAAACTAATGAAATGTTCTGTCAATAGAAAAAAGGAAAAATATACAAAATATTGTGTTTCATTTTAAAAATAAGGAAAGAAGACACAAAATGTTCTTTTTTAAATAAATTAAAAGATATACTATTAAATGTATAATAAAAATTTTTCCTCACATAATACTTCTGGGAGGAAAATCTATGGATTTCTTGAAAGCATTTTTAATTGGTGGTCTTATCTGTGTGATAGGTCAGCTCCTTATTGATTATACAAAGCTTACACCGGCACGAATTCTTGTATCATTTGTTGTAATCGGTGTAATACTCGGAGGACTTGGTATTTATCAACCATTAGTCGAATGGGCAGGAGCAGGAGCAACAGTACCACTCACAGGTTTTGGTAACACGCTTGTTCAGGGAACAAAGGAAGCGATTCGCAAGGATGGTGCATTGGGTATTCTGACAGGACCCTTATCGTCTGCATCAGTTGGTATAACTGTTGCTATGGTTTGTGGTCTCGTAGTATCATTTATTACAAAACCGAAATCTAAGTGAAAAAATAAAAAGGACTGCTCACAAAGAACAGTCCTTAAATAATATGCAATTTAATTATGCAACAGTTTCTGAAACAAAGCTGTCATCACAGTATGAGCAAGAAACATAATTTTCAGCATCATTACCGATTACAACTCTTTTACTGTCAACATACTTTTTAATAAGAATATAAGCTGCAACTGCAACAGCAGCAATACCAACAATAATAGCAATAACTTTTAAAGCCTTTTTCATAGTGAGTAACCTCCAAGAAATTTAATACAAACATATTATATATAAAACTATATGAAAAGTCAATGAACAAATTGTAAAAAATGATTCACATAAAGAAAAATGCCGCAGACTTTCGTCAACGGCAAAGAACTACGTAATTAAGCCTTGTTAAGCTTTGTAACGAGAGCAGACTTTTTACGAGCTGCATTATTCTTATGAAGAAGACCCTTAGCAGCAGCCTGGTCGATTTTCTTAACAGCAACTTTTACAAGCTCGTTTTTATCAGCAGCATTTGTTTCAATAGCAACATTTGCCTTTTTGATAGCTGTCTTGAGAGCAGAGTTAGCTGACTTGTTACGCTGTGCCTTTGTCTTGTTAACGAGAACACGCTTTTTAGCTGATTTAATATTTGGCATATTCGTTACACCTCCTTCGTATTTACAGATACATATGTTACCACGAAATAAAACAAAAATCAAGTTATTTTTTTAAATTGATTATTATTTTTTATTGACAAGGAGTTAAATATGAGTATAAGAACGGATATTGCACTTGAAAGACACGATTTTTTAAAGGAAACCCATAAAAAAGGTGTAAAAGTTGATAAGTGGAAAAAAGAAAATGTGGAGATTGTAAGGGTCGAAATACAGAATTCTGTTGGTGAAAAAATAATGGAAAAACCAATTGGTAAATATTATACAGTTGACTTACCTGAGTTTTCACACGAGAGTGAGTTGCTTGATGAACGATTAAAGATTTTAACAGATATAATTAAAGAACTGCTCCCTGAAAAAGCACAAACCTTTCTTGTTGCCGGCCTTGGAAATGACAATATCACTCCCGATGCATTAGGACCAATGTGTGCAAAGAAGATTTTCTCAACAAGGCATTTTGAGAATTTTGAGGAAATAAAACAACACTTGCCTGATTTGAACCCTGTCGCATCAATCTCAACAGGCGTTTTGGGTCAAACAGGTATCGAAACTGCCGAATATATAAACGGTATAGTAGAGTTTGTGAAACCTGATGCTGTAATAATAGTTGATGCTTTAGCTTGCGGAAAATTATCAAGTCTCGGAAAAACAGTTCAACTTTCCGATACGGGAATAACACCAGGAGCAGGAGTTGGTAATTACAGAAAAACAATTGATAAATCAACACTGGGAGTCCCTGTTGTTACTATGGGTGTTCCAACGGTAATGGACCTTGAAAGAGATGAAAATATGATTGTCACACCAAAAGAGATTGATACAATCATCAGTCGTGCAGCAAATCTTTTGTCCTTAAGCATAAATTGTGCATTGCAACCTAATCTCGAACCGGAAACATTTTTATCCTTGTCATAGCTTTATTTATTTTCGCATATTTTTTAATGATAAAATGCGAAAAGAGATGATTTTCTTGAAAAACAGGACAAACAATCAGGACAGAATTTTTCAATATATTTCAGTTTCAATTATTCCCATATTCCTTGTTATTTTAATTGCTTTGAGTGGAGTGGAAAAATCATTTGAAAAAATCATTTATGCAGGTGCTGTCCTGTCAAATCCGCAAATTCTGTTTAATCAGATAAACGAAAATGAGAAAACTGATTATATTGATGAAAAGGCAAATATAGATGTAATCGCAAAAGAAGTTTCTGCAGTTGTAACATCCTCTGTTCCGCTTGATATTCAAAAACTGATAAAACAAGCAGAAAAGACTTATGAAAATTCAAGCAATGACGGCAAAATAATTGAAAAGGATTACAGTAAACAAAACGCAACTGCAGAACTTGACGGGATATATGTAAGAAACACTACTCTCCAGCACGAAATTGATATTCAGAAATATCTTAATGGAAAGGTTTATGCCGACGTCCATAAAAAAGACCCGTCAGTACTGATATATCACACTCATGCAACGGAGACTTATGAGTTGTTAGACAGAGGATTTTATACAAACGAAAGAAGTTCAAGAAGTGAAAAATCAGGAGAGAATATGATAAGAGTAGGTGAGGAGATTTGTAAGGTTCTTGAGAAAAACGGATATAAAACTATTCACGATAAAACAGTTTATGATAAAAAATACAGTGGTGCGTATGAACGCTCTTGTGATAATATAAGCAAGATTTTAAAGGAAAACCCATCAATACAGATTGTACTTGATATTCATCGAGATGCAATTTATCAGAAAGATGGTTCAAGAGTAAAGCCTGTTGCTGAAATTGGTGGAAGAAAAGCTGCACAGATTATGATAATCAGTGGTTGTGAAGACGGTAATGTAACTAATTTTCCAAATTGGGAAAAGAATCTTTCTTTTGCAGTGCAATTACAGAATAAATTGAAAAACGATAACCCGCAATTAGTAAGACCCTTGATGTTTTGTAGCAGAAGATACAATATGCACCTGACACCTTGTTCACTTTTAATTGAATTTGGTACAGATGCAAACACATTGTTCGAAGCAGTTTATTCAGCTGAACTTTTTGCAAAGTCTTTATCAGAATTTTTAAAGGAGTATGAAACATAGATGACAGAATTGACAAGGATAATAAAAATATACTTAATTTGTGTGATTGTAACAATACTTACAACGCTTTTGATTTGTTCTTTATTTATTGCCAAGACCAATACCGACATAATGCTTTTTGGGTTGCAATAGACATAATTTTCGTGTATAATTTATTATAGATATTATGAAAGGATTATACATAGATTATGAATTTCAAAGAAATTGGTAATAACGGACTTGTTGAAGGCTTTGCAGTCATTAAACAGTGCGATAAGAAAATGGCAAAAAACGGAAGCAACTATCTCGATATTGTGCTTTCGGACAAAGATGGCGAAATTTTTGCAAAATTATGGGAGTATAACGAATCTGCACACGGCAAATATGAAACAGATATGTTTGTTAAAATAAGAGGTGCTATTTCACAATATAATGGTCATGACCAGTTAAAGATTGAAAGAATTCGTCCTGTAATTGAAAGCGATAATGTTGATGTGTCTGATTATGTTAAATCAGCGGATTATTCAGGTGAAGAAATGTACAATCACCTGATTTCATTGGTAAATAGCTTTAAAGATGAGGATTTAAAGAAAATTGTTTCATATCTTCTTGAAGATAATAAAGAAAAAATTCTCTTTTTCCCGGCAGCATTCCGACTTCATCACGCTATTCGTTGCGGACTGTTAATGCATACTGCTTCAATTGTTAAGCTTTGTGAATCAGTATGTAAAGTTTATCCGTTTATAAATCGAGAATTGTTAATTTCAGGTGCAATTCTTCACGATATTGCAAAAACAATTGAATTTGATGTTAAAGAAACAGGAATCGCATCAGGGTATACTGTTGAAGGAAATCTTATAGGACACCTTGTAATGGGTGCTATGATGGTAAGAGAAGCAGGTCAGAAACTTAACATCGACAGTGAAAAATCAATACTTTTACAGCATATGATTATATCACATCACGGTGAACCTGAATTCGGTGCAGCTGTAAGACCATTATTTCTCGAAGCTGAACTTCTTTCACAGCTTGACTCAATGGATGCTAAAATTTACGAGATTATGGATGCTGTCAGCGGAATCGAAAAAGGTGAGTTTACAAATCGCCTTTGGGCACTTGATGACAGAAAGTTCTATAAATATAATGACGAAACATTAAAGGTTGATTTATTATAATTAATATCGTGTTACCGATGTAGGGGACGATGCCCACATCGTCCCGTATTATGATATATTGTTTATATCGGGCGGATGTGGGCATCCGCCCCTACTTTTTATCTTAATAAATTCTTAATAATTTACTCACTTTTATCTTAAATATAAAATAGTTAAAATATCATTGGAGGTTGAAAAATATGTATAATATTCTTGTTTGTGATGATGAAAAGGACATTGTCAACGCTCTTGACATTTACCTTAAATCAGAAGGGTATAACACAATTCTTGCTTACAATGGTATTGAGGCAATTGAAAAAGTACAGGAGCAGGAAGTTCATCTTGTCATAATGGATATAATGATGCCAATGATGGACGGAATAACATCAATGGTAAAAATCCGTGAAATGAGCAACATTCCCGTTATTTTGCTTACAGCAAAAGGGGAGGATACTGACAAGATTCTTGGACTGACCGTTGGGGCTGACGACTATGTTACAAAGCCTTTTAATCCTGTTGAGCTGATGGCAAGAGTTAAATCCCAGCTTCGTCGTTATATGATGCTTGGTGGTGGCAAAATCAACGAAAAAAATATCTGTATAGGTGGAATAGAACTTGATGATACAGCCAAAAAGGTGACTGTTGACGGTGAACCTGTTTCATTAACACCAACTGAATATGAAATTCTGCATTTGCTTATGAAAACTCCTAACAAAGTCTTTTCACCAAAGGAAATTTATTCAAAGGTATGGAAAGACAATCCTTACGGAGCAGAAAGCACAGTTGCAGTACATATAAGACACCTCCGGGAGAAAATCGAAATCAATCCTGCTGAACCACGCTATTTAAAGGTAGTGTGGGGTCAAGGGTATAAGATGAAAGAGGTGTAAAAAATGAAAAATAGCTTTATTGTGAAATGTATCGCAGTTGTCCTTTTTGCAGTATTTATGACCACATTCCTTCTGTCGGGTGTCGGTATTGTTTTTGGTATCGGTATGGATGCTTTTGTACCGTCTGAAAAGGAAAGGGCAGAATACAGAGATGAATTTATTGAAAGTTTCCTATATAATTACGAGATACGAATAAGCGATAATTATGAAGCTTACGTTCAGCTCGGTGTGGAAAAAGGTGAATCTTTTGAAGATTATCTTCCATTTCTTTCGGAAAATATTCTTTATAAGATAAAAGATGAGAACGGAGATGTGGTTTATTCCACTATCGATGATTCAGCGGGAAATGCTGAAATATCCACCGCAAGAAAATTCTATTTACTAAAGGAAGAATACAGAAACAATACCTCACAAATTACCGAAGAAGAAACAACTCTTCCGATTGATTCGGGGGAGGAAGCAACCAATGTATCAATTGATTATGCAGACGGCTTGAGCACAACAATCCACGGCGTATTTGAATATGAGGCTCGTTCTTTTGAAAAAAGAGAATATTACGACGATAAATCCTATGAAATAACAGTAAGCTATAAAGCAGTACCTGTTGAAAAAGATTATATTTATTATATGGGAAACTGTTATGATTTGCTTGTAAAATACGAATCCTATTTGTATTTTGTTGCGTTAGTTTCAGCGGTGTTGTCCTTGTTGGCATTTATAATTCTTCTTCGTATTGCAGGTCACACCAAAAAGTCAGAGGATATTTATATTTCAAAATTCGATAAATTTCCTGTTGATATTTTAACGATTATTTATGCGGGCTTAACTGTTTTGCTTGGTTGTGCATGCTTTGAGTTTTATGTTGAGATAGAAGATTGGTGGTATTATGACAGACTGTTGTTTGAAATGGTGCCTTTATTAATAGTACTTTGTATTATCGGTGTTTTTGTGGATTTCGTCCTACTTGCAATTCTTTTGATGACAATGTCAGTACGCTTCAAAACATCAACATTCATTAAATCAACAATAATTTACAAATTAATAATCCTGATATGTAAATTTCTAAAGATTATATGGAAAATTTTTGTGAAGGTAATAAAAGGCTTATGGAAAGTTTGTAGAAAAATCAACAAAAATATCTGGAAATTACTTCGTAAAATACCTGCAGTATGGAAAATTGTTGTTTTTACAGCTATAGTGCTGTTAATTGATTTGATAGCATTAGCTGTTTGGGAGGGTGTACTTTTTCTTATATCATTTATTCTGTGTTCTGTTCTTTGTGTTGGAATTGTTGTGATTTCAATTCTTTTCGTAGACATCAAAAACACAACCGAAGAAATTGCAAACGGAAATGTTTATAGAAAAATCAATACAAAATATCTCTTCCTTGATTTAAAAGACCACGCAGAAAACATCAACAATATAAGTGATGGTATCCAGAAAGCAGTTGCAGAGCAGATGAAATCCGAACGCTTTAAAACTGAACTTATAACAAATGTTTCACACGATATTAAAACTCCTTTAACATCAATTATCAACTATGTTGACTTGCTTGAAAAGGAAGAAATCAATAACGAAACAGCAAGAGAGTATATTGATGTGCTTTCTCGTCAATCAACAAGGCTCAAAAAACTCATTGATGATTTACTTGAAGCTTCAAAAGCATCAACAGGTAATATAAGTGTAAACTTAATGAAATTTGAATTAGGTATATTGCTTTCACAGGCTCTTGGTGAATACGAAGAACGCTTTGAAAAGAATAATCTTCAGGTAGTGCTTAATAAAACAGATGAGATGTTATTCGTTATGGCAGATAATCGTCATATGTGGCGAGTATTTGATAATGTCCTCAATAATATTGCAAAATATACTCAACAGGGGACACGTGTTTACATTGATGCAAAACGAAACGGTAAGAATGTTGAAATAAGCTTTAGAAACATTTCAAAAGACCCTCTTAATATTTCAGGTGACGAGCTTATGGAACGCTTTGTCCGTGGTGACAGTTCACGAAATACCGAGGGAAGCGGACTTGGTCTTTCAATTGCAAAATCTCTTACAGAAGTGCAAAATGGCAAGTTAGATATTCAAATCGATGGTGACTTGTTCAAAGTCCTCCTCACATTCCCGTTAAGTGAATAATGAAAAAAGCCTATGAAGTTGAATCTGACTTCATAGGCTCGTTTTGTGTCTCTTTTAATTTTATAAATCAGCAGATATTTTTATCGAAAACTTAAAACAATGAAATCAAGCCAAAAAGCAAACCGCCTGTAAAGCCTGAAATATGTTCAAAAGCTGTTGCCTTGCCCAGGAACATTCCACTTACTGTATAAATAGCTAAAAATATCAACGCAAATGTCGGAACAGGTGAAAAGAAAATAGTCCCGTTTTTTATTGATAATATTATATAAACTGCTATAAGTCCGTAAATGCCTGTGGATGCACCTTCACCCTCGTTAAGTTTATAAATAAATGCCATAAATATACCCGATAACAATACTGCACCTATAAAGCAGATTGCAGTTTTAATAGCTCCTATTTGAGATTCAACTGCCCAACCTACAATGAACATTGCAACTATATTTGAAACAATGTGAACAGTACCAATGTGAAGAAGAGAAGACGTAATAAGTCGCCATATCTGACCGCTTTTGATTTTCTTTTCTGCAAGATGCAAAGCACAGTTTATGTAACCTTTGTTATGTCCCGTTAAGAGTTTCTCTTTAAGGGTGACTGTTTTGGGTATAAATATAAAATTATCAAGAATGTAAATAATCGAAATTATTGTACAGAAAGATATTGTGAAAACCGGAAAATCAGAAATCATATAACTTTTACCTCAGTATATTTTTAAATTTACCGTATCATTTATTAATTGTCTTTTCCACAATCTTCACATTGCTTGTTTCACCATTCACATATTCACCATTTTTGTAAAAAGGCTCTGAATTGATATTTACAACAGCATCAGCAGGTACATATAAAACTGCTTGCATATCCTGTGGAATAGTAAGGTTGATAATATAGCTTTCATCAGCCTTTTCGTAATCCAGAGTGATTAATCCTTTTACACTGGGAACAGTACAGTTTACACTGTCAGAAAGAGTATATTGAGGGTCGATTTTAACCTTTTCATAACCTGCTTCAAGGGGAGCAATTCCTGCAAAATGCTTACTCATTATAACAAGAGGTCCGCCGCTCCATGCGTGATTCATAGTGCCACGCCAGGATTCCCAGAATTCCCAGAGAGTAGAGTAATCCGTTGTCATCATATCCTCATATCTGTCTTTAATTCTGTTTTTCGCAGTTTCAAATTCCCCCATTTTGCAAAGGGCTTCAAGAACATAGTATTCCATATACGGACTTGAATTTTGAGTTGTTGCGAGTATGTTTTTAATAGTGGCATATTGCTCTTTTTCTGCAAGTCCCGATAAAACTGCAAGAGCATTTGCTCTGTCATCAGGCTTATTAGCATCATCACTCTTAAAGCCATCTTCTGTCCAAAGAGTTTGATAGCCCTTTGTGATAGCTTCTTTTCTTTCTGTAATAAAGGAAATGTCTTTGTCTTTTCCTAAAATATCAGCCATTTTTTCTGTGGCTGAAAGAGCATAATAAATCCAGGCATTTTCTATGGCTGTCATATCTGCCTTTTTGCCCCAGTCAGGCCAATCCCAGGAACCACCACGATGAACAACAAGATTGTTTTCACCCATTTCCCAAAGCTTAAGGTAGTCAAGTGAAGCATCATAAACCTTTTCGATAAAAGCCTTGTCACCGGTATATTCATAGTAGGTGAGGAAGCCCACAATTCCTGCAAGCTGCTGAACGGGAAGCTCAAAATAATCACCGCTTATAGGCACAACGGTCTGAAGCACCTTTGTATCGTCAATGTGAGAAAGCATAGCCTCTACACCTTTTTGGTACAACAGGTATGAGTTACTGTCCATAGAGTACATTGTCATAATCATTTCACTTGTAACATCGCCCCACCACTGTGCTCTTTCTCTGTCGGGACAATCCATAAAGTTGTCACGCATAGTAACATAGAGAGTACGAAGTGACTTTTGCCACAAAGAATTCAAAAATTCATCATCGCACTCAAAGTCACCACAGAATGAACTGTCATATCCCGTTTCGCGGTATTTGAGAGAGATAACTGTAACGCCACGAGGTATTTTATAAGTAATATGCTCTCCGTTAAACCATCCTAAAGCCTCAAACTCCTGTTCTCCTTCTTTGGTTATATAGGTGGTTGAAACTGCACCTATTAAAGTGTTTTCGGTTGTTATTCGTATTTTCTTACCTGCAGGTGCTATGACCTTAAGATAAGGAGTAAGCTGTGCATTATATGGAATATCAACAGTTATTTTTTCACCAAAAAATTTTTTTACGGTGTAGTTTTCATAGTCTTTTGAATTCTCGTAATCTTTAAGACCGTGATCCTTCAAAAACGGTATTCCTCTCGGATAAAGCTTACCATAAGAACCTTCACCACCCACAGCGTATTCAGTAGCATTTTCCCAGGAAGATACATCAAAAGTTGTGTTTGTCCAATCATCCATATCTTCATTTGCATCAAAATAAATGCTGTATTCAGGAAGTCTGTAATTAGGAGGATAAAGAGGACTGTCAACATAAGCAGGGTTTCTTTTTACCTTCCAGCTTTTGTCAGAAATTATGGTGATGTCATCATTTGTTGCCTCAAAAAGGAATCCACCCTGACCACTGCTGTTATATGAATAGCTTGTTTCATCATCCCAGAACCATACCAAAGCACAAATTGAGTTTTCACCATCTTTGAGGTAAGGAGCAATATCAATACTGTCATAATATCCACCGTTTTTCTCGGGACCTCGTTTTACATTTCCCTCAAAAACAACAGTTTCACCGTTTATGTACAGCCAATATTTTGAGTCGGCTGAAATGTGAGCAATAAGTTCTTCGGGCGTTTTTTCAAGACTAATTTTTTTATTAAAGCACATCCAGACATTTGTCTCTGTGAGATTTTCCTTATCCCAAATCCATTTTGCTGTCCAATCGTTTTTTTCGTCCGTTGAAATCCTTTGGTATTCCGGAATACTGTCAGGAATATCATAATCATTTGTATAAGGTATCATTGCCGCATCACCCCACGAAAAAACTGAAGAAAGAAAAGCTAATGCTATTGCCAGATAAGAAATAATTGTTTGTAAAAGTTGCATGGAAACCACTCCTTTATAAAAAGAATTATACCACCTAAGCAAAACAAAAAGCAACAGTTTTCATGCTGTTGCTTCTATACTCAGTTATTCTGCTGTTGTTTTGTTCAATAGTTTAACAGTATATCCATCAAAGCTATATGTATGTTCATTTTGTCGTACAGTACGGGGAGGGTAGTCAGTAGTGATAATATGTGAGCCACACGAATCCGTATCAATGTATCTTTCGTCACTGAAATTGGGAAATGAATCAGCTCTTGTACGAACGATTACATTATATGTTCCGATGCTTGTGGAATTATTTCCGATGGCAATATCCGGTTCGTTTTCAAGAATAAACGATGTGTAGCTTTTATCAATATCCTCAAATCGAAGCATTGGGAATATTGGTAGAGTTTTAATAGTTTCGTCTTGTGCAATAAAGTCGTCAGTAATATCACAATCGTGTAAAAGCACGATTACCTTGCCAAGGGTTTCTTTCAATGTGAGCCAGTCGTCAGCTAAACGCATTTCCTCAAAGCTTGTATAATCTCGCATCATCTGTGCAGGAGTCAACAGTGTGTCACCAAGTGCATTTTTGACTGTTTCTCCAAGTGCATTTGCATAATCAACCGAAAAATTCTTCATATTATTGATTTCTGTTACTTTACCTTTGGGCTCGATAATAATAGTAATAGGTAAATGATTTGGGTTGTTATCTGACCACAACCTGATTTCTTCAAGAGCTTTTTTAAAGTCATAACAGCTTGAAACATTGTCAAGAATAGGGTCGTGAGTGACAATAAAACTTATGCTTTTGCCGTCGTCAACAGTTTCGATATCAATCTCAAGATTTCTGATGCCTTTTTCTAATTGGACGGTAAGCGTATCCATTTCAAAACCTAATTTATCACCTTTTTTACCGGTAGGGATAATCTGACAAATTTTGTCGTAAATTCTTCTTGGAGCAGTTGCAAGTAATTGATAACTGTTATGAGTGCCTAAAAAAGCAACCTCATTGAATCTGATACCGTCATCAAATGCTTTCTGTAAGTTGAAATCAGCAAATTTCTGTTCATCACAAGGAGTATAATTCACGTAATATTCGTTTTTGAGATACTCTAAATGCGAATTCTGATATTCGATATTATTATCATCATAGAAAAGTCCTGTAATAATAACTGAAAGATATGGAGCCGGTATTAATATAGTAACCGCAAGAATAAGAGCGATTATAATTTTAAATGTTTTAATTTTTAATAATTTCATATTATCACCCAAGAAAATTTTACCATAACAAATCAATCTTCACAATATATTATCTGCATATGAATAAAAAAAGAGTACGGAACGATAATTCCGTACTCCTGATGTTTGATATAAGTAATTAGTTGTTGATGAACTTGTCTTCTTCGTTATTCCAGCTGTAAAGTTTTCTAACTTCTTCACCAACCTGTTCAGCAGGATGCTCAGCAGCAAGCTTTCTCATAGCCTTGAAGTGAACCTGTGAGCCTGCATTTGACATATCGAGGAGGAAGTCCTTAGCGAAAGTACCGTCCTGAATATCAGCGAGAACCTTCTTCATAGCCTTCTTTGTATCTTCTGTGATAATCTTAGGGCCTGTGATATAGTCGCCGTATTCAGCTGTATTTGAAATTGAGTATCTCATACCTGCGAAGCCGCTCTGATAGATAAGGTCAACGATAAGCTTCATTTCGTGGATACATTCAAAGTAAGCGTTTCTCGGATCGTAACCAGCCTCAACGAGAGTTTCGAAGCCTGCCTGCATAAGAGCACATACACCGCCGCAGAGAACAGCCTGTTCACCGAAAAGGTCTGTTTCTGTTTCAGTTCTGAAGTTTGTTTCAAGAACGCCTGCTCTTGCGCCGCCGATAGCAAGACCGTAAGCGAGAGCAAGATCCTTAGCCATACCTGTTGCATCCTGATGAACAGCAACAAGACAAGGTACACCCTTACCTGCCTGATATTCACTTCTTACAGTGTGTCCGGGTCCCTTAGGAGCAATCATAGTAACGTCTACATTCTTTGGAGGGATGATCTGGTTAAAGTGAATTGCAAAACCATGAGCGAACATTAACATGTTACCTTCTTCAAGGTTAGGCTCAATGTCTTTTTTGTACATAGCAGCCTGTTTCTCATCGTTGATAAGAATCATAATAACATCTGCCATTTTT
>JAZQUG010000030.1:0-28774 GCA_045631225.1 Candidatus Fimenecus sp.
ATTACATTCCCGATACAGGCGATATTCCGCTTGTAGCAGATATGTCTTCATGCATTATCTCCGAGCCTGTTGACGTTTCCAAGTTCGGTGTTATCTATGCAGGCGCACAGAAGAACATGGCTCCCGCAGGCGTAACTCTCGTTATCGTAAGAGAGGATCTTCTCGGCTTCTGTGAGGAGACCGCTCCCACAATGCTTGACTGGTCCGTTATGGCGGAGAACGGCTCTATGTACAACACTCCTCCTTGCTATGCTATCTATATGGCAAAGCTCGTTTACGAGTGGATTCTCTCCATCGGCGGACTTGATGAGATGAAGAAGAGAAACGAGGCTAAGGCAGCGCTTCTTTACGATTATCTTGACGCTCAGGATTACTACGTAGCTCCCGTAAAGATGGGTAGCCGTTCTATGATGAACGTTACATTCGTAACAGGCGACGCTGACCTCGATAAGAAGTTTGCATCCGAGGCAGGTAAGGCAGGACTCAAGAATCTCAAGGGTCACCGTTCTGTTGGCGGTATGAGAGCTTCTATCTACAATGCAATGCCTGTTGAAGGTGTAGAAAAGCTCGTTGAATTCATGGCTGAATTTGAAAAAGCAAATTCATAAGGAGAATCATTATGTATAATATTTTAACTTTAAATAAGATTTCTGAAACAGGTCTTTGCCGTTTCAGTGATGAATATGTTTGTGCAACTGATGCTAAAAATCCTGATGCGATTCTTGTTCGTTCAGCATCAATGCACGATATGGAATTTGATGCTAACACTCTTGCTATTGCTCGTGCAGGTGCAGGTGTTAACAATATTCCGATTGACAAATGCAGTGAAGCAGGTATCGTAGTTTTCAATACTCCTGGCGCTAACGCAAACGCTGTTAAGGAGCTTGTTCTTACAGGTCTTTTCCTCTCTTCAAGAAAAATTGTTTCTGCAATAGATTGGGCAAAAACATTAAAAGGTAACGGTGATACAGTTCCTAAGGATGTTGAAAAAGGTAAGAGCGCATTTGCAGGTCCTGAAATCAAGGGCAAAACTCTTGGTGTAATCGGTCTTGGTGCAATCGGTATTCTTGTTGCTAATGCTGCTGCAGCACTTGGTATGAAAGTTATCGGTTATGACCCATATCTTTCTGTTACACAGAGTATTACACTTAATCACCATGTAAGACTTACTGACAATCTTAACACAATTTATGCTGAAAGTGATTATATCACTCTCCACTTACCTCTCAACGACGGTACAAGAGGACTTATCAATGCTGATACAATTGCAACCATGAAGGACGAAGTCAGAATTCTTAACTTTGCTCGTGGTGAGCTTGTTGATACAGAAAGTATTCTTGCAGCACTTGAAAACGGTAAGGTTGCTTGTTATGTAACTGATTTCCCTAATGATGCCGTTATCGGTGCAACCGGTGTTATTGCTATTCCTCACCTTGGTGCATCAACACCTGAATCAGAAGACAATTGTGCAATGATGGCTGTTGACCAGATTGCTGATTATCTTGAAAACGGTTCAATTGTAAATTCCGTTAACTACCCTGCTGTTACACTTAATGCAAGTGAAAAACACAGAATTACAATTATGCACAAGAACATTTCAGGCATTGTAAGCAAGATTACATCTGCTTTTGCTAATGAAGATGTTAACATTGACAATATGGTTAACAAGTCAAAGGGTGAATACGCTTACACTGTTATTGATTCAGATACAGGAGCATCACCTGAATCACTTGAAGCACTTAAGAAAATCAACGGAATCATCCGTATCAGAGTTATTAAGTAAAATATACACTTAAACAGATTAATCCCTTGTAGTGAATGCTCACTGCAAGGGATTTTTTTACGATTATGTATAAATCGGAGTTTATCGGGATAATTTATTATGATAAGCGTATGGCGGGGGCTTGCTCCCGAAAGCAACAAATCAAACTCTTGATTTTATGATGTGAAATGATATAATATTTCAAAACAAATTAATGAAAGAGATATAATATGATAAAAGTTAAAGAATTTATTAAAAATGAAATTGTATTAATACTGTCTTTTGTTTTGGCTGTAATTTCAGCATTTTTCGTTACACCAAACAAAGGCTATTCAGAGTATATCGACTTTAAAACCTTGGGATTGTTATTCTGTCTTATGGCTGTTATGGCAGGCCTTAACAGCATTGGTATTTTTAAATTCATTGCTGAAAAGATGCTTTCAAAAGTAAAGAATATTTCAGGACTTTCTCTTATTTTAGGGTTACTCTGTTTCTTTTCTTCAATGATTATCACAAATGATGTAGCACTCATTACATTTGTGCCATTTACAATAACAGCATTAAAATTATCAGGTAAATTAAATAAGCTTATCTGGATTGTAACTATTGAAACGATTGCTGCAAATCTTGGCAGTATGCTGACACCTATCGGCAACCCACAAAACTTATATTTATTCTCTGCTTTTAATATGAGTATGAGTGATTTTCTATCAACCATTCTCCCCTACGCTTTGCTGTCACTCGTTCTTGTAATTATATCTTGTATTATTACCGGTAATGGTAAAATCCATTCCGAACCATCAGAAAATAAATGTGATTTCCCAAAAATTCAAATCGGAATATTTGTAGGTTTATTTGTACTTTCATTACTGACTGTTTTTCGTGTAATTCCTTGCATTATAACGGTAATTGTTACGATTATTACTCTGTTAATTTTTAATAGAAAAATTATATTAAAAGTCGATTACAGTTTGCTTCTTACATTTATTTTCCTGTTTATATTCATAGGCAATCTCGGTGAAATAAAGCCTATCAGTGACTTCTTAAAAAGCATCGTAAATAGTAATGAAGTAATTATCGGTGTTGTTTCAAGTCAGGTATTTTCAAATGTTCCTGCTGCAATTCTGCTTTCTAAATTTACAGAAAATGCAAAAGATTTACTGATTGGGGTAAATCTCGGTGGACTTGGCACTCTAATTGCATCAATGGCAAGTCTGATTTCGTTTAAGTTTGTTGCAAAAGAAAAAGTCAGCACAGGAAAATACATATTAACATTTACCGTTGTGAATATTGTATTTTTATTATTTAATTTAATATTATGGTTGTTAGCTAAATAAATAATGGGTACTCGATTGAGTACCCATATTTTTTACTTTTTCTGTCCGTAGTATGCATTTGCACCGTGCTTACGAAGATAATGCTTATCAAGAAGTTCTTGTTGCATTGGCTGAATCCCAGGATTCATCATGATATTATGCCAAGCCATAAATGCAAGTTCTTCCAATACTACCGCATTATGAACTGCATTGTGTGGGTCAGTACCCCAAGTGAATGGGCCGTGGCTATGAACAAGAACTGCAGGAATGTCATTTGGCTCTTTATCATTGAATGTTTCGATAATTACATTACCTGTTTCGAGCTCATATTTTCCACCGATTTCTTCAGGAGTCATTTTGCGTGTACAAGGAATTTCACCGTAAAAATAGTCACCGTGAGTAGTGCCTAATGCAGGAATTCCCAAACCCGCCTGTGCAAATGTTGTTGCCCAACGAGAATGGGTATGAACAACACCTTTAATATCAGGGAATGCATTATAAAGGGCAACATGAGTATCTGTATCTGATGAGGGATTCAAGTCACCTTCAACCTTTTTACCTGTTTTAAGGTCAACCACAACCATATCTTCAGGTTTCATTGTATCATATTCAACGCCTGATGGTTTAATTACCATTAAGCCTTTTTCACGGTCAACACCTGAAACATTACCCCAAGTGAATGTAATCAATCCGTATTTTGGCAAAAGCATATTTGCCTCAAATACTTCTTTTTTTAACTGTTCTAACATAAACTACCTCTTATTTTAACTTCCAGGCAAGGTCAGCAAGGAACAAGTCCTTTTCAAGACCTGCAACTGTTGTATCTTTATTGATGTGAACAAATTCGATATCCATCATATTTGCCCAGTCTTTCATCTGTTCTGCTGTAACATCATAGCTTAATACTGTATGATGAGCACCACCTGCTGTAATCCAGCATTCGATACCTGTTTCAAGGTCAGGCATTGCTCTCCACATTACACGAGCAACAGGAAGATTTGGCATTTCCATAATTGGTTTAACACATTCAATATCCTGACAGATAAGACGGAGACGACCACCCATATCAACAAGGCTTACTACAATAGCACTACCTGCTTTACCTTCAAAAACAAGTCTTGCAGGGTCTTTTTCATTCATACCGATTCCAAGGTGATGAGTTTCAATTCTTGGCTTGTCAGCTGCCATTGATGGGCAAACTTCAAGCATATGAGCACCAAGGCTGTATTCTTCACCTTCAACAAGGTGATATGTATAGTCTTCCATAAAGCCTGTACCACCGTTTTTACCTTCTGCCATTGCTTTCATAATTGCAGTCATAGCAGCAACTTTCCAGTCACCTTCACCACCGTAGCCATAACCCTGAGCCATCAAGTGCTGACTTGCAAGACCGGGAAGCTGTTCCATACCATAAAGGTCCTGGAATGTATTTGAGAATGCCATACAACCCTGTTCATCAAGCATTTTCTTCATTGCGATTTCTTCACGAGCCTGATAACGGATTGCTTCAATATTATCTGTATTGAAATCATATTCAGCTTTATAAACGTCCATTAAAGTGTCAATTTCAGCGTCAGTTACTTCGTTCATAACCTTTACAAGGTCACCAACAGCCCATGTATTAACCTGCCAGCCCAGCTTTGCCTGAACTTCAACCTTATCGCCCTCTGTAACAGCAACTTCACGCATATTGTCGCCAAAACGCATAACCTTAAGTTCTTTACTTACAGCAACGCCAACTGCTGAACGCATCCAGTCACCAAGACGAGTACGAACTGAGTCCTTTGTCCAATGACCTGCAATAACCTTACGAGGCATACGAAGTCTTGCTGCAATAAAACCGTGTTCACGGTCACCGTGAGCAGCCTGATTAAGATTCATAAAGTCCATATCGATTTCGTCGTTTGGAATTTCTGTATTATACTGTGTTGCAAGGTGGCAATATGGCTTCTGTAAATCTACAAAACCGTTAATCCACATTTTTGATGGGCTGAATGTATGACACCAAGTGATGATACCTGCACACTTTTTGTCATAGTTTGCTTCTCTTACAACATCTGTGATTTCTTTATTTGTCTTTGCAGTTACCTTATAAACAACCTTACAAGGAAGAGTGCCTGATGCATTTAATTCATCAACCATTTCCTGTGCACGAGCTGCAACTGTTTCTAAAACTTCAGGACCATAAAGGAACTGACTACCCACAACAAACCAGAATTCATAATTTTTTAAACTCATAATATTTTCTCCTTATTTTAAGTTAGCAATTGCTGCTTTTTCAACTGCAACTGCTGACTCATATCTCTTTATATATTCATTGAAGCCATCAACATCAGACTTTTCAGGCTCAATAACACTTGCTTTATATTCTGCGAAAACCTTATTTTCAAGATAATCTTCAAGTGCTTCATTTTCACTCTTATTCACCATATATGCAGCAAGAAGAGCAATACCCCAGGCACCGCCCTCACCTGCTGTTTCCATAACAGCAACAGGAGTATTGAGGGCCCCTGCCATAAGCTTTTGTCCAACAACAGGAGTCTTGAAAAGACCACCGTGACCTAAAAGCTTTTCAATCTGAACATTTTCCTTATCAAAAAGAATATTCATACCAAGACGAAGTGTTGCCATTGTACCATAAAGCTGTGCTCTCATAAAGTTTGCAAGGCTGAATTTACTGTCAGGCATTCTGACAAGCAATGGTCTGCCCTCTGCAGTATCTGTTACAGGCTCACCTGAATAATAGTTAAAGCTTATAATACCATTACAATCGGCATCGCCTTTAAGAGCTTCGGCATAAAGCATATCGTAAAGTGCAGGTTTATTGACTTCAACGCCTGAATTAGCAAGAACTTCTGCAAAAAGTTTTACATAAGCATCCAAATCAGATGTACAAGTATTACAATGAACCATAGCAACAGGCTTACCTGTTGGTGTTGTAACCATATCAATTTCTGTATAAACATCTGAAAGTGCTTTATCAAGAACAATCATACCGAAAATTGATGTACCCGCTGAAATGTTACCTGTTTTTGATGCAACGCTGTTTGTTGCAACCATTCCTGTACCTGCATCACCTTCAGGTGGGCAAAGAGGACAACCAGCCTCTAATTCACCTGTTGGGTCAAGGAGTAACGCACCTTCTTTTGTAAGAGCACCTGCACGGTCCCCTGCAACAAGAATTTTTGGAAGAATATCAAGAAGTTTCCATTTGAATCCTTTATCCTGAATCTTAGCATCAAAATCTGCCACCATTTTTTCGTCATAGCAGTTCTTTGTGCTGTCAATCGGGAACATACCTGCTGCTTCACCGATACCGATTACCTTTTCTCCTGTGAGCATCCAATGAACATAACCCTCAAGTGTTGTAAGGAAGTCAATCTGTGGAAGATGGTCTTCACCATTGAGAATTGCCTGATAAAGATGAGCGATACTCCAACGCTGAGGAACATTGAATTTGAAAAGCTCAGTAAGTTCTGCTGCAGCCTGTTCAGTAATTGTATTTCTCCATGTTCTGAACTCTGCTAACTGTTTTCCGTCCTTTGCGAAAGGAAGATAACCATGCATCATTGCAGAAAATCCCATTGACTTAAATTTTGTGAGCTTAACACCATACTTCTCAAAAACCTCTGCTTTAAGGTTTTTATAAGCATCCTGAAGCCCCGTCCACACATCCTCCATATGGTATGTCCAGACGCCATTTTCAAAACGATTTTCCCAACCGTGAGCACCACTTGCAATCGGGTTATGCTTTTCATCAATCAAAACAGCTTTGATACGAGTTGAACCCATCTCAATACCGAGTACAGCATTACCGTTTTCAATTGTATTTTTTATTGTTTGAAAATCCAAATTTCCCAACTCCTTATATGAGTATATATCTTATAAATTATATCATTAATCAATAGAATAATCAATAAAAACTATCTAAGAATTCCCATTTCTTCTGCATTAAAGTTAAATGTTTCTGTTTGTGTATTTTCAAGAATAAACGCTATTATTTCTTCATAGGATGCAGTTTTAATATCGATTCTTTCAACATCTTTATTAAAAATTCCCCATTGATTACCTGCATTATAAGTTTTGTAATTCCATTTGATTCTGCTTATGTCATTTTTTGCATATTGCTTCTGTGCATACTCTTCACACTCGTGATTGTTGTATTCACCAACAACTACTGCAACTCCCCAGTCCTTCCTTGCAGTTTTAAGTTCCTTTACACGATAGCGAATCATACCCTTATCACTATCATAGAGATGAAGTTGATAAAGCATATTTTCATATCCCTTTTCATCAGGGTCAGGCAAAACTGTTGTTGACCAAACTCCTTCAAATGAAATTATATGATTTTTGTCAATCTCTCTTATTGCTTTATAAAGGATATCATAGGCTTTGTTTGTTCGTGACACCGCGTCTTCACTTTCTGCAGTCCAAGAATAGTCACCGTCATAACCACCATTGTTCTGTGGTTCATTTAAAAGATCATAAGCAACAACGGTTTTATTGTCTTTATATCGTTCTGCAATAGCACACCAAAGCTCAACGGTAGCATTCATCATTTCTTCATTTTCATAAAGCTCGTTTCGTCCTGCTTTACCTGTGCAATGATTTTTACTTTGACCACCCGGTGCTCCATGTAAATCAAGCATTACATAAACCCCATATTTTTTGCAGATTGAAATAAGCCAATCAAGTTTTTGAAAGCCTCTGTTATTATCGTGATTTTCTGTGAGCCATTCTAAATCTTCTGTCATAAAATTGCGATACCAGAATGGAACTCGAACACAATTAAAGCCTAATTTTTCGATTTGAGCAATATCTTCTTCAGTTACAAAATTATCCTCAAAGGTTTTCACAATTTCATTTGTTTTTTCTTCACCAAATCGTTCAAGCAATACTTCAAGTGTATCGAAATATGCCCAATCCTCTGTATATTCAGGCACAAAGCCCATCCAGGTTTCCCACAAGAGCCAATTACCTAAATTTATACCTTTAAGGACAATTTCTTCACCATTTTCGTTAACTATATGACCATCCTTTACGGCTAAAAGACTCATTTCTTTAGAATTTAAATTATTATATTCTTCTAATGGTTTTGTTTCATTTTTAGAGCAACCAAACAAAGTGAAAATCACCACAAAAACAAGCAAAAGCGAAATAAGTTTTTTCATAAAATCTCTCCTTTTTCTTTATTATATTGGATATGATTTCTTTTTTCAATACAAAAAGAAAAACCGCCTCAAAATGAAGCGGTTATAAGATTATTTTATTGCATCAAGCCATTCGTTTTCACGAAAGCCTACAAGAATTCTGGTATCTGTAATTAATATCGGTCTTTTTACAAGCATTCCATCAGTTGCGAGAAGCTTTAATTGCTCGTCTTCACTCATTTCGGGAAGTTTGTTTTTCAAATCCATAGATTTATATAAAAGTCCGCTTGTATTGAAAAATTTCTTTAATGGTAAACCACTTTTTTCATACCAAAGTTTTAGTTCATCATAAGTAGGATTATCTTCCTTAATATGACGGTCTGTAAAGCTGACATTATTATCAACTAAAAACTTTTTAGCTTTCTGGCAAGTTGTACATTTAGGATATTCTATAAAAAGCATATTCTCACCTTATTTCTTTTTACATACAAAGCAGAGCCATCCACCATCTTCATATCTCTCGATAATTTCGAAATTGTTATCTTGGAATGCTTTTGTTACCTCTTCTTCACGAGGTTCAATAATACCTGATGTAATGAAAACACCGTCATCTTTAAGAAATTCCCCAACCTGTGAAGAAAAAAGGATAATAATATCAGCAACGATATTTGCAACAACAACATCAAAAGTACCTGTTACTTTATCAACAAGGTTACCGTTAAGAATGTTATATTTTGGTGCTTCAAAACCATTTACTTTACCATTTTCAATAGCTGTTTTTACTGCAAGTTTATCAATGTCAACACCTGTTGCATTATCAGCACCCATTAAAAGTGAAGCAACCGATAAAATACCACTACCACAACCACAGTCAAGAACACTATCTCCTGTTTTAACGTGTTTTTCAAGTGTTTCAAGACAAAGACGCGTTGTATTGTGTCCACCACTACCGAATGCAAGACCTGGTTCAATACTCAATACCGCTCTGCCCTCTGCATCATAATCATCAATCCACAAAGGACGGATAAGAAGCTTTTCACCTATTTTCATAGGCTTGAAATACTCTTTCCAATTGTTTTCCCAATCTTCATTTCTGCATGGTTTGTACTCAATTGTATGAGGAATCTTTTCACTTTCATATCTTTCTGTCAAAAATGAAATTGCTTCCTTATAGTTTTCCTCAGGTGAAATGTAAATATGCACACAACCTTTTGTTCTGTCTTTTGCAAGAAGTTCTTCATCAATAAGGTCAATGTTTGCAATTTCCCATGCTTCTTGTTCAAGTGTACGATAATCTTCAATATAAATACCGTAAGGCACAGCCATACTTGCAATATCGGCTGCACGGTCGATGTTTTCAGCATCAATTTCTATTTTAATTTCTGTCCAGTCCATTATAATTCTCCTTTTGATAAACAAAAAGCAGAGATTTCTCTCTGCCTTGTTTGCATCTTGACGATTCGATTATATCTGCTCTTTAACTTTAGCAGCCTTACCAACTCTGTCACGAAGATAATAGAGCTTGCTTCTACGAACCTTACCGCGTCTGATTGTCTCTACCTTAGCAACGTTTGGTGAATTAACAGGGAATACTCTTTCAACACCAACACCGTATGATACACGACGTACTGTGAATGTTTCAGAAACGCCAGCACCCTTACGAGCGATGATTGTTCCTTCGAATACCTGAATTCTTTCTCTTTCGCCTTCACGAATCTTAACGTGTACTTTAACAACGTCACCGACTCTGATTGCTGGATTTGCTTCTTTGATGCAATCCTGTGCCATTAATTTTAATGCGTCCATAACTAACCTCCGATAAAAATTTTTCAAGTGTTCGTACCGAATGTCAGCAGAGGACCACCCGAGATAATAGTTATTTTTTTGCAGTTTCCCACAAATGCTCAAATATCATATCACAAGTCAATAGAAATTGCAAGTGTTTTTTATTATTTTTTTATCGTTTTTGACTGTTTAAGCATTGTAATTGTTGCGATTGCAGTAAATAAAAATGCAACAATCTGGAAAAAGCTGAAAATGTCTGTGGTAAATCTTTCTGCAAGTAAGCCGAATACTATTGGTGACAAAAGAATACTGCCATAGGAAATTGCACCCTGAAGTCCTATAAATGATTGTGAAATATCTCTACCCATATGAATAGGTGTTAAATGTGTCATATTAGGAAAAACAGGTCCGTTGCCAAGTCCTATCATAAAAAGTCCTGCTGTACAAATTACAGGATTTTTTGAGAATGTAAGAAGTATTGCAGCAAGAGTAACTGACTCACCTATTACAATTATTATTTTAGATGAAATTTTATTTGTAAGAACACCCGATAAAAATCTGCCCACGGTCATTCCTATAAAATATAACATTGTCATTTCTGCCGCTTTGTCGGGAGTCAGTCCTTTTGAATCTACAAGGAATGTACTGCACCACACAAGACATACTGACTCGATTGCACAAGAGCCATAATAGATTATAAGGCTTGAACGGGCAATTGGTACCTTAAGAAGTTCAGAAATTGAAACAACTCTTGATTCGTCAAATTCCCCTGCCTCCTCTTTTTTCTCTTTAACCCTGTTCCAGATTGGAATTGACAGGAAGCACATAATTGTAAGAGCAAGCTGGAAAACGAACATTGTTCTGTATCCACCCTGCCAATTATTGCTTTGCTTTAATGCCAAAGACATTAAATACGGACTCAACGCAACACCAACACCATAAGAACAATGAAGGAAATTTACGTGAGTTGCCTTGTAATTCAGTGCAACATAAGTGTTAAGAACATTATCAATACCACCTGCACCAAGTCCCAATGGAATTGCAAACAGACAAAGCATTAAAATATTCTTTGAAAATGAAAATCCAAGAATTGCAGCTGCAGTAAATAGTGTACTTAGTGCAACAACGAGAGGAGTACCCAGCTTTTTTGTAAGTCTTGCACTAAAAAGGCTTGAAATGATTGTACCTACATACAAAACACCTGTTACAAAGTTGGAATATGATATAGGAATGTCAAATTCAGTATAAATTGCAGGCCAGGCTGTACCAAAAAGAGAATCAGGAATACCAAGACCTATATATGTAGCAAAGATAATAATTACTAACAACGTCGCCATTATTTAAATTCTTCCATATTTTCTTTGTAGGATTGAATTTTTATTATATCAACATCCTGCTCATCAGTTTCAGTATCCTTAACCAAAGCACCGATTAAAAGCATTGGATTAATATTTATACTTGTTCCCGAAGAAAGAACTGTATTTAAAATAAGCTTACCATTATCTTCGTTCAATTCAAAAGACTTAATATGTTCTTTGATATTAACTTCTTTTTCTACTTTCTTTCTACCTTGTTTTCCTTTTTTCAGAACAAGAATTTCATCAGCTGACAAAATTGATTCTGCTTTTTCTATTAAACAATTATCAGGATTATTGAAAATAATTTTATATTCTGCCCAACGGATATCGTTTGGAGAAGTATTGTAAACGTAAATTTCTTTTACTGTCATATCAACAGGTAAAGCATCATTTATTCTTTTTGCAAGTTCATTCAAGTCCACTTCTTCCATAAGACGAAAATCGACAGTTTCACAAAGACTTTCAAATCCCAATGAAAGAGGCATTGCAAAAGTCAGGAATGCATGAGGGTTAAACCCTTCTGTAAACCAGATTGGCACACAAGCTCGCTTCATTGCTCTTGTAATACAACGTACCGTATCAAGATGAGAGATAAACTTTGCCATACCTGTTTTTTCAAAGGACATTCGCACATCCATTGCCCATTTTTTAACTTCTGGCATCACATTTACCTCCATTCAATTTATTAGCACCACAAGCAGCACACTTAATTCTGCATTGAGGCGTTGTTTCACTCTTATGAGCTTTTTTATTTTCTTCTATAAGGAATTCCTTACGGATACCGTAATCCATAACATCCCAAGGTAAAATCTCGTCATATTCTCTGCGACGATTTGCATAAAACTCTGTTGTCAAGCCACATTCATTAAATGCTTCTGACCATTTTGAAAAATCAAAGAATTCATCCCAAGCGTCAAATTTACAGCCCTTTTGCCATGCTTTATAAATCACTTCACCAAGACGACGGTCACCACGGGCAAAAACGCCCTCAAGAACTGATGTTTCAGATTGATGATAACTGATTGTAATTTTACGACTGGTTGTACTGCTTAACAAGTGCTTTTGCTTTTCGTTCAAGCTTTCAGGTGTATCCTGTGGTTCCCATTGGAATGGTGTAAATGGTTTTGGTACAAATGACGCACAACTTACACTTACCTGAACACCCTTACCCTTTGGTTTATTAGGATTGCGATAAAATGTATCAACAACCTTTTGTGCAAGGTCAGCAATGCCCTTAATATCATCAAGAGTTTCTGTAGGAAGTCCCATCATAAAGTAAAGCTTAACGCTTGTCCATCCACCGTCAAAAGCCTTAAGTGCAGTTCTTAAAACCTCTTCTTCAGTTACATTTTTGTTGATAGCATCACGAAGACGCTGTGTACCTGCTTCAGGAGCAAATGTAAGACCACTTCGACGGACTTTTTTAAGTTCTTCCATAAGTTCATCAGAGAAATTATCAACACGCAAAGACGGTAATGAAACATTGATATTTTCCTTCAATGCCCAATCAAAAAGCATAGGGATAAGCTTTTCAATATTTGTATAGTCACTTGTTGAAAGTGAACAGAGTGAAATTTCATCATATCCGGTTGCATCACTTATACTTCTGCATTGTTCATTTATTGTTTCCGGTGATTTTTCACGGATTGGTCGCGTAATAAAGCATGCCTGACAAAAACGGCAACCACGAGTACATCCACGGAATACCTCACCAACAGTTCTGTCCTGTACAACATCAATAAACGGCACGATAAAATCCTTTGGATAATGTGCTTTATCAAGGTCAGATACGATTCTTTTTGTCACTTTTTCAGGAATGTTTTCAGTATTTTCAATAGATTTTACAGTTCCGTCCTCATTATATTTAACATCATAGAATTCAGGCACATAAACACCCTGAATCTGAGCAGCTTCACGTAAAAACTCAAGCTTTGTTGAGCCTGCTTCTTTATGCTTGATAAGCAAATCAACAAGGTCGTTTGTAACCTCTTCACCTTCACCGGGTAAGAAAATGTCAACAAAGTCAACCATCGGTTCAGCATTACATACACAAGGTCCACCTGCTATTACAATCGGAGTAAGACTTGTTCTGTCTTTTTTAAGAACCGGAACTCCACCTAAATCAAGCATATTAAGTACATTTGTATAACTCAATTCATATTGTAATGAAAAGCCGATTAAATCAAACTCATCGAGGCTATCTCCACTTTCAAGAGCATAGAGTTTAACATTGTTTTCACGCATAAGTGCTTCCATATCTTCCCATGGAGCAAAAACTCTTTCACACCAGGCATCATTTCTCTCATTTACAACGCTGTAAAGGATTTTCATACCGAGATGTGACATACCGATTTCGTAATTATCAGGAAAACAAAACGCATATCTGAGTTTTACATCTTCTTTATTTTTTATTACACTATTAAGCTCTCCACCTGTATATCTTGCAGGTTTCTGAACTCTTTTAAGTAATTTTTCAACTTCTTTTTTAACCATAACTGACCTCACAAACACTTTAAAAGGTTATTTAGTATATTTTACTATAAAAAAGCTTTTATTTCAATATTCTTTATCACCAAACAATGAAAGAGTTAAGAAAATCGCAATAATAATTATTGATATATTATACCGTGTTGATACAAGAACATAAATACCCCATATAAAAATAAGGCTGATGAACAAAACTGATGTTATATTCAATATTTTAGCAGACAAAGATATATCGAATTTCTTAGTAAGCAAATAATATAAGACATTTCCACCATCAAGCCTTTTTACAGGCAATAAATTAAAGGTCATAAGTATAAGATTTATACAGGCAAAAGTCATAACAGACTCATGGTTGTAAAAACATAAACAAACACAACAAACAACAAACACAAGCGCATTTACCAAAGGTCCGCCCAGAGAAATTAAAATTTCATTTTTATTACTTACCCGTATATCCTGATTTCTTATTATATTTATTCCTGTTAATTCAAATCTGACAATTTTAGGTTTATTGCCTGACGCAAGCATCATTATTAAATGACCTGATTCGTGAATCAAAGAAGATACAATGGTTATTAAAAGATTTGATGGTGCTTTTAAAGACACTACAAATGCAATAAATGCAACAAATAAAAAAGTTATCTGAACTTTAATACCAAATATTTTAAAAAACATAGTTAAGCACCCACACAGGATTTATATATTTATCATTAACTATGACTTCAAAATGAAGATGATTACCCGTTGCATAACCTGTTGCACCTACAAGAGCAATACACTCACCTTTTTTAACCTTATCACCTGCATTTACAAGCAATTTATTACAATGATTATATGTTGTTTTTAAAGAGTCACTATGTTTTAAAACTATATAATTTCCATTCATATAATGATATTCTGCTTTTTCAACAATCCCATCATAAGCAGCATATATTTTTGTGTTTTCCTCAGTTGCAATATCCAATCCTTTATGTAATGAATATTCATTTGTTATGGGACTAACCCGATATCCGAAACCTGATGTCATTTTTCCTTCTTCTATGGGATTATAAAGTTTTATTGTCAAAAAAACAGGAGAAAAGTTCACCTTCTCTCCCGTTTTCTCTTTTGTTTCTCCAACTGATTCTTCCTGTATTATAGGTGAAAAAGTTTGTTTAGCAACATTTTTAAATACATCTAAAATACTTGAAACTGCAATATCATTTTTACAAATTTCATTATAAAACGATTTAATTTCTTTTGACAAATTGCTTTCGCTTCTGCAAATTGCAAATAAACATCCCGATATGACCAGTGACAAAACAAGTTGAACAACAACGACTTTTGTCATAAAGTTTTTTTGTTTTTCTTTTACCTTATTCTTTTTACCTACTGTATTTCTATCATAATAATTGTCCATAATATCACCAGTTAATTCTATGATGGTATTATGGACAATATGTTTTTATCTTTTAAAGAAACGAATAATTTTTGCAAGTTCATTAGAACTTACTGTTTCTCTGCCTTTAGTGTTCTGAATATAATTGAGTAATGATTCTTCTTTGTTAAAAATTGCAACATTCAAATCAGCATCATCATGGATTTTAAGTTCAGTTCTGCTATCAACAAAATATAATATGGGGTAAACATTTGCTGTAATATCAAAATCCTTAAAAAGCTCTTCCATTCTTCTGCACTGACGATAAGACTGTTTTACGGGATTAGCAATATCCTTTTCATAAACCTTATCATTCTTGCCATGTTTTACTTGTCTCCAATTAGTCTTTGATGTTTTGCCCGATATAATTCCACGATGGTTTTTTGATTCAACAATGAAAACACCGTTTTTACCAACAACCACAAAATCAAGCTCCATGGTAATTCCACGATTAAGAATTACAGGATTTGAAAGTATTGTAAACTCTTTTGGAAGCTTTTGAAGTATTTTTAAAGTTGTTTCTTCACCACGGACACCCGATTGCAATATATCATATTTCTTACGAAAAACAAGAAATACTATTCCAAAAACCAATGCTGAAGCAAGTAAAATAACAGGAATCACAATATGAATTGTGGCTTTTTTCAGAAGAATTGCAACAAGAATTCCTAAAGCTGTACCCATGCAAGATAATGCAAATAAAAAAGTCAGAGCAACCTTGAAAAATGCTTTATTTTTATTCTTTTTTAACTGCGATTTGATTTTTACAACCTTTGACATAACTTAGAATACCTTTTTCATAACTGCACCGTCTTTTGCAGATGAAACAAGTGTTGAATAACGAGCAAGCCAACCTGATTTAACATTTGGTTCAGGTTTTACATAAGACTTTCTTCTGTTTTCAAGTTCTTCGTCTGTAACCTGAACATTGATTTTGCTTGCAGGAATATCGATTTCGATAATATCTCCTTCATAGATAAGACCTATTTCACCACCTGCAGCTGCTTCAGGAGAAACGTGACCGATAGAAGCACCACGGGATGCACCACTGAAACGACCGTCAGTAATAAGAGCAACTGTCTTATCAAGCTTCATTCCGGCAAGTGCTGATGTTGGGTTAAGCATTTCTCTCATACCCGGGCCACCCATAGGACCTTCGTAACGGATAACAACAACATCACCATCAACGATTTTACCATTATAAATTGCATCAATAGCAGCATCCTCAGAGTCAAATACTCTTGCCGGACCTGAATGACAAAGCATTTCAGGGGCAACTGCTGAACGTTTAACTACGCAACCATCTTTTGCGATATTACCCCAAAGAATTGCAATACCACCTGTTTCGCTGTATGGATTGTCAATAGGACGGATTGCATCTGTATTCTTAATATATGCGCCCTCAATATTTTCACCAACAGTTTTACCTGTTGCTGTAATAAGTGACAAGTCAAGGAGGTTTTTCTTTGCAAGTTCAGCCTGAACAGCAGGAATGCCACCTGCATTGTTAAGGTCGTGCATATGAGTTCCGCCTGCAGGAGCTAAATGGCAAAGGTTTGGCACTTTTGCACTGATTTCATTAAACATCTTAAGGTCAACAGGAACACCTGCTTCATTAGCAATAGCAAGAAGATGAAGAACGCTGTTTGATGAGCAACCGAGAGCCATATCACAAGCAAGAGCATTACGTATTGACTTTTCGTTAATAATATCACGAGCTTTAATGTCTTTTTCAACAAGGTTCATAATTGCCATACCTGCGTGCTTTGCAAGCTGAATACGACCACTATGTACTGCAGGAATAGTACCATTACCCGGAAGTGCAATACCGACTGCTTCTGCAAGGCAGTTCATTGAGTTAGCTGTGTACATACCTGAACATGAGCCACAACCAGGGCAAACATTTTCTTCAAATTCGAGGAGTTTGCAGTCATCAATAATATTTGCTTTTCTTGAGCCTACTGCTTCAAACATTTTTGAAAGAGATGTCTCAACTCCATCAATAAGACCTGACATCATTGGTCCACCTGAACAAACAACTGCAGGGATATTAAGACGAACTGCAGCCATAATCATACCCGGAACAATCTTGTCACAGTTAGGAACAAGAACTGCACCGTCAAATCCATGAGCCATAATCATTGTTTCAACGCTGTCAGCAATAAGCTCACGTGATGCAAGTGAGTATTTCATACCCACATGACCCATAGCAATACCGTCACAAACACCGATTGCAGGAACCATAACAGGAGTACCGCCTGCCATACGAACACCTGCTTTTACAGCTTCTGTAATTTTATCAAGATGCATATGACCGGGAACGATTTCACTGTGTGCAGACACAACAGCAATCAATGGTCTTTCGAGTTCTTCTTTAGTATAGCCCATCGCATAGAAAAGGCTTCTGTTAGGTGCTCTTTCAACACCTCTTAATACATTTTCACTTCTTAAATTCATAATAAGTCCTCCTAACATAAGGGATTATGAATCCCTCCACCACCTATGGTGGTCTCCCTCCCGTAAACCAGGGAGGCAATATTACATTATATTTTATACTTATACGACAGATTTTTCAAGAGGTAATAAGAAAATAAATGAATATTGAATTAAATGTAAAGTAAAAAACACAACATAATAAATCGGAGTTTGTGGGGCTCTTTTATTTGGAAATGCAACCTTGTAGGGGACGACGACTCGCCGTCCCGTTCTCGGTTTATCAGTACACTTGGTTCGGGCTGCCGAGGGTGCGGGTGTCCAGTGGACACCTCTGCGAAGCAGAAGCACCGACCGAGCCGGCAGGTGAGACCCGTCAACCCCTACAATTCATCCAACAATTTCTGTTCGACAAATTATAATTTGAATATAGACTATTCCGAGTTCGAGTCTCTCTATAATCTATTACTAAACAAAAATAAAACCCACACATCAAAATGATGTATGGGTTTTATTGGCGCAGAAGGAGAGACTCGACAAGGCTCTGCCTTGTCTTTGCTTCGCAAAATCCTATTTTATGTCCGTGCTCCTCTGCCTGACGGCATACCGTCGCACATGGACGATGAGTTCGAGTCTCTCGAACAAAAAAAATAATTCCACACACCGAATGGTGTATGGAATTATTTGGCGCAGAAGGAGAGACTCGAACTCTCGCACCGGTTTCCCGGCCTACGCCCTTAGCAGGGGCGCCTCGTCACCAACTTGAGTACTTCTGCAAGTGTAACGGATTTAACCATTATTAAATTAAAAGCGGGCTGTAAAAACTTACAACCCGCATCTGGCGGAGAGAGTGGGATTCGAACCCACGGTACGTTGCCGTACGACGGTTTTCAAGACCGTTCCGTTATAACCACTTCGGTATCTCTCCGTATTGGGCTTGATTATAATATCATAAATATACACCATTGTCAAGAACTTTTTTAATATTTTTTATGGACTTGCAAACTTTATTTAATACTCTGCATATATTCCCTTGAGGTGTTATTATGTTATTGTCGTTACTACAAAGTTTATCAACAAATATTCTTTATTTTATGCTCCATCTGACTTCATCTAACTCATTCCCAAAACCATTGAGTGCAAAAGAAGAGCAGGAAGAACTTATAAAATTTCACACTCTTGGAGACATAAATGCACGAAACAGACTTGTAAATCACAACATGAGGCTAGTAGCACACATAATAAAAAAATACTATTCCAACTATTCTGACCAGGAGGATATAATTTCTATAGGTACAATCGGACTAATAAAAGCCATAAACACTTTTGATTACACAAAGGGAACCCGTCTTGCAACTTATGCTTCAAGATGTATTGAAAATGAAATTTTTATGCATTTCCGTACACGAAAACGAAATGCACAGGAAATTTCAATGGATGAGCCCATTGACACAGATAGTGAAGGTAATCCCCTCACCTTTAGTGATATTATTTTCAGTACAGAATCTGTTTTTGATGATGTTGAATTAAAATTACAGACAGAAAAATTGTATTTATATATTGACAATTTAAAGGACCAACGAAAAAAACAAATCTTAATTATGAGATATGGGTTATATGACACAGAGCCTTTTACTCAAAGAGAAATTGCTGAAAAATTAGGTATTTCTCGTTCCTATGTTTCCCGTATTGAAACAAAAGCACTGGAAGAACTCCGTGAATATTTCGAGGTATAATTAAAATCACCCACCGAATTAATTTATCGATGGGTGTAATTTTTAGTCTTCTACCATATTTTTTATCTTTTGTGGTGTTGGTATATCAGAAAAGCCATAGAACTTTCTTGCATTCTCACCGAGAAAGAGTTTTTTGTTTTCTTCGGAAATTTCTGTAGATTTCACAACAAAATCATAACTCATTTTATATGTGATTGCAGTCATTGTACGAGGATAATCACTTCCCCACATAAGCTTATCATATCCAACAAGCTCTGCCGCCTCATTAATTGCATCAACAGCAGACGGATAAGGATAAAATTCCGAATTGAAAAGCCAGGTTATTCCACCACTTTCAATGAAGACATTCTTATTCTTTGCAAGTTTGATTTGCTCCAACCAATTTTCTCTTGTTACCATACCAAAATGACCGATTGCAATTCTGAGATTTGGGAACATATTGACGATTTCCTGCATCGTTTCAGTTTGTTCGTTGCCATCAGCCAAATCGATTGAAATAAACATTCCCGTATCATTTGCAATTTTAAACGGTTCAAGGTGATTGAGAAGATTTTTGTCAACTAAACGACCTGCACAGATTTTTATTCCGTCAAAGCCTGACATATCACCAAGTGGTTTTTCCTCATATAATGCACAGATTTTAATTCTGTCATTTTTGCAGGTAAGCAGATATTCATCCTGATTTCCGTCAATATATTCCTGAGTAATAACAGCACCTGAAACACAGGCGTAATCCATATTGGCTAAAAATCTTTCTACCGAATTTTCACCATCTGTCATATATGGTGGCATCATTTGTTTGATTTCACCACCGAAATCACTTCTGCCTCCACCAACACCGAAAACAGGTTTTCCGTTTACTATTCCGTTTTGTTTTTTCCACAAATGAGCATGAGCATCAATAATCATAGCGTTACTCCATCTTTAAAAATTGCGATTTCACGATTGCCCTGAATTTCATTCTTAGTAAGTTGTCCATCGGCAACACGCTTTATAAGGTCTAACAATTCATTTGCTTTTGCAGTTTTATCAAAACCAAATGCTGAATAATCAATCCAATGGGATTTTTTAGTTGCGATATTATCATTTGATGCGATTTTAATTGTAGGAACAGCACCACCTAACGGTGTTCCACGACCTGTTGTAAATAAAATCAAATGACAACCAACTGCAGAAAGATTTGTAATTGAAACAATATCATTACCGGGACCGTTCAAAAGATTAAGTCCTTGTTTTTTTAGTGTATCACCATAATCGAGTACATCAACAACAGGAGCTGTTCCACCCTTTTGAACACAACCAAGGGATTTTTCTTCAAGAGTAGTGATTCCACCCTCTTTATTTCCCGGTGATGGATTTTCAGAAACAGGTTCACCATGGTCCTTGAAATATTGTTTGAAATTATTTATAAGATTGACACTTTTATCGAAAATCTCTTTACTTACACAACGGTCAAAAAGGACAGTTTCTGCACCAAACATTTCAGGAACTTCAGTTAATACTGCAGTACCACCCATTGAACAGATTTCGTCAGTTATCTTTCCGCAGACTGCATTTGCAGTTATTCCTGAAAATCCGTCAGAGCCACCACATTTAAGACCGATTTTAAGCTTTGAAACAGGAACTTCTTCACGCTTATCTTTTGATGCTGTTTCTTTTAATTCATTGATAATTGCTATTCCCTGTTCAAGTTCATTTTCACAATCCTGAACGGACAAAAACTTCACTCTGTTTTCATTCCAGGTACCCATTACCTTTTGCATTTCAGGAATGTTGTTGTTTTCACAACCAAGTCCGAGAACAAGTACACCACCTGCATTGGGATGGTTAATGAGACCACGGAGAATTAACTGAGTTGTTCTATTATCGTCACCCAACTGACTGCAACCATATGGATGTGAAAAATGAATAGCACCTGTTTTTTCACTCAACTGCTTTGCGATACTGTTTACACACCCGACTGTCGGCACAATCCAGATGTCATTTCTGATACCTATATCACCATTCTCACGGACATATGCATTGATTGTGAAAGGTTCTTTAGACCGGAGTTCAGTATAATCAGGGTTATATTCATAAGAGAGAATATCTCCTAATTTTGTTTTCATATTGTGAGAGTGAACACTTTCGCCCTCTTTTATGTCTTCAGTTGCATATCCGATTGGATAACCATACTTTATAATGTCTGTTCCCTTTTTGATATCACAAACAGCAATTTTATGACCTGTCTCAAGATTTACACAGACATTGTCTTTTTCATTTATTCTGACAGTATCCATTTCATACTTTCCTTTGCACCAATCGTATCGATTTTATTATAATATTCAGTAACCAAAGCTTCCATACCTGAAAGGTCAGACGCCCACAATGAAGTGTTTTTGAGGATATCAGCAATACTATCATTTTTCATTGTAGCAACAACATTCTGAGCATCATCAGGATTGTCATTTTTATAGAAATAAATAAGATATGCCAATGCCATGGTAAGACCTTTCGGATAAACTCCGTTCTTTTCTTTATACTCAAGAAGTGTCGGAAGAACACGAACAGAGAATTTGCTTACAGAATTGAGTGCAATTGAACGCCATTTATGCTGAATAAACGGATTTCTGAAACGGTCAAACACACTGTTTGCAAATGCAATACTTTCTTTATTCTCGCCGATTGTCGGTAAAATTTCCTCTTTCATATTTTTACTTAAGAATGCTGAAGTAACTTCATCATTCATAGCCTCACCTACTGTTTCGATACCTGAAAGCAAAGCACCTGCCACAAGTGAAGTATGAGCACCATTTAAAATTCTAACCTTGATTTTCTTATATGGCTTTGCATCATCTGTCCACACAACATTAAATCCAGCTTTCTTAAGTGGAAATTCGTCTTCAAAATCGCCTTCAATAACCCAAAGGTGGAATATTTCCGCTGTATCAAGGAATTTATCGTCAGGATGAGCATCCTTTGTTTCGTCATTGGGATAACCTGTAACAATTCTGTCAACGAGAGTATTTACAAAGTGGTTTTCATTTTCCAACCAAGCGACAAAATCTGCTTCCAAATTCCAAAGCTCTGCATATTTAAGAACACATTTTTTAAGCTCTGCACCATTGTTGTCAATGAGTTCACAAGAAAGGATAATAAAACCATCTAAACCGTTTTTATATCTTCTGTAAAGAAGTTGAGTAAGTTTTCCCGGGAATGACAAAGCCGGTTTATCTTCAAATTTGCAAGTATCAACAAATTCAATACCTGCTTCAGTTGTATTTGAAACGATAAAACGAAAATCAGGATTATCGGCAAGTGCCATATAATTTTCAAAATCTTTGTATGGGTCAATACATCTTGAAATGGATTCAACAAATGTATGTTCCTTTACTATTTCACCGTTCTGAATACCTCTTAAATAAAGGTTGTATTTACAGTCCTGTCCGTTGAGTTCTGCCACTCTGCCCATTGGGATTGGCTGAACAACAACAGCTTTTCCGTCATAGAGACCCTTTTCATTCATCTTATGAAGAAAATAGTCAAAAAATCCACGAAGGAAATTACCTTCACCAAATTGAATTACTGTTTCTTTCATATCAGTCACCTATTTTAATAAGAAGTTTTGCAAGTGTTCCGTCATTATTAGCAAGTGCTTTGAATGCATCCAGTGCATTTTCCATATTATAAACACCGCTAACCATTTTCATAGGGTCGGCTTTTTTATTTGCAACAATATCAATTAAGTTTATAAAATCGTCTTTTAAAGCATTACGACTTCCGTGAATGTTAAGCTCCTTTTTAAGGATAATTGAGTGTACAAAATTAGTTTCACGCTTACCATTACCAATAAGAATGATATTTGCAGCAAAAGCAGCGTTGTCGATACAACCTAAGAATGTTTCAGGAGCACCACAAGCCTCAATACAAACATCAAAGCCATTACCATTTGTAAATTCGTTAGTGAATTCTTCAAGTGACTGAGTCTTTGTATTAACAACAGCATCTGCACCATATTCTGTTGCAAGCTGAAGACGATTATCAAGAATATCAGCAACTACAATTTTATTACATTTCTGTTTTGCTGCTAAAAGTGCAAAAAGACCGATTGGACCTGCACCGATAACAAGCACATTGTCAGTTTCCTTGATAGTTGCACGTGATACTGCGTGTTGTGAAATTGCAAAAGGCTCAATAAGTGCTAATTCCTGTGCAGAAAGGCCTTTACCGTCATAAATTCTCTCAACAGGCATTGAGATATATTCACAGAATGCACCGTCACGCTGTACACCCATTGTCTGATTATCTGTACAGCAGTTTACATAGCCTCTTTCACAGCTGTAACAAGAGCCACAGTTAAAATACGGGTTACAAGTAACTATGTCCCCTGCTTTAAGTCCCTTATCATTATCAGGTATAGTCACGATCTCTGCTGAAAATTCGTGACCGGGGATTCTTGGATATGTAGTAAATGGCTGATTGCCTGTAAACGATGCCACATCAGCACCACAGATACCAACATACTTAACCTTAAGAAGTGCTTCGCCTGTCTTTACTTCAGGCATTGGTACCTCTCTTATTTCAATTTCGTTTGGATTTGGAATTACTATTGCTTTCATTTTATTTGTCCTCTTCTATATAATTTTTGTTCCAGATTACTGCTGTTTTGAGTGGTGCACCCTTACAGTAAATTTTATTTTCATAAGCATCAAGCGGATCTTTGATAAATTCATCCTTATCAATAAGCTCAACAACCTCATCATAACGGCTATCCACAAGAACTTCGATTGCTTTTTCCATATGTGACTGACGGAAGTTGATAGATGCAAAAATAACATGATTTTCAAAACCGAACGGCATTGTATCATATGAAACAACAGGACCTAATGAAAAGCTGTTATAAACACCGTTACAGCCAAGAACTTTATGCTGAAATGCAATTCTGTGTTCAATGTTTGTGCCGCTTGTACCCACGAACATTGTTGCTCTGCCACCTATTTTTTCCATAATCTTCTCTGCAGTTTCTTCTTCCGTAAGACCACTTGTACAAAGGTAATCTGCACCTGCAATTTCCTTTGAAAATACAACTTTTTTACTATTCTCATCACTTCTGCCAACAAAAAGAATCTGTGCATTCGGATGATTTCTCTTAATCTGGTCTGCAATAAAGAGACCTGTCATACCAAGACCAAAAACAACAACTCTTTCGAAAATATTGTCCTTTGCTAATTTTCTTGCCTCTGCTTCAGAGCATTTATGCTTTGCCATTTCAACTCGGAAATTCTGTGCTTCACCAATGTCTTCCATTCTTTCAAGCTGGAAAATAGCGCAAGCATAAGGGTCAGCAAATGAGAGTTTTTTAGCAACTGATAATGGTAATTTTGTCAAGCCCTCATATTCTTTTGGCAGGTGTAAGAGCATATCAGGGTTGAAATAGTTTTTGTCACAGAAAAGACCATCAGCTCTGTCACAACCATATTCGAAATATGTTTCGTCTTCCGTATATCGTGTCGGGTCGAAGCTATCACCACCACGGATAAGAACAATAGCAAATCTATTTTCACTTGGGACCCATACAACGCCCTCGTGACCGTTTATAAGACGATTTTCGCCCTCAGGGAATTTGTGAGAAAGATTGTTATCTCGACCCATTTTCATAAGTTCAAAGTCTGTACCACAAAACCCCTGAAATACAGGCCAAGCTTCAATACCCTTATACAAAGGCTCACCACGAAGTCTTTGTCTTTCAGGATTTATCAAATTGATTTCACCATATTTAATCGGCAAATCTTTATCATTCTGAAAATATGTACCGAATGTTTTCATAATTTTCGCCATCCTTTTGCTAAAAATTAAGTAATCGATTTATTATACTACATATAAATAGAAATTGCACGAAATTTTTTTATTGTTACAAAATACTTTTTTATGTTTTAAATATGTTATAAAGTGGAAGTTAACGGGATGTGCAATTACCCTCCCTCATTGAGGGCGCGGGTGTCCGGTAGACACCTCTGCGAAGCTGAAGCGCTGTCTGAGCCGACAGGCGAGTAATGTGGTGGCATTTTCGCAAGAAAATGACGGATAGAGTTTGTTGTTCAATATGGTAACTCCCTCAGTCTCACTTTGTTCGACAGCTCCCTCGGGGAGGGAGCGGAAAGTTTGTAGGGGACGATTCATATCCAAATTAATTATCTATGATCCCGACAAATTATAATTTATAAAAATTTTATTTGCATTTTTTAGTGATTTAGTGTATAGTAGTTTCCAATGTTTTCTTGATTGGAGAATTCTTTATGGAAAATTTATCACAACGTATTGCTGACACACTCAAAAAGATGATTGTTGAAGAGCACATATATAATTATGGTGAGAAATTACCTAACGAAAATGAGCTTTCACAAGAGCTTGGTGTCAGTCGTACTACACTTCGTGAAGCTATCAGAACTCTTATTTCAAATGGTGTTCTTGTTGTAAAACGAGGCAAAGGAACATATGTAGCTGAAAAAATTGACCAGTTTGCTCAGAAAATTGAAGTTAATGATTTTTTAAACAAGCAGGTTACTCTTCGTGACCTATACGAAGCTCGTCTCATTTTTGAGCCTGAAGCTGCTGCACTTGCTTGTAAAAGAGCTACTGATGATGAAATTGAAGAAATATTACGACTTGGTGAAATCTGTCAGGCTGAACTTAAAAACGACCCGAGCGGACAGAAACGAATTGATTCTGAAAGTGCTTTCCACGGTGCTATCCTCAAAGCATCCCACAATGAATTTTTAGGACACTTCTTACCTATCCTCACAAATACAATTCAGAAAACAATTGAACTCAACTATAACCTTGAAATAATTGCTGAAGAAGCATACAAAGACCACATTATGATTATGAATTTCCTCAAAAGCAGAGATTCTGTTGGTGTTAAAAGTGCTCTTACAATACATTTGCACCATGCGGTTCTCAACGAGAAAATATCTTTTGATTAATTATCAAAATAATTTATAAAAAGGTCTTGACAAATTCCAATTATCATATATAATATGTTGTATGACAACGCAAACAAGATGTCAAACAACTCAAAATAATTTATTTTATAGGAGATTTAAAACTATGGCACAGAGAATGTTTTATCAGGAAGATTGTAATTTAGGATTATTAGACGGCAAGACTATTGCAGTTATCGGTTACGGTAGCCAGGGTCACGCTCACGCTCTTAATGCTAAAGAATCAGGTTGTAATGTTATTATCGGTCTTTACGAAGGTAGTAAATCATGGGCAAAGGCTGAAAAGCAGGGCTTTGAAGTTTTCACAGCAGCTGAAGCTGCAAAGAAAGCTGATATCATCATGATTCTTATCAATGATGAATTACAGGCTGATATGTATAAGAAAGATATCGAACCAAACCTCAAAGAGGGCGATATGCTTATGTTCGCTCACGGTTTCAACGTTCATTTCGGTTGTATCACTCCTCCATCATTCGTTGACGTTACTATGATTGCTCCTAAGGGACCTGGTCATACAGTTCGTTCAGAATATCAGGCAGGTAAAGGTGTTCCTTGTCTTGTTGCTGTACATCAGGATGCTACAGGCAAGGCTCTTGATAAGGCTCTTGCTTATGCACTTGCTATCGGTGGTGCTCGTGCCGGTGTTCTTGAAACAGACTTCAGAACAGAAACAGAAACAGTCCTTTTCGGTGAACAGGCTGTTCTTTCCGGTGGTGTTTGTGCTCTTATGCAGGCTGGTTTCGAAACACTTTGCGAAGCTGGTTATGACCCAAGAAACGCTTACTTTGAATGCATCCACGAAATGAAGCTTATCGTTGACCTTATTTACCAGAGTGGTTTCGCAGGTATGAGATACTCAATTTCTAACACTGCTGAATATGGTGACTACATCACAGGTCCTAAGGTTATTACAGACGAAACAAAGAAAGCTATGAAGAAAATCCTTTCTGACATTCAGGACGGTTCATTTGCTAAGGAATTCTTACTTGACATGTCTTCTGCAGGTCGTCAGGTTCACTTCAAGGCTATGAGAAAGTTGGCTTCTGAGCATTGCTCCGAAAAGGTGGGCGAAGAAATCCGTGCACTTTACAGCTGGAACAACGAAGAAGATAAGTTTATCAACAACTAATTACATAGGTACATTAAAATCCCGGAAGATTTCTTCCGGGATTTTTTATGCAAAAAAAGACAGGGAAATATTCCCTGTCTAAAACAGTCAATTATTTGGAGGTACCGCATATAAAACAGTCTCGTTAATGGAGAAAGAGTGATGCCTGATATAAAGCTTATATTCCGGAACGAGATAATGTATATACTTTGGAATATCTATAAAGTCACGCTGCATGTGATAAATGCAGATGGCCAGCTTTGGCTTGTTACGCATAATGGTTTTTTTTGCACCCATTAATGCGGCCCACTCGGAGCCTTCTACGTCCATTTTGATAAAAGTGGCATCGCTGCATTCCGCAACATCATCAATAGCCCGTACCGGAATGGAAATGGTATTGTCTGATGTGTTAATCAGAGAAGACCCTTTTCCTTTGTCTGCATTAAATTGCAGGGTCGTGGAGGTATGGTAGACACCGGCCTGGATAGCCGTAACATTTTTCTGGGCCCCGCGCTTTTTCAGACGATTACAAAATTCTTCTACCGGATCAAAGCAGACAATGCTTTTGTAGTTGCCGTTGGTTAATTTGATAAATTCTCTCATAGTGTCACCATCGAAGGCTCCGCAATCAATAAAAACTTCAGAGTCGGACAGCCGGATAATATCTTTTGGGAAGTACTGGTCTTTTTTTGTATAGAACGGAACATCCTTTGGATTGTGGGATTTTCTGTATTCTATGGCGGCAAGATAAACTTCTCTGGAAAAATCATCTGCCAGATAGGAGGCAACCAGTGCAATGTCTTTTTGACGGCTCTCATAATAGCTTCGTGCGGTAAGCATTCCTTCGGTTGGTTTTTTACGGTCCTGTGCATAAAGAATTCTGGTAAAGAAATCATTAATCCCCAGCTTTTTCAATATATTGATAAAACCATCTCCCACGGCTGTACCATGGATATGGTTTTGTGCAAATCGGCGGAGATTTTTTATTGTGGATGAAATGGTATTCACGACGGAACTCCTTTATGCTGTGTTTTCAAATTTACGGTCTTGTCATTTGACCGCTAAACATGAGTGTACCACAGTTTTGAAAAAAAATCAAAAAAAAGATTGCTTTTTTCAAAATTTCGTGGTATGAAATGTTGTTGGTAATATAAAAGGTTCATAATTATAGAGGCAGAAGCTTCAGAAAACAGAGGGAAACGTGAAAGAGAGAAGAGAACAGGTAAAAGGAAGAGTACAGGG
>JAZQUG010000031.1:0-71258 GCA_045631225.1 Candidatus Fimenecus sp.
AGCATATCCAGGTTGGAGAGCAACTCCTGCAATCAAGAGAGCTCAGATTCTTTATAAAATCCGTGAACTTATTATCCGTGATATGGAAGAACTCACAATGTGTGTTGCTTGCGAAAACGGTAAAGTATGGGGCGAAGCAGAAGGTGACGTTCTTAAGGCAAAAGAAGGCACAGAACTGGCAACTCAGGTTCCATCTCTTATGATGGGTGAAAGCCTTATGGATGCTTCATCAGGTTATGATACAGTTAAGTATCGTGAGCCACTCGGTGTTTTCGCAGGTATCGTTCCTGTTAACTTCCCTGCAATGATTCCATTTGGCTGGATGGCTCCAACTTGTATTGCAACAGGTAATACAATGGTTCTTAAGGCAGCATCTCTTACACCAAAGACAGCAATGAAATTTGCTGCAATTTATAAAGAAGCAGGCGTTCCTGATGGTGTTATTAACGTTGTTACTTGCTCAAGAAACGAAGTTAACACAATTCTTGACCACCCTGATGTTAAGGGTATCACATTCGTAGGCTCAACTCCTGTTGGTCTTAAAGTTTATTCTCGTGCAGCAGCTGCAGGCAAGCGTTGTCAGGCTCTTACTCAGGCTAAGAACCACGCTCTTGTTATGTCAGACTGTGCGCTTGAAAGAACTGTTGCAGGTGTTATCAACTCTGCTTATGGTTGTGCAGGTCAGCGTTGTATGGCTCTTACTTGCTGTGTTGTTGAAGAAGCAATTGCAGACAAGTTTGTTGCTGAACTCGTTAAACAGGCAAAGAATATTAAGGTTGGTCCATCTTGGGAAAAAGACTCAAAACTCGGACCTATTACATATAAAAAGCATTACGAAGAAGTTCTTGCTGATATCCAGAAGGGTATTGACGAAGGTGCAGAGCTTGTTCTTGACGGTCGTGACGTTAAGGTGGAAGGCTATGAAAACGGCTACTTCATTGGACCTACAATCTTTGACAAGGTTACTGCTGATATGACAATCGGTGATGAAGAAGTATTTGGACCTGTTCTTTGCATCAAGCGTTGTAAGAACTTTGAAGAAGGTCTTAAAATTATGAACGACAACCCATATGCAAACGGTTCTGTTATTTATACACAGAGTGGTTATTTTGCACGTCAGTTTGCTCGTTATACAGACGGTGGTCAGGTTGGTATCAACGTTGGTATTCCTGTCCCTGTTGGCTTCTTCCCATTCTCAGGACACAAGCAGTCATTCTTTGGTGACCTTCATTGTCTTGGTAAGGATGCATATCGTTTCTACACAGAATCAAAGGCGGTTACACAGCACTGGTTCGATGAAGAAGAAAAGACAACAACTAATGTTTCAACATGGGACGGTACAATATAATTTGTGTCGTTTGAATGAAGGATATCTAAATATGATAATGTCATTCTGAGCGTAGCAAAGAATCTCTTTCACCTTTATTGAGATTCTTCGTCGTTACACTCCTCAGAATGACACCAACATAGTTATAAAATCACATAAAGGAGAAATTATTATGCTTAAAATTGGTATTATCGGTGCTGGCCGTATTGGTAAAGTTCACCTTGAATCAATCACATATCACGTAAAGGGTGCTGAAGTTGTTGCAATCGCAGACCCATTTATGAATGACGAAACAAAGGCTTTCTGTGAAGGCTTTGGTGTAGAAAAAATCTACACAGATTACACAAAAATCATTGAAGACAAAGACATTGATGCAGTTCTTGTTTGCTCATCAACTGATACTCATGCTCCAATTTCTATTGAAGCAATCAATGCCGGTAAACACGTTTTCTGTGAAAAGCCACTTGCAAACACAGTTGACAAGATTATTGAAATCGCAGATGCTCTCAAAGCACATCCTGAATGCAAATTCCAGGTAGGTTTCAACCGTCGTTTTGACCATAACTTTGCAGCAGTTCGTAAAGCTTATGATGAAGGCAAAATCGGTGAAGCACAGATTCTTAAAATCACATCTCGTGACCCACAGGCACCACCAGTTGGCTACTGTGCAGCAAGCATCTTCCTCGATATGACAATTCACGATTTCGATATGGCTTGCTTCCTTACAAACAGCGATGTTGAAGAGCTTTATGTTTATGCAGATGCTCTTATCAATCCTGGTATCCGTGAATACGGTGATTTCGATACAGCAATCATTTCTATGAAAATGGAAAATGGTGCTCTTGCAGTTATCGACAACTCTCGTCAGGCTATGTATGGTTATGACCAGAGAGCAGAACTTTTTGGTTCAAAGGGTATGGTTGCAACTGCTAACGACACACTTTCAACAGCTGTTATTGCAGATGCTAACGGTGTAACAGGTGAAAAACCACTCTATTTCTTCCTTGAAAGATATATGGGTTCATTCGCAGAAGAAGTTAGACAGTTTGTTGACTGCTGTGCAAACGACAAGGAAACTCCTGTTGGTATCCACGCAGGTTTACAGTCAGTTAAGATTGCTCTTGCTGCTGAAAAATCAGCAAACGAAGGCAGACCTGTTAAACTCGCAGAAATTCAGTAATTACATAAATATGGCGGGGTTTTACCTCGCTATATTTTTAGGGTGTCTTAAATTGGGTGTTGTAGGGGACGGAGACCTCGACGTCCCGCAAATTTAGATGCAAACTGATTACGGGCTGCCGAGTCGTCAGCCCCTACAAAAATCAAATTACAAAATATAAAGGAAGATTAATTATGTCTATAGAAAAAGGCAGAGAATATTTCCGTCAGTTCGGTATGGAAGACAGAGTTCAGGAATTTGAGGTTTCGAGCGCAACAGTTGAGCTTGCAGCACAGGCTTTAGGCGTTGAGGGTGCAAGGATTGCAAAAACTCTCTCATTTATGGTGGGAGAACAGCCAATTCTTATCCTTATGGCAGGTGATGTTAAGGTTGACAACTCTAAATATAAAGGATTTTTCCACACAAAAGCAAAAATGATGTCACCTGAACAGCTTGAAGAATTTGTAGGTCATCAGATTGGTGGCGTTTGTCCTTTTGGTATTAAAGATGGTGTCGAAGTTTACCTCGATGAGTCGATGAAACGATTTGAGACTGTTTTCCCTGCTGTTGGTAGCTCAAATAGTGCCATTGAACTTACAATCCCTGAATTAGAACAATACTCAAACTATAAAGAATGGGTAGAAGTATCAAAACCAATTGAATAAATGCAAACGCAAAACTAAAGGACGATTCATCACGAACCGTCCTTTTTATTATCTGTAATGTCAAAAAATCGCTCTTATATTTGTCTATTTCTCGCATTTACTTAAAGAATTAAAAAGTTTATAATTATAATGTATATTTATATTTAAGTTTCGGGAGTGATAAATTTGTACGGACTTATAGAACATACAGACGAAATAAACCGACTTTTAGCACGATATGGTGTTAAATTCGGTATCTATAAAAACAATGTATTCAACGAACGTCTTTTTCCGTTTGATGCTGTACCTCGTATTATTTCAAAGGATGAGTTTGATTACCTTGAAAGAGGACTTAAACAGCGTGTAAAAGCACTCAATATATTCTTAAAAGACATTTACACTAAAAAGCAGATTATCAAGGACAAGATTATTCCTGAAGAATTTGTTTACGGTGCAGCAGGATATATGATGGAGTGTGAGGGTGCAGTTCCGCCAAAGGATGTTTTTGCTCATATTTCAGGTATCGACCTTGTTCAGGGAAATGATATGAGATGGTATGTTTTGGAGGATAATCTTCGTGTGCCATCAGGTGCATCATATCCTATGATTGCAAGGGAACTCTGTCGTCGAGCAAGTCCTGACACATTCCGTGCAAATACAGTTGTGGATAATCGTAATTACGGTGACTTGCTCCGTAATGCTCTCGATTATGTCAACACAGGCGGAATCAATGTGGTTTTGACTCCCGGTAGATTCAACTCAGCATTCTTTGAACATTCATATCTTGCTGAAAAGACAGGTGCAGTTTTTGCAATGCCTCAGGATTTGTTTGTTGAGGGTAATGTGCTTTATTATAACGAATATTCAGGTAGCAGAAAACGAGTTGGCGCAGTTTATCGCAGAATAAACGACGACTTTATGGACCCGATGACATTCCGTGCAGACTCTCTTTTAGGTGTTCCTCATATTATGGATGCTTACAGAGCAGGTAATGTGGCACTTGTCAATGCTCCCGGTAACAGCGTTGCTGATGATAAGGGAATTTACTATTATGTTCCTGCCATGATTAAATATTATCTTGGTGAAGAACCCATTCTTTCAAATGCTCCTACATATCTGCCATTCTATCCTGAGGATATGAAATATGTTCTTGATAATATTCAGAAGCTTGTTATTAAGGATGTTGCTGAATCAGGTGGCTACGGTGTTGTTTTCGGAAGTGAATTATCTCTCGAAAGAGTATATGAATTAAAGAAAATGATTCAGAAAGAACCTCGAAGATTTATAGCACAAGAGGTTATTCAGTTCAATGACCTTAAGGTAGTTGAAAATGGTGCCTGGACTGAAAGAAAAGCAGATTTACGCGCATTTGTTCTTACAGGTGAAGAGCCTGTTGTATGGAAATCAGGACTTACAAGATTTTCAAAGGATGCGAATTCATTCGTAGTTAATTCTTCACAGGGAGGAGGCTTTAAAGACACATGGGTGTTATCTCGATAAAATCAAGTGACAATCTTTTCTGGCTTGGTCGTTATGTGGAACGAGTTTTCACTACTCTTAAAGCCTTTACTGAATGTTACGATATTATGATAGATGTAAATGACGAAGAATATATTAATTTCTGTCGTCGTCTCGGAATTGCTAATAATTACTCCTGTCGTCAGGAATTTATAAGTTCATTCCTTTTTGATTCAAATGACCCTGCATCAATTTATTCAAGCCTTCTTCACGCTTATGACAATGCAGTTGAAATGAGAAATGTAATCAGCTCCGACACTCTTGCATATCTTCAACTTGCAGTTGACATTATGGAAAAAAGCAGTAGCAGTAATGCACCTCTTCTTAAAGTTCAGGAGGTAACAGACTGGATTTTTGCATTCTGGGGTAGTGCTGACGACAACATTGAAGCAGAGGTTTCAAGAAATATCCTGAAATTCGGAAGAAGCATTGAAAGACTCGATTTATACACAAGACTTGATTATCCCGTTGAGATGTTGAGAAAAGAATTTTCAATAATGCTTAACCGACTTTATAAAGTGGGAATTGATTTTAATTCTCATTCAATAGAACGCCTTTCAAGAATGATTCTTGAAGAAGATGATTATGTGCCATACAGAATTTCAATTCAGAATGAATTGGCACAATTATTTATAACGGGAGTGATGTAATATGGCAATATTGGATTTTACATATAATATGTCAATCAAGTTTTCTCTTCCTGTTGTAAAACATTGTTATACTCTTCGTTGCATTCCTCTCGAATGTGAAAATCAGCATATTGAGGATATTAAGGTGACAGTTTTTCCTGAAAATGAATTGACATATTCAAGTGACGGCTTTGGTAATATTCTTGTAACAGACAGAATTGTTACAATGCACAACGAATTTACAGTTGATGTTACGGGCACAGTAACAACAGGAGAGCACATAACTCCTGAAGATGACCTTAATCCTGTTTACAAATATCCAACACATTTCACAAAATGCGGTGCAGAGCTTGAAAAAATGTTTGACCGTATTCAGGTTGGCATTTCTGACGATGCAGTTGATACGGCTTTGAAATTTACAAGAGCTATCCGTGCAAATATTGTATATAAATCAGGTTCAACAAGCGTTATAACAACAGCAGAAGAAGCACTTCTCAATGGTGCAGGTGTTTGTCAGGACTATTCTCATATTTTACTGGCACTTTTACGAAAAGCAGGAATCCCATCACGTTATGTGGTTGGTATGATGGTTGGTGAGGGCGAAACTCACGCTTGGGTTGAGGTTTATCACGAAGGCTCATGGCACGGTGTTGACCCGACAAACAACAGACTTGCTGACGAAAATTATATTATTATCAGTCGTGGTCGTGATTTTGCAGATTGTGGCATTAACCGTGGCCTTCTGACAGGTGGCGGAATGCAGACACAAACTGTAAGCTTAAAGGTAACAAAAAGGTAATTAGTGTGAAAAATCACGCTAATTTGATTGTATGTCCCTCAAAATTTATAATATACAAATTTTGAGATGGACGAAATTTCCATCACGCCTTGTCCGGCTACAGCAAGGAATGATGCTCTGTTTTTTACAAATTTGCAGCCGGAAAGGCTATGGAAATTATTATGGATATTGGTTTATCATCCGCCTGTTTTTATCCTCTTGAAACGGAAAAATCTATTGTCAGAGCAGGAGAAACAGGTGTAAAGACAATTGAAATTTTTATGAATGCTGATTCGGAATTTGAACCTGCATTTGTAAAGAATATGGCAGATATCTGTAAGTCCTATGGTATGAAGGTATCTTCAGTTCATACTATGGGTTCATTTACCGAGTCTTATCATCTTTTCAGTTCATACAAACGAAGATTTTTTGAGGCAAAGGATACATCATTCAAAAGACATTTTGATGTTATGCATACTCTTGGTGCTGAATTTTTAGTGCTCCACGGCATAAAAAAGCCCGGCAGTATTCCTGATGAGGAATATTTTGACCGCTTTGGTGAACTGACACTTATGGGTAAATCAGAAGGATTTAAGGTCTGTCAGGAAAATGTTGTTCATTACCGAAGCGAAAATCCTGATTTCATGCTTCGTATGGGTGAATATATCGGTGACAATTTCAATATGGTCTTTGATATAAAGCAATCAATAAGAACAGGTATCAATCCTTTTGAATTTGCTGAGAAATTGCATAAGTATATAAAGCATATTCATATAAGTGACCATAACGACACAAACGATTGCTTTGTTCCTTGTAAAAACGGCACTTTTGACTTCAAGAAATTTTTTGATATGATGAAATCATTTGGTTATACCGGTGATTTTATCGTTGAATTGTATGAAAATGGCTTTGAAAGTGATGAAGAACTGACTTTTGCAGTGAAAGAACTTAAAAAATTACTATAAAACCTTTACTTTGTGGTTTAAAGTGTGTTACAATACTATATATAGTTTGGAAAAATAGGAAGTGTTCTTATGAAATGTCCTTTTTGCGGATTTGAAGAAAGTAAAGTTATCGACTCTCGTCCAACTGATGAGGGTGAAAAGATTCGTCGTCGTCGTGAGTGTATGAAATGTACAAAAAGATTTACTACTTACGAGATAATTGAAAATGTTCCGATTCTTGTTGTTAAAAAGGATAAGAATCGTGAAGTATTTGACCGTAGTAAACTTATTAAGGGTATGCTTACTGCTTGTGAAAAGCGTCCTGTTTCAATTGAAACTATTGAACGAGCAGTTGACGAAATCGAAACAACTCTTCAGAATTCTCTTGACCGTGAAGTTACAAGTGTGCGTATCGGTGAGCTTGTAATGGATAAGCTTAAGGAAATTGACCAGGTTGCTTATGTCCGTTTTGCTTCAGTTTACAAGCAGTTCAAGGACGTAAATGCATTTATGGAAGAGCTTTCAAGCTTCCTTGATAAAAAATAAAACAGAACAATTTTACGAGGTGTTATTATGAAAAAATCAGTTGGAAGAGTGCTGTCTGTCATAATGGCACTTTGTCTTTTTATAACAATCTTACCTATGTCAGTTTCAGCAGAGGAAATAGAATTGACAGAGGTTGAGCTTGTTTCTATGATTCAGTTTTCACCTGAAACAGAGCTTAATGTAAAGCCCGGTGCTACAATGAATAAGTTTTACAGTAACGGCACACAGGTTGACACAACAAAATTCTTCTATAATCAGTTGACAGCAAACCAGAAAGCTTTATATGACCAGATATGGGCAGCAGGTCCTGTTGAAACAATTGATATTGATATGACCGGAATCTCAATTACAGGTAAGGGCACATCTTCTGCATCAAAAACAAATGCTGCGAACAATGCTATGCAGGATATTATGATGGCAATAACTGCACTTAATGAAGATAATCCGTTGTTTTTCTGGTCATCAGGCTTTGGCATTTCTTACGGTGGGTCAAGAAGATATAGTGGTGGTACATATATCTATACAATTACAACATTGATTATAAATATGAATCTCAATACTACTCACTTCAGCGATTATAATGATGTTAAAACAAAGCTTCAGGCAGTTAAGGATTTTTATCCTACAATTCCTGTTTATGGTATAAGTCGTCACGAAAAGCTTAAATCAATCCACGACTATCTTGCAAAGAATATTGTTTATGATGATACGATTTCAGAAGCAAATATTTTTGATGTGTATGGTGCATTGATTAACGGTGTTTGCGTTTGTGAGGGTTATGCTGAAGCTTTTAAGCTTCTTTGTGACCGTGAAGGTATTCCATGTATTACTGTTCTTGGCACAGGAAATGGTGGTGCTCATAAATGGAATATGGTTCAGATGGAAGACGGTGAGTGGTACACACTTGATGCCACATGGGATGACCAGGCAAGTAATATATATTACAGTTATTTTATAATAGGTAGTGCGACAAAAACACCATTTTTCGGCCATGATACTGTTGCTGACTCAACTGTTCATATTGCAATGGGTATATTATTTAATGGTGCAAGCGAAGCATTGACTTATCCGACACTTTCAACTGACACTTACGGTTTGGGTATATTAGCTCCTGATGCGACCGATGTTCAATTTGATAAGTCTCGTGGTGTCATAATGGTTGGCAAAGGAATTACAAACTATTATAGGAAATTTGTTGACCCGGATATTTATACATTGGATACCAATTTTAACACTACACGAAATGGTAGTGGTACTACAACATCAACATTGACTGTTACAGACGGTACAACAACAAAAACATACCTCGTTGCTATGCGTGGTGATGTTAATGCATCAAACACAGTAAATGCTACTGACTATACAGTAATGACACAAGTTTGTGCAACAACATATACGGTTGATGATGGTACTGCAAAGTTCTATGCAGGTGACATGAATCAGGATGGTGCAATTGATGGCTTTGATGCAATTGCTCATCAGTTGTACACAAACGGCACGTTAATATACAATTAAGATATAAAATGCTCATTAATTATAAGTGGCTTGTGCAAAGTGATAAAAAAGCACAAGCCCTTTTTGTTTATTTTTAATATGTTGATTTTGTTTACAAAGTGTTGATTAATTGTTATAATTTATCTATCTTAAAATTAAAAGGGGTAATACTATGAAAAAGATGAAAAAAGCTCTTGCAGTAATGCTTGCAGTAGTTCTTACTTTGTCATGTATGTCAATTCTTGGCTACTCATCAAAGAAAGAATATGTTCCTACAATTATCATTCCGGGAAATTTCCAGAGTGAAACTTATCACTATGTAAATGGTGAAATAGAATGTGATGCTAACGGTAATCCTGTTCCGGGACCTTTCTATGTTTCACTTGGTGAAGAGGAAATTACAGAAATCGTAACAAAGGCACTTCTTCCTGTTGCAAAGATGTTTATTACACAGGAAGATAAGGATGCTTTGGCAGCTAAAGAGGTTTCAAAAATCCTTGGCGACATTCTTATGGGTAAACAGCGTTCAGATGCTAACGGTAATATGATTGACGATACTCGTGCAGTTCTTTATCCGGGAAGTATGGCAGAAGTTACTGATGCAGAATTAGAGTATGTTTTAAATCAGTTCCCAATTGAAGAATACTTTGAAATTGCCGGCAAGGAAAATATGTATGTTTTCAACTATGTTTCAACAGGTAATATGATTCAGACTGCAAAGGGTCTTTATGATTATATTCAGTTTGTTAAGAAGGATACCGGTGCGGATAAGGTTAATATCGTTCCTGTAAGCCAGGGTGGTTCAATCTCAACTGCACTCCTTAAATATTATGATGAACAGAATATTTCTGTTTCAAGAGATATTAACAGAATTATCTATGTTGTTCCTGCTCTTGATGGTGCTGCACTCCTTAGTGACTGCTACAGATATGGCTTCAACAAGAACAGTGCTGCTCTTTACACAACAGCAATGCCATCAGTTATCGGTTACGAAAACTATCTTGGTTATATTATCAATATTGCTATGAGACTTATGCCAAAGACTGATATTGATGTTCTTCTTGACTGTATTGCAGAGACACTTATCAACGACTATTTGAAATATTCAACTCTTATGTGGGGTCTTATGGCAACAGAAGACTATCCTGTATGTCGTGAAAAGTACCTTATGGGTGACGATATGGCAGAAATCCGCAGACAGACTGACTGGTACTATGATGCACAGCTTAATGTTGAAAAATACATTCTTGAAGCAATGGCAGACGGTGTTAAGGTATTTGATATCGTTGACACAAACGTTGAGCTTTATCAGCTTGCAGTTACTCACGACAAGAGAAATTGCGACGGTATCATCCAGGTTGATTCAACATCAATTGGTGCATATAGTGTGAATGTAGGTACAAAGCTTCCTGCAGATTATGTTGCTGCAAGAAACAACTGTACTGACCCTAAGAATCATAACCATACTGACCCAGAAGGCATTATGGATATTTGCTCAGGTCTTCTTCCTGAACATACATTCTATTTTAGTGGACAGAATCATGCTACAACAGCATCAAATGACGTTATTATGACACTTATTATTCAGCTTGCTACTGATGAAAACTTCACAAGTGTTCATTCATATCCTGACAAGTTCCCTCAGTTCAACTACAGCAGAGAAACAAAGAAATTAAGAGAAGATGTTGACACAATGAGAGATTATGACACATCTGCTCTTTCTGCTGCAGATGCAAAGGAACTCAAGGAAGCAATTGCACAGGTTGACAAGATGCTTGAAAACAAGAAAGTTAATAAGGATGAATTCCAGGCTGCTAACGACCGTTTCTATGATATCTATAACAAGATTACAAGCGGTGATTCAGCTAAGACAACAGAGGGCATTAACCGTGCACTCTACATCATTACAAGAACAATCAGTGATGTTCTCTACTTCATTTATGGTGATAAGGCATTCAGCGAAATGGCATTAAAACCAATTATTGATGCAGTAAAATAATTAAATGAAACAATACAAGGGGCTTGTACAAAGTACAAGTCCTTTACTTTTATGTGCCTGTAATGATATAATATAGAAAATCTATTCGAGGTAGTAATATGCGTTCAAAGGAAAGTATAATCGGAATACTTGCTCATGTTGATGCGGGCAAAACTACGCTGACGGAAGCCATTCTTTACAGAACAGGCGTTATTCGTCGGCTCGGTCGTGTTGATAAAAAAGATTCCCATTTTGATTCCCACGAGCTGGAAAGAAACCGTGGTATTACTATATTTTCAAAACAGAATCCTTTTACAATAGGTGAAAAACAGTTTACACTTATTGACACTCCCGGTCATATTGACTTTTCGGCAGAAATGGAAAGAACGCTGAATGTTCTTGACTACGCTGTTCTCGTTATTGATGGTGCTGTGGGCATACAGAGTCATACAGAAACTATATGGCAACTCCTTGATGAGTACAATATTCCTGTTTTTATTTTTGTGAATAAAGCAGACAGAGATGGTTTTGATAAGACTATTTTGCTTAATGAATTGAAAACAAGATTCAGCAATGAATGTGTCGATTTTACTATAGGTAATGAAGAATTTAATGAAGAAATCTCAATGGTCAGTGAAGAATTACTTGAACTGTTTCTTGAGGAAAATGCTGACGAAAAAATCGTAATAAATGAAGTTGCAAAAGCTGTATCAGAAAGAAAAGTATTTCCTTGTTTCTTTGGGTCTGCTTTACAGGATATGGGAGTGGATAAGCTTCTTGAGGGTATCGAAAAATATACTGTTTGTGAGGAGTATCCCGATGATTTCAGTGCAAAGGTATATAAAATTCTCTATGATAATCAAGGAAACAGATTGAGTTTTATGAAAATAACCGGTGGTAAAGCATTTGTGAAAATGAATGTTGGTGATGAAAAAATTGATACTATCAGGATATTTTCAGGGGAAAAACATCAACCAATCAAAGAGGTTTTCGCAGGTAGTGTTTGTGCAATATCAGGTCTTTCTACCGTGTCAGCAGGAGAAACAATAAATGCGGATGGAGTAGTTCTCAACTCCTCTATGAAAATCAATCCGTTGCTTTCTGCACAAGTGATTATTAAAGACGGAACAGATATTCACACTGCATACAGGAATTTACGAATAATCGACCAGGAATTGCCTGAACTTTCCGTTCATATCTCGACATATTCAAATGAAGAACAAATCCAGATTCGTGTAATGGGCAGAATTCAGCTGGAAATACTCCAATCTCTTGTAAAAGAACGCTTCGGAATGGACATAGATTTTGGTCCTTGTAGAATTCTTTACAAAGAAACCGTAAAATCTCCTGTTATGGGTTATGGCCATTATGAGCCTTTGCGACATTATGCAGAAACTCAACTTCGAATTGAGCCTGCCGAAAGAGGCAGTGGAATTATAATAGAAAATGAATGTAGTCTTGAAATGCTTGATTCTAATTTCCAACACCTTATTCTTACACATATAAGGGAAAAAGAGCATCTTGGAATGTTGACAGGCTCTCCACTCGCAGATGTGAAAATTGTTCTTACAGCAGGTCGTTCACACCTTAAGCATACAGAAGGCGGAGACTTCAGAGAAGCAACTTACAGAGCAATAAGACAAGGCCTTGAAAAGGCTGAAAACATTTTGCTTGAACCATACTATTCATTTACATTAAGAGTGCCGATTAACTCATTTGGCAGAGCAGTTTCCGATATACAAAGATTGTGTGGAGAATTCCTGCCTCCCGAAATGACAGAAACAGAAGCAATTATAAAAGGTGAGGGACCTGTTTCTAAATTTATGGATTATCCTGAAGAAGTGATTTCATACACATCGGGTAAAGGTGTGATTTCGATGCGTGAAAACGGATACAGACCTTGTCACAACGCTGAAGAAGTAATTGCACAAATCGGCTATGACAAAGAACGGGATTTAGAAAATCCGTCATCATCCGTTTTTTGTTCACACGGTGCAGGGTTTGAAGTCAAATGGTATGATGTTGACAATATGCGACATATAAAGTAGGTGCTTGCAAATCGGAGCTTATCGGGATAAAGACAAATTATAATTTGTTGAATTGTTCCAATAAACAAGATGCACATTTGTGATATATGCCTAATTTAGTCCCTAATTGTAGAAATTTATCTTTTTATGTGGTAAAATACCTTGATTGACTTTTCAAATCAAATTGAAAAAGGTGATTTTTTGGAATTTTTGACTAAGGAATATTCATTTACATCAGCGTCAGGCTTGTGTGATATATTTGCACAGAGTGCAGCACCTATTGACTATGGTTCAATAAAAGGTGTTGTACAGATTTCTCATGGTATGGCAGAGTATTCAAATCGTTATTCTCGATTTGCTCTTGAGCTTTGTAAAGCAGGTTATGCTGTTTTCGTCAGTGACCATGTGGGACACGGTTTTTCTGTTACGGATAAGGAAATGCTCGGATATTTCGGTGAAAATGGTGAAGAGACATTTATCGAAGACTTAAAAACATTATCCGATATTGCAAAAAGTGAGTATTCTGATTTACCTTTCTTTATGATTGGTCACGGTATGGGTAGTCTTATTGCAAGAAAATATACCTCTAAATACGGATATTTGCTTGATGGTGTTGTTTACACTGGTACAAGTGGTGAAAACCCTATGATTGGAATAGGTATTTACCTTGCAAAGACTCTTGCAAAACAAAATGGTCCGATGTATCGTTCAGATATTCTCGACACAATGGCATTTGGCTCATACAACAGAAAGACAGAGAAGCGTACGGAATGTGACTGGGCATCACGTGACGAAAAAGAAGTGGACAAGTTTATTGCTGATGAGCTTTGCGGATATAAATATACTGTAACCGGTATGAAAGCATTGTTTATGACGCTTAAGCAGGTCTCAGCACGTCGTTGGTATAACTCTATACCACTCAGTATGCCGATTTTACTCCTTTCAGGTTCAATGGACCCTGTGGGTGATTATGGCAAAGGTGTCAAAGAGGTGTATAAAACACTTAAAAAGACAGGACATAAAAATGTGACAATGAAAATCTATGAAGACGCAAGACACGAGATTTTCAATGAAATAAATCGTGACGAGGTTCATACAGATATTATCGAATGGCTTGATGTGAGAGCTGAAAAGTTTAAACAGGAAATGCTCAAATCAGCAATCGTAGCTCCAATTGATGCACCTGCAGATTTCAGTAAATTTGAATAGAAACAATAAAACCGTAGGAAAAATCCTACGGTTAATTTTTTACATATTTTTAAGTCTTTCATATTCTTCGTCTGTGATTTCAATTACACCACCGTGCTTGTAACCATAAGGAAAACTGAATAAATCAGGACATCGTGTAACATTCATATCACCCGGTTTTGATGAAATAAACGGAACATAACCCATTTTTTCTTTTTCACATCCAAAGAAATCGAAAAGAATACACCATCTGCCATCAGGCAATGTGAAGCTTGTTCCCGCTTCATAAGAGCCTGCTTTTTCAACTTCATTTTCCATATATTCCTCAAAATCTTTATCGTGAGCATATGGACCGTATAAGTTATCAGATGTGGCGTGCATATTCATAGACGGATTATGAGCATTTTTGTAGAACATATGATACACACCGTCAATTTTTCTTATGTGTGTATCGAGGATTTCATTATCCTTTGTGAAAAACAGCTTTGGCGCTGAAAATTCTTCGAAATCCTTTGTAGTTGAGCAATAAATTGACATATGCTTATAATCATCTTCAGCTACAGTTGAGCCCCAATGGATAAGATATTCGTCATTTATTTCGTCATAGAAAACCTCAGGTGCCCACATACAGCCGAAATCGTCTCGACCAAAGTAAACGAGTTTTTCCTCACTAAAATTAACAAGGTCTTTTGTTTTCCACATACGAAGGCTTTTACTGCCTGTACGATTGATATTTGACCAGTCTAATTGTAAATTTTCGTCATAACGGTTGGCTACACATAAATCAGTTGTAAGAATTACAAAGCTATCGTCACGAAGTCGGACAATTTCGATGTCACGACAACCTTTTTCACCAAGTTGTGCAGTTAAAATGGGATTCCCGTCGTTGACCTTTTCCCAGTTCAGACCGTCACGACTGATTCCAAAATAAACCTGTTCACCATCAGGTGTGATTTTTTCTTTAAAGTGTACAAATAGATATGCCATAATATTCTCCTAAATTTCAAGTGTTGCAAGTCCGCCTTCACTTGTTTCACGATATGCAGCGTGAATATCCATACCTGTTTTCTTCATAGTTGTAATAACGTTATCAAGTGAAATTTTTCTTGTTTCACTTAAGAAACTTGCAAGGTTAACTGCGTTTATGGCACGCATTGCAGCAACAGCATTTCGTTCTATACAAGGAATCTGTACAAGACCACAGATAGGGTCGCAGGTAAGACCTAAATGATGCTCAATTGCTATTTCAGCAGCGTATTCTATTTTACCTCTTTTAAGTCCGAAGAGTTCTCCAAGTGCAGCTGCAGCCATAGCACAGGCTGTACCGATTTCAGCCTGACAACCACATTCAGCACCTGAAATAGATGCATTTGTCTTAACAAGGTTTCCGATAAGACCACCTGTTGCAAGTGCCTGTAAAATCTGACGGTCAGTGTAACCATGTTTTAATTGCATATAGTAAAGGACAGCAGGGAGTACACCTGCAGCACCACAAGTAGGAGCAGTAACAATTCTGTGGCCGGATGCATTCTGTTCACTTACTGCAAAAGCATAAGAGCAGACCTCTCTGTTTTCTCTTGTTTCGGCACTTTCACCGATATGTTCCATATTGTAGAGGTATTTAGCTTTTTTCTGTACTTCAAGTCCACCTGGGAGGATGCCCTCGTCATCAATGCCTGTTTCAATGGCATTTTTCATTGTTTTCCACACTTCTGCAAGATGGTCCCAGATGTATTCACCCTCAACCTCATCAACATATTGCCAAAGACGATATTTCTTTTCCTTACAATAAGCTTTGATTTCAGAAAATGTGCTTAAATCATATACAATTGGTTCTGTTGCAGATTGGCTTCCTTCAAATTCAATTCGTCCGCCACCAACGCTGAAAACACGGATAAAATCTGTCTGCTTACCATTCTTATATGCAAACAAATCCATTGTGTTGGGATGTTCAATGTCAGTTTTATCAAAATCAAATTCAACCTTACAAGGAATAGGTGAGAGCGTGTTTTCAATAACTGAATCAGTACAGTGCCCCTTGCCTGTTTTTGCAAGTGAACCGTAAAGAACGGCCTTGAATTCTTCAGCATCAGGGTTGTGGCTTTTAAAAATCATACAAGCCTTTTCAGGTCCCATAGTATGTGAACTTGACGGACCACAGCCGATTCTGTAAAGTTGGTTCAATGATTCCATACCTTTTGCCATAATTACACCTTAACCTTTACAACAACCTTAAGACAAGATAATGGTTCGTTTACTGCAACACCCGGACAATGCAAGTCATTTGGGTAAAGCACCATAAAACTATTTTCAATAAGAGTCAATGGTTCTGTTTTACATTCGTAGAACCATACATCATTTTCAGGCTTTGCTTCTGTTTCAGTTTTGTCACAAGAGATCGGTGCAACACCAATGATTTCTTCACCCTTAACCATAAACTGAATATCAATGTATTTTTTATGAGCTTCTGAAATTGTTTTGTCAGGGTCGGTTTCATAACGCTGAACCATATAGAAAATATCGTCACCACAAAGCTCATATCTGCCTAATTCAATTTTTGTGAAATCGGTCTTGGCAAGGAATTCCAATGCGGTATAAACTCGGCCTAAACCCTCATAATTTTTTATGTTTTCCAATGTGTCAAAAATCATTTTAATCACCAACTTAATTGTTCATAAATTCAATAAATTTATCTGCAAGAACTCGTCTTGAATATGTTTCAGAAATTTTATCGTAATTAGCTTTTAACTGTTCTTCTGTAATTTCAGGATATCTGCGGATTTTATCAACCAAATCCTCATAAGAAGAATAAATGCAACCATCAATGTCGTTGAGAACTTCACGGGAAGCAATATTGTCAGTACAATAAAGCATTTTGCCATTGAGTACAGCTTCAATATATGGCATACCAAAGGAGTGATTGAGCGTAAAGTCGACAACTGCGTGGTTTTTTACCATTTCGTCCTTTGGATTGTTGGTTTCTCCACAATATTTGATATATGGTTCATATTTGTTATCACGGATTATTTTTAGAAATTGTTTAAGATATGCACCGTTACCGTAAACATTGATTTGGATGTTTTTAATATTGTTTTCCTTAAGATATTTTGCAAATCCTAAAAGATTGTCAAGGTCATCTTTTCTGTCAGGACTGATTCGGATAAGATACATACCGTTAAAGGTTGTACCTTGCGGACATGGCTTGACGCGGATATCATCACGTTCAACACTTCTGCTCATCTCAAGAGTATTACCCAAAACAAGACTCTTTTCGTAGTTATCGTAATTCAAATCACGCTTATATGCTTGTCGGCTTTCATCAGTAACAAAAATAACCTTACCTAATTTTTCTTGTGAAATTTTTTCGAATGCAACGGGATAAAGGTTTCCGATAACACTTGATGCACAATGGAAAAAGTAAAGTTTATTCTCCACATGCCCGGACAGTTTTTCAATCATATATAGGTGTAATGACTCACGTGTTGAAACAATTGTTTTTGATTTTGTGTTTTTAAGATAATGAGTCAAAGCATAGTTTGCATATGGCCACATATGAATTTTTGAGCAATCATATTTGAGTTTACCATAAAAACAATCGCGTTTTGGCAATATTCGTTTTATTAATTCCGTTTTTGTTCTTCTGCCATCAACATAAAGAGGAGTCAGTTGTAATCCGTAAGGCATTTTATTGAATCTTTTTAAGCCCTTTAGTCCTACAAGCTCAACAAGGTAATTTCTTTCAAGCAGTGCTTCAGCAAGGGAGCGTGTTGCAAAAACAGTTCCGCCGATACCGTGAAAATTGTAACCTAAAAATGTAATCTTGTTTCTTTGAATTTCTGAAAATTCGTTATACATTCTGTCGATGTGACCACCACTTATTATGAAGTCATAGTCGATTTCATCAGGTAATCTTGATTTGAAAAATTCATTTATAGTGTATGTTTCATTTACAACAGTATCAATTAACTCTTCTGTTTCGGATACGGATGATTCCTTTAATTCGTCAATTGTACAGTACAGACTTCTGTTTGCCAGATAAGTTTCCAAGTCAGGCTGATAAAGAATAACAGGTTTGTCAAGTGTTGTAAAATCAAATCCAACGGAAGAGTAGTCGGTAATAAGTACATCGTTGCAAGCAAGTTCGTTAAGTACATCAACACTATTTGCGTGGACTAACTTTATTCTGTCAGTTTTTATGTTTTCTTTGAAATACGAAATTTTACCTTCATCAAAAAATTGATGAAGACAAACTGTGAATGTTGATGATGTTTGCTCAAGGTAGTTTGCAAGACGCTCGTTACCCAATATATTTTTCATTTCCACAAGGAGATTTTCAGTCTGAGTGTTGTTACCGAAGTATTCACGCCATGTCGGGAACCAAAGAATGTTTTTGCCTGTTTTCGGGGTTTTTGAATATTCCTGATGTCTTTTGACAAGCTCTATATATCTTGGTGGATAAATTCCGTAATAAAGCTGATAATCCCTGAACTGATTTCTCTCTTTGAAAGTATCTTTAATATTTTTGTTATAGTAAATGAAGCGGAACATATTGTTGTTATATGCGTCGCCTCTGTAACCAAGTGCTTTTATACCGAGAGTGCCGTGTTGAAGGTAAATAATCGGCTTTGTTGCTAAGAAGCTCAGGGATTTAATGAAAATTTTATCCGGCAAAACATCCTTGTAGCTCAAAGAAACGAAAAACATATCAGCACTGTAATAAATTTTAAAGTGCTTAGCACTGTTTTTCCAGATAATAAATTTCTTTTCTTTTGGTGAAAGAGAACGATAGACAGCTTTGTTTTTAGGACTTTTAGTCATAACAAAATATTTATCGATATCATCTGTTTTGGCAACAACATGCTTCCAGAAATAGAATGAATTATTGTTGGCTGAACTACCCACATTTTCACCCATAAGCCAAACAAAATTTTTCTTCATTTTAACACCCTCGTTATTTTTCAAAGCTTGATTTTTCAGGTAATGTTTTATCAAAAACTGAAATTACAGCTTTCTTCTTCTCTTCAAAATTCTCTGTATTCACAGTATCGTTAATGCAAATCATAGAATGTGATTTTTCTTTAATTTCCTTGCAAAGAGATTTGAGCATTTCATCATCAATATGATAGCATTGTGCAAAAGAGGCATCACGGACAGAAAAATTACCTTCTGCCAACTGCCAGTATTTCATAACCCACTGATTAACGTCACCCTTTTTCCTGAATCTGTTACGACAGGTTTCGTCGAGTGTATCGTAAGCCTTGTCCCACACCTTATGAAAAGTGGATTTCAAGAAACAGGACGGAGTGTGGTGACAGTACATTCCCGGAAACCATGGCCAAGGCATCAAAAGTGCTGTTCTTACGACATTCTTTATTCCGTTTTTAGGGTCAAACCATTTTTTAAAGTCGCGTTTCATACATTGACGCTTATTGAAATTGTCATTAATTACCTCAATATCAGCACCATGAAAATGTCCTGCACTGTCGTTTGCAAAGTAAATACAATGAACAGCAGCGGTATCACAAGGTAAACCGTTTTTAAAGAAATCATCAGGTCTTACAGGCTTATTCAGGAACATATCATCGTTAAAATATACGAATTGTTCTGCCAGACCTTCAATTCTGTGGAGATTCAGTTCGATTGTGTGTGAACTGAATGTAGGAAGATATTCCGGCGGAATATAGTCCTTGTGATTTACGATATTGAGTTTCGGATTTGTGGTATCAAGCCAAGATGGCAAATGACCCCAGGTTACAAAGTGAATTTTGTTAACCCAAGGTGCATATTTTTCCACGGCTCTGAACCAATACTGAAGATTGTCCCAATCACGAAAACGCACTTCACTATTGGCTGTTGTGATAACCGTACCGTCATATTCTGATTTTTCTTTTCGCCACTGGGGGTCATTACCGTCAACCCATATAATGACAAAATCTATCGGTTTATTAGTACTCATAATTTATTTCATAAATTCATCATATTTTGGAAGAACCTCTTCGGTTGTTCCGTACATTTTCATTTCACCATCGTGAATCCAAAGAACATTATTACAAAGACTCTTGATTGTATCGGAGTTATGAGAAACAATCAGAACAGTTCTGTCATCCTTTGAAATAAGTTCCTTCATTTTAGCATAACTCTTTTTCTTGAATTTAGCATCACCAACGCTTAAAACTTCGTCGATAAGCATAATGTCAGTTTCAAGGATTGCAGTAATTGAAAAAGCCAGTTTTGAGTGCATGCCGCTTGAGTATGATTTTACAGGACGGTCAATGAATTTTCCTAATTCAGAAAATTCAATTATATCATCAATTTTTTCATCTATGAAAGCTCTGTCAAAACCTAAAAGCATACCTGAAAGGTAAATGTTTTCACGACCTGTAAGTGTGTTTTGGAAACCAACACCGATTGAAAGGAGCGAAATTGTATTACCGTGCAAATCAATTGTGCCTTCATCAGGTGAGAAGATACCTGCAATAGCACGAAGAAGTGTTGATTTACCACTACCGTTTTTACCCACAATACCTAAAATCTGACCTTTTTCCACATCAAATGTAACACCCTTAACAGCCTCGAAGTATTCAGTTTTAGTGAATTTATTAGGTGACATCAATGCTCTGAAAAAAGAAACCTTATTAAGCATTCGGTATCTTATTTTTACGTCTTTAACTGAAATAGCATAGTTTGACATTGTTTTCACCTCTTATATAACCTTAACGTAACTGTTTTCGTGTTTGTAGATTGTTCTTGTGCCGATTGCAGAAATCACAATGCCGATAACTGTCCAAACTGCAAGTGCAATATAATGTGGTTCACCGTTGTAAAGAAGAACATTTCTCATATCTGTCATTATAAGAGCAATCGGATTGCAGTTAATAAGAAGAGTACCAATCAATTCGCTCTTTGGCAGAATTCTTGTTTCGATAGAATAGAAAATACCTGAAATGTAAAAACCGAGCTGTAATACAACTGTGATTACATTGAGCAAGTCTTCAACAAACACACCGAAATGAGTAATGATTGTCGTACATGCGTAAGTAATTATGAAAAGCAACAAGAAAAGAGGGATTACCCATAAAGCTTTCCAAGTGACAGGCACACGATAGAAAATCATAAATATGCCTGTAAGTGCAAATGATATGAACATCTTTATTCCGAAAACACCAACTCTGTTAAATATGAAAACAAATTTCGGAATATAGACTTTTGTAACGATACTTTTTTTACCCTGAATAAGCTTAACACCGGACTTAACAACCTTGCTGAAGAATGTCCACACATTAAGACCGATAAAAACAAATACCGGGAAATAAGGTTCTTTACTGTTGAAAACAAAAACAGCAACGAATGAGTAAACAAGCATATAGAGTAATGGGTCAAGAATCCACCAGAGCCAGCTTAAGAAAGAACCCGCAACCTCTGCCTTCAAGTCGGATTGTATAGAATAAGCTGTGTAATTTTTGAAATTTTTTATATCATTTATGAATCTTTTCATATTAAAAATCTCACTTTCGCCGATTTTAATTATATATTGTGATTATATCATTATTTTATGTGATTTTCAAGTGCAGAAAAGTGAGCGACAAATTATAATTTGTCATCCTGAAATGATAAAAGCGAGGTCGTATGACCCCGCTATATCGTATAGAATTAAACTTTAATATTCATAAATCTTTGCTGTGCCGAAGAGCGAACGGAAGAAACCACTGATTTTATCAAAGAAGCCCGCCTTTGAGTACATTTCAATTGTGTCGTAGGCGATAACCTCTCCTGTCATATCAATATATGATGCTGTAAATGTTGTGTAACCCTTGTTCTTTGAGATAATTGTGATTGACCCGTCATCGTTTTCTTCAACATCAAAATTGTCGTTATCCCAACTCCAGATTACTCCGCCTGTACATGGAATATATCCGTACATATCATATCTGAGGACGATACCGTCTTTACATCTGATAGTTGTGCGGGACGGTTCATTGATTGAAAGGCTAAAATCAGCAATGAATGTAGTGAAATAAGCTGTATTTGTTTCCGGCTCAATATAATTCCAGTCTTCATCACAAGCCTCTGCAATGTCAAGATAAATAGCACTGTCTGTTTCGTTTCCTACTACCTTAAGAAGAACAGAGAATAAAATGCCTTCTTCTGTAATTGAATATGGTGTTACACCAACAAATCTTGCTTTGCCGTCAGCATAATTCATATTTATTTTTTCGTTATCATCATCTTCATCAAAGTTGAACATTCCGTTAGAAGTCATCATAACAGGTTCAAAAACAGAAGAATCGAAAATCAAATCAGCAGTAAGAACGCTAAGGTCTGAATTTTCAGAAACATATACATCAACCTGGACTGTGTCACCGATTTCAGCATAGTACTTATTTGCAACAATTGTTAATGACGGAGCAGTGTATGGATTAACAGTTATGAATGCTGTGTTTGTGAACACTTGCATATAATCATAATTGTGGTTTGTTGCTTCTACAACATCAAGAGAAATTCGACTGCCGGATGTTGCTTTTTTTGCCTTAAGATTTACAGAGAATAATACTCCACGTTCTGTAAGTGAGTATGCTGTGGCGCCAGTAAATCTTGCTTTTCCTGCTGCATAAGAGAGATTGCTTTTTTCGTCGCCATTCCCAGTAGCTTCAAACATATTGTTCTGTATCAGGGAGTAGGGTTCAAAAACATCTGAATCATAGATTAAGTCAACTGTAAGTGCACCTATATCTGAATATTCATCAACAACTATGTCGAATTGAACGATGTCGCCAACATTGATTCTGGTTTCGCTTGCTTCAATTGTCAGGTATGTGTAAGGTGTGGCTTCAGCACTTGCGGGTATAATAAATACCGACGTTAACATAAATAATGCGAGGATGATTGATAAAATCTTGTTTGTTTTTTTCATAATGGTTTCTCCTTTTTAATTTTTTATGAAATTATTTTGTTCTTCTAAAACAAGGTTAACGGTTTGCCGCACAAGGTGGAAATTTTGTTTGTGATATGTTGTGCAGTTCGTTTCTCTGTTTTACAATCTCATTTTAACATCACAGTTTTTTCACTCTGTAATCTTCGTTTTACCATAGGGATGCCAAAGCTTTCACGCTATAGTGTATTTATTATGGTAATAATGATACTCCTAATTTTGATGTAAATCTATATCCCGTCAGCATATATGAGGGGGAATTTTTATGTAAAAATATATTTGACAAGATGTAATCAAAAGAATATAATCCCAATATAGTGAGGTGAAAAAAGTGACGCCATTTATCAGTATAGTAATGCCTGTTTACAATGTGGAGAAATATATAGAAAAAAGCATTCAGTCAGTGTTGGCACAGACCTTTACTGATTTTGAGTTGTTGCTTGTTGATGACTGTTCACCTGACGATAGCGGAAAAATCTGCGATGCTTTTGCAAAAACGGATAAGAGAATAAAGGTTGTTCATCTTGAAAAGAATCGTGGAGTTGCCGTTGCAAGAAATACTGTTATGATTCCAGCTTCCGGTCAATATCTTTGTTTTCTTGATAGTGATGACTATTTTGATTCAGATATGCTGGAGATTTTGGCTGATTCTGTTAGGAAACATCCTGCACAAGCAGTAATTTTCGGTATGGTTGAAGAATACTATAATGATAAAGGCGTTTTAAAAAGCACAAAGACAGTAGCTTGTGATGAAAAGATAATCAGAAATCAGCGTGAATTACGAGAAGAAATTTTAAACCTAGAAGCAATGGATTTGTATGGTTATCCTTGCAACAAGATGTATAATGTTGATTATTTAAAGGAAACAAAAGCCGTTTTCCCAAAAATGAGATTTAACGAAGACATTATCTTCAATATCGATTTTTTTATGAATGCACATTCCTGCAATCTATTAAGCTTTGCACCATATCACTATGTCAAGCATACAGGCAGTACAACAGGAGGCTTTATACCAACATATTATCAGGATATAATGGTGAAAATTGACAGGCTGTATTCTCAGCTTGATTATTGGGATATGCACAGTAACGAAAACCTCGAGTTTTTGGCTTCAAGATATACAAGATATCTGTTTTCGGCACTTGAACGAAATTGTGATAAGCGTTCAGAAATGTCGCATATTGAACGAAAAAAATTCTTTAAAGAGGTTCTTGAAACTGAAAGATACAAAAATCTTTCAAAATATATGAGTGGTGACGGATATATTGGGGTTTTAGCAAAAATCATGCGTACAAAAAGCAGCTTTCTCTGCCTTGGTGTGGCAAGAATAATCTATATTGTAAAAAAGTATTTGCCAAAACTGTTTACAAAATTAAGTTAAAAAAATAAGGGGCTTTCCGGTTTGGAGAGCCCCTCAAATAATTATTTAGCAATATTTTTTAGTGATGTCCAACATCTGTTCCATCTTGTCTTCCATATCCTTAACAAGAGCAAACTGTGTACGACAACGAACAAGATTGTGTTCAGGATAACCGATTTTGAAATACACGTCACCGTTAAGATAGTCGGTAAGGAATCGGATACCGCATTCATAAGTCATTATCTTTGCACCAAATGGTAAAAGTTCTTTTTCAAGGTCAGTAAGTGCATCCTTTGCACTACTGAGATAACCCTTAACATATGCTTCATACAAAGGAAGACTCAAGCTTACCTTTGAAACATCTTTTTCATCTTCAGCAGCAGTATTTGCACCGAATCGGATACTGTCACCAAAGTCGTACATTGAAAGTCCCGGCATAACAGTATCAAGGTCGATAATACAAATGCCTTTGCTTGTAATGTTGTCAAAAAGAATGTTGTTAAGCTTTGTGTCATTGTGAGTAACACGAAGAGGTAATTTGCCCTCTGCAATCATATCCACAAGAACATGTGTGTCAGCCTCACGCTGAAGTGCAAATTCTACTTCTTCCTTAACTGTGTCAAGTCTGCCCGATTTATTTTCTTCAATTGCTTTTTTCAAAGCTTCAAATCGGCAGGCAGTGTGATGGAAGTTCTCGATAGTTTCAAAAAGTGTAGAACCGTCAAAATCTGCAAGAAGATTCTGGAATTCACCAAATGCAGCACCGGCATTACTGAAAACTTCTTCGCTTTCAATAGCGTTAAGTGTGTAAACATCATCTACATATATGTAAAGACGCCAACACTCGTTGTTGCTGTCAATATAATAATATTTTCCGTCTAAACATGGGAAAAAAGTAAGTGTTCTGCGTTCAGGACAATCCACATTGTTTTCTGCATTCTTTTTGCGAATGTGTTCAGTAACAGCAACTATGTTGCTCATAAGATAGTCCGGGTTTTTGAATACGTTTGTGTTGATTTTCTGAAGGACATATTTTTTTACCTGTCCATCTTCATCAAAAATCAGGTTGTATGTACTGTTAATATGACCGTTGTTGATTTTTTCATATCCGGTAAAATCACCGTTAACTGAAAACTGTTCACAGATTTCTTTAATGTTAAAAGGCATGTTTGCCATTAAAATGCACCTCATAAATATATATTTTTTGGCATAAATAGACTTAATGTATTATATATCTAAGAAGAAAAATAGTCAATCATTATTTTGAACAATCAAACTGAGAATAAATTGTTGAAAAATACTCTTTACATAATACAGAATTTAATGTAAAATAAATTAAATATGATAATCGGTGTATTGTGATTATCTCGGAGGTGTTTTATATGGAACCAAAATATAAGAGAGTGCTTTTAAAAGTCAGTGGTGAAGTTCTTGCCGGTGACAAAAAGCATGGTTTTGATTTTGATACAGTAAACAGTGTTTGCTCTGCTGTTAAGGAAATGGCAGATTTAGGAACAGAAATTGCTATCGTTGTTGGTGGCGGTAACTTCTGGAGAGGTCGTTCAAGTGGTGATATGGACAGAACAAGAGCTGACCACATCGGTATGCTTGCAACTGTTATGAATTCATTGGCACTTGCTGATTCTCTTGAACAGTTAGGTGTTATTGTAAGAGTTCAGACAGCAATCGAAATGAATAAGATTGCTGAACCATATATCAGCCATCGTGCAAAACGTCACCTTGAAAAAGGCAGAGTTGTAATTTTCGGTTGCGGAACAGGTAACCCATTCTTCTCAACTGATACTGCAGCAGCTCTTCGTGCAGCTGAAATTGATGCTGACATTATTTTCAAGGCAACAAACGTTGACGGTGTTTATGATAAGGACCCTAACCGTTTTGATGATGCAATCAAATATGATGTAATTACACATCAGGATATTTTAAGCAAGGGACTTGCAGTTATGGATAGTACAGCTGCTTCTCTTTGCAGAGATAATAAAATTCCTCTTCTTGTTTTCAATCTTCAGCAACCTGAAAATATGGTTAAGGCTGTTAAGGGTGAAAAAGTAGGAACACTTGTTGTTGATGAGAAATAATTACGAATTTAACATAAAGGAGATTAGTTATGAATACAGTATTTGACGCAATGAAAGAAAAAATGAATAAAACAGTTGCAGTCCTTGAAAAAGAATTTGCATCTATGAGAGCAGGTCGTGCAACTCCTGCAGTTCTTGATAAAGTTCAGGTTGATTATTACGGAGTTCCAACTCCGATTCAGCAGATGGCTGCTGTTTCAGTAAGTGAAGGTAGAATTCTTGTTATTCAGCCATGGGATGTAAGCACAATTAATCCTATTTCAAAGGCTATTCAGGCTTCTGATATTGGTATCAACCCGATGAATGACGGTAAAGTAATCCGTCTTACTTTCCCGCCTCTTACAGAGGAACGCAGAAAGGCTCTTTGTAAGGATGTAAGCAAGACTGCTGAGGAATCAAAGGTTGCTATCCGTTCAATCCGTCGTGATGCTATTGATAAAATCAAGGCTATGAAGAAAAATAGCGAAATCACAGAAGATGACCAGAAGGATGCAGAAACAAAGATTCAGAAAATTACTGATGATTTCATTAAGGAAATAGATGTAATTGCTGATAAGAAAGAAAAAGAAATTATGGAGATATAAACAAATTGTGGGCGGTCTAATCCGCCCTGATTTGCTTATTTTAAGAATATGACAAATAAAAATATTCCTGAATTTTCTGTTGTGCCACAGCATATCGGCATTATTATGGACGGTAATGGCAGATGGGCAAAGCAGAGAAATTTACCAAGATATAAAGGCCATATTGAGGGTGCAAAAACATTTCGTAAAATAGGTGAATTTGCAGCTGATGTTGGCATTAAATGTATGACATTTTACGCTTTTTCAACTGAAAACTGGAAACGCCCTCAGGAAGAGGTTGACGCTATAATGCAGTTGTTCAGGGAATATCTCAATGAAGCAGAAGAGCGTAAAGAGGAAAATAAAGAAAAAGGAATCAGTCTTCGCTTTATCGGTGACCGTACAGGAATTCCGGAGGATATTCAGGCTCTTATGGAGCATATTGAAAATGAGAGTCAGTATGAAACAAAGATTGTTCTGAATCTTGCCATTAACTATGGCGGTCGTCACGAGATTACTCAGGGTATTCAGGATATTGCAAGAAAAGTAAAAAGCGGTGAGCTTGCACCTGAAGATATTACTGAGGAAATGATTTCAGAAAGTCTTTATACAAAAAATCTTCCTGACCCTGATTTGATTATCAGACCAAGCGGTGAATACAGATTGTCAAACTTTTTGACATGGCAGTCAGCATATTCAGAGTTCTGGTTTTCAAATGTGCTTTGGCCCGATTTTACAGAGGAAGACCTTTGTGATGCCTTGAGGGATTTTGAAAAACGCAACAGACGTTTTGGTGGAGTATAAAACAATTCGAAAGAGGACTTTTATGGCAAAAAGAATAATTTTTGGCTTTTTATGGCTTTTTATAGGAATTGCTGCACTGGCTTTAATGCGAACATGGATATTCCTTATATTTGGAATATTTTTGTGTGCCATGGCAACATATGAGCTTAATCGTTCTACCGGACTTGAAAACAAGCCTGTAATGGCGTTGAGTGTTATTGTATCAGGACTGTTTCCTGTTTATTATGAATATGGGCATTATCTGAGAGATATTGAGATATTAAACCTTAAAACTGAATATCTGATTATGGTATATGTTTTAATTTTATGCTTCCTGATGCTTCACAAGCATGAGAAGACAAAGTTTTCTCACATTTCATTTGTTGTGATGTCATCTTTGTGTGTGCCGTTTGTATTTACAAGATTTTTGTTTTTCAGAGATATTGCAAGATATTATCCTGACAAAGGATATACTAATGCTCACGGAATATTCTTAGTTCTGTTCATCCTTTTCGCTGCATGTATGACAGATGTATGTGCATATTTTGTGGGTAGTGCTATTGGTAAACATAAGCTTTGTCCTGAAATCAGCCCTAAAAAGACTGTTGAGGGAGCAATAGGCGGCGTAATCGGTTGCGTTATCGGGCATGTTGGTTTGTATACAGTTTACGATAACTTTATTTTTGAAAACCCTGTTCATAATTACTTCCCGATAATTGTTGCTTCAATCATAACATCAATTGTCGGTATGTGTGGTGACCTTACTGCATCGCTTATCAAGCGTAATTACGGTATCAAGGATTTTGGTAATCTTATTCCCGGTCATGGTGGAATTATGGACCGTTTTGACAGTATTATGTTTGTATGTGCTGCATTTTATGCAGTGTTCAACATTTTTGAGGTGTCAATATAAAATGACTAAAAATTTAAGTATTTTGGGCTCAACCGGTTCAATCGGTACTCAGAGCCTTGAAACAGCAAGAAAGTGCGGTTACTCTGTGTCCGCGCTTTCGGCATATTCTAATGTAGATTTAATAGAGGAGCAAATCCGTGAATTCAAGCCTCAGATAGCTGCACTTGTTGATGAAAATGCAGCAAAAGAGCTTAAAAACAGAGTGTCTGATACTGACACGAAAGTGCTTTCAGGTATCTCGGGTGTTTGTGAATGTGCATGTGTGGATTCAGCTGATACAGTAATCAATTCGGTTGTTGGTATGGCAGGTCTTAAGCCTACTCTTACAGCGATTGAGGCAAATAAAAAGATTGCTCTTGCAAATAAAGAAACTTTAGTAGCAGGTGGACTTCTCGTAACAACAAACGCAAAGGAAAAGAATGTGGATATTCTTCCTGTTGATTCGGAGCATTCTGCGATTTTCCAGTGCTTACAGGGTCAACCTGCAAACAGAGCATTAAAGAGAATTATTCTTACTGCAAGTGGTGGACCATTCTTTGGTAAAACAAAAGAGGAATTAAGTAAGGTAACTGTTGCAGATGCCCTGAAGCATCCGAACTGGAGTATGGGACAGAAAATTACAATCGACTCTGCAACGATGATGAATAAAGGTCTTGAACTTATCGAAGCTGTCTGGCTTTTCAATGTTCATCCGTCAAAAATTGAAATCATTGTTCACAGAGAGAGTATAATTCATTCCGCAGTTGAGTATGATGATAATGCAGTAATAGCACAGTTGGGACTTCCTGATATGAAAATCCCGATTCAGTATGCACTCACATATCCGGAAAGAATCGAATCTCTTACAGGTGAGTTGGATTTAACAAAATTAGGGACACTCACATTCTATAAACCTGATTATGAAACTTTCAGATGTATGGATATCTGTCGTGAGGCAATTACCCGTGGCGGTCTTTATCCTGCATTTGCAAACTCAGCTAATGAACAGGCAAATCTTATGTTCAGAAAAGGTGAAATAGGATTTCTGGAAATTGGCGAACTCGTTGAAAAAGTTATGAACGAGGCACCAAAAGTTGAAACTTATACAGTTGAAGATGTTTATAATGCCGATATTGAGGCAAGAAATTTAGTAATCAAGTATTCAGGAAAGCAGTGATTTTTTGGAAATCTGGTCAAAGGTGTGGCCTTTTTTAGTAGCGATATTATTTTTCGGACTTTTAATTTCAATTCACGAATTGGGACATTTTACATTTGCAAAGCTATTTAAGGTGAAGGTAAATGAATTTGCTTTGGGAATGGGTCCTGCAATATTCAAAAAGAAAAAAGGCGAAACAACTTATGCACTTCGACTTTTACCTATCGGCGGATATGTGAGTATGGAGGGCGAAGACGAGGAAAGTACAGATGAAAATGCCTTTGGTAACAAAAGGGTATGGCAAAAGTTCATAATCGTTGCAGCAGGTGCCATAATGAACCTGATTTTAGGTGTTGTAATTGTTGCAACTTGTCTTTCAATGGATGATTTGGTTGGTACAACACAGATTATTCAGTTTCAGGAAAACGCAATAAGTCAGCAGACCGGTCTTAAGGAAGGCGATGTTCTTCTTGAAATTGATGGCAGAAAAGTTTTTTCCGATATGGATATCTCATTTTTAATGAGTCGTAGTGACGATGGTGTGTTTGATATGACAGTTCGTCGTGACGGTGAAAAAGTTGAACTTTCTGATGTTAAATTTGAAACAAAAAAACAGGATGGTTATACACTCATAACGTATGACTTCATCATTTTAGGTGAAGAACCTACTGTGTTCAATGTGGTTGGAAATGCTTTTAAACAGACGGCGTCAATCGGCAGACTTGTATGGCTGAGTCTTTTCGATTTGGTGACAGGAAAATTCGGACTTTCTGATTTGTCAGGACCGGTTGGAACAGTTAATATAATTGCAGATGTTACATCATCAGCAGTTGAAAGCCGTGCAAATCTTATTTCAGCACTTACAATGATGGCATTTGTTTCAATAAATATCGGTATTTTTAATCTTTTACCATTACCTGCACTTGATGGTGGCAGACTTTTCTTCCTACTTATTGAGGGAATCAGAAGAAAGCCAATCAATCCAAAGTATGAGGGTTATGTTCACGGAGCAGGACTTGCACTTTTACTCCTTTTGATGGTAATAATCACGTTTAATGATATTGTAAATCTTATTAAAGCATAAAGACGGTGTTAAAATGATAGAACGCAGAAAAAGTCGTGTTGTAACGGCAGGAAATGTTAAAATCGGTGGAGATAATCCAATTTCAGTTCAGTCCATGCTCAATGTTATCGCTGAGGATGCAGAAGGTAATGTAAGACAGGCTGTAGAATTAGAAAAGGCAGGTTGTCAGATTATCCGTCTTACCGTGCCTAATAAGGAAGCGGTAAGAACACTTTATGCAGTAAAAAATGCAGTCAGTATTCCTGTTGTTGCTGATATTCATTTTGACTATCGTTGTGCATTGGAAAGTGTGGCAGCGGGTGTTGATAAAATAAGAATTAATCCCGGTAATATTGGTGATGACGAAAAAGTCCGTGCTGTGGCTGATGCTTGTCGTCTTCATAATGTGCCAATCCGTATTGGTGTAAATTCAGGTTCACTTGAAAAGAATCTTCTTGCAAAATATGGCTCACCAACACCTGAAGCTATGGCAGAAAGTGCCATGTATCATATCGGACTTCTTGAAAAATTTGATTTTAACGATATCGTTGTTTCAATCAAGTCATCAGATGTTCAGAAAATGGTTAAAGCATATCGTATAGTTGCCGATATGTGTGATTATCCTTTGCATCTTGGCGTTACAGAAGCAGGTACACATAATATGGCACTTGTAAAATCAAGTATCGGTATCGGTTCACTTCTTCTTGACGGTATCGGTGATACAATCCGTGTTTCAATGACAGCTGACCCTGTAACAGAGGTTAAAGCAGGTTTCGATATTTTAAAAGCAGCAGGAATTAAAACTGACTGTGCACAGATTGTCTCTTGTCCTACTTGTGGCAGAACAAAAATTGACCTTATCGGTCTTGCAGATAAAGTTGAAAAAGCACTTGTGAATTATGATAAACCAATTAAAGTCGCTGTAATGGGCTGTGTTGTTAACGGACCCGGTGAAGCGAAAGAGGCTGACATCGGTGTTGCAGGTGGCGACGGTTGCGGTGTTATTTTCAAACATGGTGAAGTGCTAAAAAAAGTTGATGAAAGCGAAATAGTTGACGAATTATTAAAGGAAATAGAAAAATTATAACGGTGAATTACATATGGCAATAGTAAAAGCTCTTTTTGGTGAGTATTTTGATTGCACACTTAATATGGATATAGCCCTTGCAGAAATTGTAGCATTTTCAATTTCTCAGGAAAAAATGAGTGCAAAGCTTACCATTAAGCCATACAGAAAAATTGAAGAAGACAGACTTAAGGCTCTTGAAAGTAAACTTTCAGGGGCTGTTGGTGTTAATATAGCAGTTGTTTGTGATGAGTCAAGAACAGGTTTCCGTACAGAATTTATGGATTTGGTTGTGGAACTTTTAAGAGATAAAATTGTCGTTGCAAACGGATATTTCAATGGTGCAGAATATGAAATTCAGGGTAGAGAATTGAAAATCAACCTTAAAAAAGGCGGAAAAGATATTCTCACTTCTGCAAATTGTGAAAAAGAAATTGAAAGAATTATAAAAGGTATTTTTGGTGTTGAATATACAGTAATTCTTTGTCAGGAAGAGGACTTCAATACTGAACTTGCTGTTGACACAATGCAGAAAAAGGCTGACGAAGAAATTCGCAGAGAAAAGAATATTCCTGAACCTAAATTGCCATCAGAACCCGGCGAGCCAAAACCTCACGTGGTTAAAGAGGGATTCCCGCTTTATCTCGAAACACAAAAACCAATATACGGAAGTCTTATCAGAACACAGAACTTGCAGACTCTCGCTGACGTAAGTATTGAAAGTGGTGCAGTGGCTGTTTGGGGTGAGGTTTTCAGCCTTGATGTCAGAACAACACGTGATGGTAAGAATAATATTATCAACTTTAACATTACAGATAAAACATATTCATATACAGTAAAGATTTTTGAATCCTGTGAAAAATCAAAGTCATTTTTAGGTGCTTTGAGTGAAGGTGCAACCGTTATCGTTTATGGTCGTGTTACTTTCGATAAGTATTCAGGTGAAAATATCATTTCTGCAACTGCTGTTAATACAGTTACACAGATTAAGAAAAAGGATACAGCAGAGAAAAAGAGAGTTGAACTTCACCTGCATACAAATATGTCCGATATGGACGGTATGACAGGTGCTGATAAGCTTGTTAAACGAGCAATTAGCTGGGGACATCCCGCTATTGCAATTACCGACCATGGTAATGTTCAGGGTTATCCTGATGCCATGAAAGGTAAAGGTAAAGACGATATCAAGCTCATTTATGGTGTGGAGGGTTATCTTATTGATGATATAGGGGACCCTGAAACACCTTGGGAAAAGTTGCCGAGATATCATATCATTCTTCTTGTACAAAACAAAGTAGGTCTTAAGAATTTATATAAACTTGTGTCGTTGGCACATACTACATATTTCCACACAAGACCTTGTATTCCACGTTCAAAGCTCAATGAACTTCGTGAGGGTATAATTCTTGGTTCTGCTTGTGAAGCAGGTGAACTTATAAAAGCAATTCTTCTTGAGAAAAGTGAAGAAGAAATTATTGAAACAGCAAATTATTACGATTATCTTGAAATTCAGCCTGACGGAAACAATATGTTTATGATTGATTCCCATTCAGACCCTAATGCGAAAAATCCTGACAGAAATAAAGAGTATAACAAAATCAAAACCCTTGAGGATATCCGTGATATTAACCGAAAGATTATTCACTTGGGTGATAAGCTTAATAAGCTTGTCTGTGCAACAGGTGACGTTCACTTTATGGACTCTGAGGATGCTAAATTCCGTGCAATTCTTATGGCGGGTAAAGGGTTTGATGATGCTGATGACCAAGCACCTCTTTACTTTAAAACAACTGACGAAATGCTCGAAGAATTCTCATATTTAGGTGAAGATACAGCATACGAGGTTGTTGTTACAAATACAAATAAGATTGCAGATATGATTGAACAGGTTACACCTATTCCTCCGGGAACCTTTAACCCTACAATTCCGGGTGCAGAACAGGAGCTTCGTGATATTTGCTGGGCAAAAGCAAGAGATTGGTACGGTGACCCTGTTCCCGAATATGTTGCAGAGCGTCTTGAAATGGAGCTTGAATCCATTATTAAGCACGGATTTGCTGTTCTTTATATTATCGCACAGAAGCTTGTGTGGGACTCAGAGGCTCACGGATACCATGTCGGTTCACGAGGTTCGGTTGGCTCATCCTTCGTCGCAACAATGGCAGGTATTTCAGAGGTTAATCCACTTGCTGCTCATTATCGTTGCGGAAAATGTAAGCACAGCGAGTTTTTCCTTCACGGTGAATACGGTTCAGGCTTTGATATGCCTCCAAAAAACTGTCCGCATTGTGATATTCCTATGATTAGAGACGGTCACGAAATTCCTTTCCAGACCTTCTTGGGATTCCACGGTGACAAGGCTCCCGATATTGACCTTAACTTCTCAGGTGATTATCAGGGTAAGGCACACAGATATACAGAAGAACTTTTCGGTCGTGACCACGTGTTTAAAGCAGGTACTATTGCAACTGTTGCTGATAAAACTGCTTATGGTTATGTAAAAAAGTATCTTGATGAAAGAGGAAAAGTTGTAACACGTGCAGAAGAGGACAGACTCACAAGGGGCTGTACAGGTATCAAACGTACAACGGGTCAGCATCCCGGCGGTATGGTTGTTGTGCCAAGCGAATTTGATGTTTACGACTTTACAGCGGTTCAATTTCCTGCAAACGATACATCGTCGGATATGGAAACAACTCACTTTGACTTCCACTTCCTCCACGATACAATATTAAAACTTGATATTCTCGGTCATGATGTGCCCACACTTTATAAGCATCTTGAGGATATGACCGGCATCAATGTTATGGATGTTGATGTTTGTGACCCTAAAATAGTAAGTCTTTGTACAAGTCCTGAGGCATTGGGTATTACGCCTGATGACATTGGTGTACAGACAGGTACGCTTTCGATTCCTGAAATGGGAACAGATTTTGTTCGTGGTATGCTTATGGAAGCACAGCCTAAGAAATTCTCTGACCTTTTGCAGATATCAGGACTTTCTCACGGTACTGACGTATGGCTTGGCAATGCACAGGAGCTTATTAAAAACGGTACATGTACAATTTCCGAGGTTATAGGTACTCGTGACGATATTATGACATATCTTATCCATAAAGGACTTGATTCAGGTCTTGCATTTAATATTATGGAAAAAACACGTAAGGGTATGGTTGCTAAATTCGGTTTCCCTGAAGGTGCCGAGGATGCAATGAGAGCTTGTGATGTTCCTGAATGGTATATGGAATCCTGTAGAAAAATCAAGTACATGTTCCCTAAGGCTCACGCTGCTGCTTACGTTATTGCAGCACTTCGACTTGGCTGGTACAAAATCTATAAGCCAACGGAATATTACACAGCGTTTTTAACTGTCCGTGGTGGTGACCTTGATGCAGTAACGGTTTGTCAGGGCAGAGATGCAGTTAAGAGAAAAATGGTAGAGCTTCACGGACCTCTTAATGCTGAGCCAAAAGACAGAAAACCAATGACAACTAAAGAAAAAGACCAGTTTACAGCTTTACAGGTTGTTAATGAAATGATGGCAAGAGGTGTGGAACTTCTTCCTGTTGATATTTACAAATCGCGTGCAACAGTTTATTATATTGACGACGGAAAGATAAGAATGCCGTTTTCTGCATTGTCAGGAGTCGGTGAAAAAGCTGCACAGGAAATTGTAAGAAGACGTGATGAAAGTGACGGAACTTTCGTTTCTGTTGATGATTTCCAGGCAAAAACAGGTGCTTCAAGTGCTGTTGTAACTGCATTGCAAGAAATAGGTGCATTTGGTGACTTGCCGGAAACTGCCCAAATCTCTTTCTTTGGTTTTTAATATATTTGTATAATATTATACTTGACTTATCAGCTTTATTATGATAGCATAGTAGCACATTAAAGCGAATTTATATAAAAAGGACATTTTCCAATGAAAAATTATTCAAAAATTACTCCGGAGGGAACAAAAGACTATTTAGCACAGGAGAGCCGAGCTCTTCGTTGTGCGGAAAAAAGACTTTCCTCTGTATTTAAATCAAAAGGCTATGAAAAGGTAATGACACCGACTATCGAGTTCTTCGATGTGTTTAATCGTGAAAGCTCAGGTTATAACCCTGAGGATTTATACAGTCTGACTGACTCTTACGGACGACTTCTTGTTCTTCGACCTGATTCAACACTTCCGATTGCTCGTCTTGTGTCAACTCGTTTTCAGAATGCTCGTCTTCCGCTTCGACTTTATTATAATCAGAACGTTTTTGTAAGACAGAAAAATCTTACAGGTAGAAATGATGAGGCAACTCAGACAGGTATTGAGCTTATGGGTGCTTTCGGACTTCGTGCTGATTTGGAGGTCATCACAACTGCTGTTGAAGCTATTGAAAGCTGTACATCAGCCGACTTTAAGCTTGAAATCGGTCATGCAGGATTCTTTAAGGAACTTTGCAAAAAGCTTAACGTAAGTGACGAGGTTGTAAGTGAAATTTATGATTGTGTTGAAAGCAGAAATTTCGTATCACTTAACAATATTCTTGATAAAATAGGGAAATCAGATGTGACTGATTGTATCCGTAATCTTCCGAGATTTTTCGGTGGTATTGAAATTATCGAAAAAGCAAAGCAGATTGACTTGGGTGATGAGGGTCAAAAGAGTCTTGATTACTTAAAGGAATTATATATGCTTCTTTGTGATGCAGGACTTTCTGACAGAATAGTAATTGATTTAAGCCTTGTTAATCGTACAAACTATTATACAGGGATTATCTTCAAGGGCTATTTACAGGGTAGCGGTATTTCAGTTGTATCAGGTGGCCGTTATGACAGCCTTGGTGCTGAATTTGGTAGAGATATGCCATCAACCGGTTTCGGTATTGAAACAGGAGCGCTTGCAACTGTTATGCTTTCAAGAAATGAGCTTGACCATGAACAAACTCCGGAAATAATGGTGTTTGGTGAAAAGGATTTCATTGTCAAGGCACTTGAATATTCAAGAAATCTTCGTGAAAATGGTGTTTACTGTGAAAACAGCACTTTTGAAACTCTTGAGGAAACAAAGGAATATGCTGTTGCAACAGGAATCAAAAAGATTTGTATTGTAGGAGAAGATGTAAGGGAGGAAATATTATGAGAAAATTGAGAATTGCCCTTACAAAAGGTCGTCTTGAGAAAAAAAGTGTTGAACTTTTCCAGAAAATGGGAATTGATTGTGAAGAGCTTATCAATAAAGGAAGACGCTTGATTCTTACAGCAGGAGACTATGAGGTTGTTCTTGCAAAGGCTGCTGATGTTATTACGTATGTTGAACACGGTGTGTGTGATATCGGTATTGTCGGTAAGGATACAATCGTAGAAAATGGTAAAAGCTTCTACGAAATGACAGATTTGAATCTTGGTAAATGTGACTTTGCACTTGCAACACAAAAGGGTGTTGACTTTTACGACGGATTCAATACAAAACGAATTGCTACAAAATATCCTAATATAACAAAAGCATATTTTGAGGGAAAAGGAATGGATGTCAAGATTATTAAAATCGAAGGCTCTGTTGAATTAGCTCCTCTTTTAAATCTTGCTGACGGTATCGTGGATATTGTTGAAACAGGAACAACACTTAAAGAAAACGGACTTGAAGTGAAAGAAAAGATTATGCCTGTTTCTGCTCGTGTAATCGTTAATATGGCAAGTATGAAACTTCGTCGTGAGGAAATTGACGAATTTCTTGAAAAAATAGAAAATGTTATCCCGAAGGATTGATAGATATGATAAATACAGTATTTGCAGACGGTAAGGCTGATGAAGCTCTTATCGCACAACTTAAAGAACGTAGTGGTGAGGTTGACAAAAAGGTTACTCTTGCCGTTACTGACATTCTTGAAAATGTAAAAGCAAACGGTGATAAAGCCGTTTTAGAATACACAATTAAATTTGACGGAAAAGCACCTGAAAAAGCAGAGATTTCAAAAGAAGAAATTGACAAAGCAATCGAAAAGTGTGACCCGTTTTTTGTAAAAGCATTGGAAGATGCTGCTGAAAACATCCGAGATTTCCATGCTCGTCAGAAACAGCAGAGTTGGCTCACAACAAAGGAAAACGGAGTTATTATGGGACAGCGTGTCCGTGGACTCGAGAGAGTTGGTCTTTATGTTCCCGGTGGTACTGCAGCTTACCCATCAAGTGTGCTTATGAATGCTATTCCTGCAAAAATCGCAGGAGTTAAAGAACTTGTAATGGTAACTCCTCCATCAAAGGACGGAACACCAAATCCTGACATTCTTGCAGCAGCAAAAATTGCAGGTGTTGACAGAGTGTTCTTAATGGGTGGTGCACAGGCTGTTGCAGCATTAGCATATGGTACAGAAACTGTTCCTAAGGTTGATAAAATTGTAGGTCCCGGTAACATTTTTGTTGCTACTGCAAAGAAGCTTCTTTACGGTACAGTTGATATTGATATGGTTGCTGGTCCAAGTGAAATTTTAATTGTGGCTGATGAAACAGCTAACCCTAAATTCCTTGCAGCTGACCTTATGAGTCAGGCTGAACACGATGTTTTAGCTTCTGCAATTCTTATCACAACAAGTGCTGAAATTGCAGAGGAAACAAAGAAAGAATTAGCAAGACAATGTGCTACTCTTTCAAGAAAAGATATTATTGAAAAATCACTTAAGGATTACAGTGCAATTATTATCTGTGACACAATGGACAAGGCTGTTGACTTTGCAAACAGACTTGCACCTGAACACCTTGAAATGTGTGTACAGAACCCTATGGAATATATCGGCAGAATGGATAATGCAGGTAGTGTGTTCCTTGGCAACTATTCTCCTGAACCATTGGGTGACTATTTTGCAGGTCCTAACCACGTTCTTCCAACAAGTGGTACAGCAAGATTTTTCTCACCATTGTCAGTTGACAGTTTTATTAAGAAATCAAGTTTTATTTACTATACAGAAGATGCACTTCGTGAGTGTAAGGATAAGGTTGTTTCTCTTGCAGAAACAGAGGGCTTAACAGCTCACGCAAATTCAATTAAGGTTAGATTTGAGGACTAATAATGTTTCAGTTAAACGAAAAAGTAAAAAATTTAACACCGTATGAGCCAATCAGCGGTACATATGAAATCCGTCTTGATGCTAACGAGTCATTTCTCACTTTCCCGGAAGAAATTGAGAATGAAATGGTAGAGGTACTTAAAAATACAGCACTTAACCGTTATCCTGACCCAATGGCAACAAAGCTCCTGAAGGGTTTTGCAGATTATTTCAGTGTGGATGCTGATTGCGTTACAGCAGGTAACGGTTCTGATGAAATCATTTCAGTTATAATGAATGCATTTTTACAAAAAGGTGATAAGATATTGACTCTTGAACCTGATTTTTCAATGTATCGTTTTTATGCTGAAATTGCAGAATGTGAAAGTGTAAAATATCAGAAAGACGAAAATCTCGATGTTAATATTGATGATGTAATCGCACTTGCAAACAAAGAAAAGGCAAGAATCGTGATTTTCTCAAATCCTTGTAACCCAACATCAAGAATCGTGACAAAAGAAGATGTGAGAAAGCTTATAAACAGCGTTGATTCACTTGTTGTTCTTGACGAGGCATATATGGATTTTGCAGAGGATGAAAGTCTTTTAGGTGAATTTGAGAATTACGATAATCTCATTATTTTAAAGACATGTTCAAAGGCTCTTGGCTCTGCTGCACTTCGTCTTGGTTTTGCAGTTGCAAACAAGACTCTTACAAATGTAATCCGTGCTGTGAAATCTCCATATAATGTGAACTCAGTTTCACAGGCTATCGGTGAAGTTCTTTTTGCACATCCTGATTATATTGATAAGTGTATTGAAACAGTAGTAAACTCAAGAAAAGACCTTTATAACGAGATTCTTAAAATCGAAAGCGACAAAATCGAAAAGATTTTTGAAACACATACAAACTTTGTGTTTATGAAGGTAAAAAAGGCTAAAGAAATCTTTGAGAAAATGAAGGAAAACAGCATTATCATCCGTAATATGGGTGATTATCTTCGCATAACTGCAGGAACAGAGTGCGAAAATGCAAAAATGCTTGAAACATTCAAAAAAGTGTTGGAGGAAGTGTAATGAGAACTGCAACAATTAACAGAAAAACAAAGGAAACAGATATTAATCTTACACTTTGTATTGACGGCGGAGAGGTTAAAATTGATACAGGTGTAGGCTTCTTTGACCATATGCTTACTGCTTTTGCAGCTCATGCAGGTTACGGACTTACAGTAACATGCAAAGGTGATATCGATGTTGATTGTCACCACACAGTTGAGGACATCGGCATTGTACTTGGTCAGGCACTTTTTGAATGTCTTGGAGATAAGTCAAATCTTATTCGTTACGGTAGCTTCTTTGTACCAATGGATGAGGCACTTGGTTTTTGTGCTGTTGACATCTGCAATCGTGCATACACAGTATTTGAGGCAAACTTTCCACAGGAAAAATGTGGTGACTTTGATGTTTGTATGTGTGTGGAATTTTTCCGTGCAGTTGCTGACAATGCGAAGATAACAGTTCACCTCCGTGCTCCTTACGGTAATAATTCTCACCACATTGCTGAAGCAATTTTCAAAGCATTTGGCCATGCAATGAGTATTGCAACAGAAAAAACAGATAAAACACTTTCAACAAAGGGGACTCTTTGAGAATGATTATTTTTCCTGCGATAGATATAAAAGATAAAGAATGTGTCCGTCTTTATAAAGGTGACTTTGCAACAGCCGGTAAGGTTGCTGACAGTTATATGGAAACTGCAATTAATTTCAAAAAAGCAGGTGCAAAATGGATACATATGGTTGACCTTAACGGTGCACTTGACGGTGTTCGTATTAATTCTGACATTTTCCTTGATGTTGCAAAAAACAGCGGACTCAGAGTTGAGGTCGGTGGCGGAATCCGTACTATGAAGAACGTTGATTTCTATATTCAGAACGGCATTGAACGAGTAATTATCGGTTCAGCGGCACTTAAAAATCCACAGCTTGTTAAAGAAGCTTGTAAGGAATTTGGTGACAGAATAGCAGTTGGGATTGACGCTAAAAACGAAATGGTTGCAACTGAAGGCTGGACAGAAAAAAGTGATACTCACTATATCGACCTTGCAAAACGCATGGAAGACTTCGGCGTAAAGTATATTATATTTACAGATATCGATTGTGACGGTATGCTTTCAGGTCCGAATCTTGAACAGCTTATTAAGCTTAATGAAGCTGTTTCTTGTAATATTACTGCAAGTGGCGGTATCAAGGATTTAAGCAACATCATTGACCTCAAAAATGCGAATATGTATGGCGCAATCTGTGGCAGAAGTATTTACAGTGGTACATTGAATCTTGCAGAAGCTGTTAAGGAGTGTGAGTAAAATGAACCTTGATAAATATTTTGTAAAAGCAGAGCTTATTCCTGCAATTATTCAGGAGGAAAGCACAGGGGAAATCCTTATGCTGGCATATATGAACAAGGAATCAATGGCAAAAACACTTGAAACAGGTTACACTTGGTTCTGGAGTCGTTCACGTCAGGAACTCTGGAACAAGGGTGCAACTTCAGGTCATTTACAGAAAGTGATTTCAATTCACGGTGACTGTGATGACGATACATTATTAGTAAAAGTAGAGCAGACAGGTCCTGCTTGTCATACAGGCAGTAAATCATGCTTCTTTAATAAAATCAAATAGGTGATAAAAATGAACGATACATTAGTAAATCTTTACGAAACAATACTTGAAAGAAAACAGAATAATCAGGAAGGTTCATATACTTGCTATCTTTTTGAAAAAGGACTTGATAAAATCCTTAAAAAAGTTGGTGAGGAGTGCTCTGAAACAATTATTGCTGCAAAAAACGGAAACAAAGAGGAAACTGTTGGTGAAATCAGCGACCTTATTTTCCATCTTTTTGTTATGATGGCAAACGAGGGAATTGAAGTTTCCGATGTTATGGCAGAGCTCGATAAGCGTAGTAATAAGACAGGGAATTTAAAGGTGTTCCATCAGGTTGACAAGAATACATAAAAACACATTTTAGGATATGAGGGTGTAGAAAATGAAAGTATTGGGTTATATCTTAGCAATACTCGGCATTTTTATTGTAGTGACACTTATCCGTGCAATTTTTTTCAAGGAGAAAAAGACAAATACAGAAAAACTTGCTCCTGAAATGATTGATATGGAAAAATATTGCCGAGATTTAAGCGATGCAATCAAAATCAAGACAATCTCAAATTATGACAGAGAGCTTGTTGACTGGTCAGAATTTGACAGATTCCACGCATTTTTAGAGGAACGTTTTCCTCTTGTTCACAAGAATATGACAAAGACAAAGGTTGCTGACGCAAGTCTTGTTTACAAATGGGAAGGCAGTGACCCAAGTCTTGACGGTATTGCAATGCTTGCCCATCAGGACGTTGTTCCAATAACAGCAGGTACAGAACAGGATTGGGAGCACGAGCCATTCAGCGGATATAATGATGGTGAATTCATCTGGGGCAGAGGTGCAATGGATATGAAAAATCACCTTATTGCTGTTATGGAATGTATGGAAGAACTTCTTAACGAAGGATTCCAACCAAAACGAACAGTATATATCTGTCTCGGTCACAACGAAGAAGTTGTTGCAGCACCTGATAACGGTGCAAAACAGATTGCAGCATACCTTAAAGAACAGGGAGTTCACCTTGAAGCCGTCCTTGACGAAGGTGGCGCAATTCTTCCTGTAAAACTTGGTAAACTTCTTGATATTAACCTTACAGGTGTCGGTATTGCTGAAAAAGGTAGTGTAAACTACAAAGTAAGCGTAAATGCCAAGGGTGGTCACTCATCACAACCACCAAAGCATACTGCAGTCGGTAAGCTTGCAGATGTTATCAAGGATATTGAAAATCATCAGTTCAAAGCAACAATGCCTGACTACCTTAAACAGCTTATCAAGAGAGTCGGTATGAATGCAGGTTATCCTTTAAGAGTTGTTCTTGTGAATGCTCCGATTTTACAGCCTGTAATTCTTGCTATTGCAAAGAATATTCCTGCTGCAGCATCTCTTATTCGTACTTGTACAGCAGTAACAATGGCTGAAGGTAGCCCACAGTTCAATGTTCTTCCGCAAAAGGCATCTGTTACCGTTAATTTCCGTACAATGCCTGGTGTTTCTATTGCAGATGTTGAAAAGCATATCCGTGACAGTGTAAGAAATAAGGATATTGATGTGGAATTCCTTGTTGGTAAAGAATCCTCAAAGGTTTCACCAACAGATTCAAAAGCATTCCGGACAATTAAGGAATTAGCAGAAGCACAGAATAGCAAAAATCTCGTTACACCATTCCTTGTAATGGGTGGTACAGATGCTTATAACTATGAGCCTGTTTGTGAAAATATTTACAGATTTGCTCCATTCGTTGCAGATACAAAGCTTCTTCTCTGTACTCACGGTACAAACGAGAGAATTCCGATTGCTTGCTGTGAAGATGCTATAGCATTCTTTAAGAGATATGTTCGCAAGATGACACAAGAATAATAAAACTTTATTATACGGCGGGGGTTTGCTCCCGCCATAATTTTTATGTATTTTATTCCGGAAGCTTATTGGTTAAACATAGAGCAAAATGGTGTTACTCAACTTTTTGTTGATTAAAACACCATTTTTTTCATTTTTGCCCAAAGATAATAAACACTGTGTCTTGTAATTAATGAAAGATAAAACACACTGTGTTCAATATCTCTTTTTTATTTTGCTTCGGTTGACTTTTGTTGAAATATAAACTATACTATTTTTAATAATGTATAATGGAGTAATTTGATGTTAATTAAATTTTCTGCACCTTGCCTTTTAGGTTTAGAAGGCTTGGTAGCACAGGAATTGCGTGATATGGATGCGCAAAATGTTGTGGCAAACAATGGTCGAGTTGATTTTGAGGGTGATGAAAACATCCTTGCTCGTGCCAACATTTGTTCAAGATATAGTGAAAGAATTTTGATTCGTCTTGGTGAGTTTAGGGCAGTTACCTTTGAACAACTTTTTCAGGGAGTAAAAAAACTTCCTTGGGAAGAATGGATTGGAAAGTTAGATGCTTTTCCTGTAAAGGGATATTCGCTCAATTCAAAGCTTTTTTCAGTAAGTGACTGTCAGGCAATTATTAAAAAGGCAGTCGTTGAAAGATTAAAAGAAAAATACAGAATTTCATGGTTTGATGAAACGGGTCCGATTCATCAGATTCAGTTTTCAATTATGAAGGATGTTGTAACAGTATTTATTGATACATCAGGTGTGGGGCTTCACAAACGTGGCTACCGACCTGTTTCAAATGCAGCACCTATTAAAGAAACTCTTGCTGCTGCAATGGCGGAGCTCTCCAGACTTCGTCACTATCATACTCTTTATGATGTGACTTGCGGTTCGGGTACAATTCTTATTGAGGGTGCTATGAAGGCGCTTAACATTGCACCGGGTCTTAAACGTTCATTTATCTCTGAAAGATTTGAAAATATAGATTCATCAGTATGGCAACAGGAAAGAATGAGAGCAACTGATGCTGTAATTCAGGATGCTGATTTTATGGCATATGGTTCTGATATTGATTTCCATGCGCTTGAAATTGCTCGTGAAAACGCAAGACGAGCTGGTGTAGGAATGAAAATTGACCTTTCCAAAAAGGATTTGAAGGATTTCAAACCAAAAACAGAAAAAGGTACAGTAATCTGTAATCCGCCTTATGGTGAAAGAATGCTTGAAATCAAGGATGCTGAAGAGATTTACAGAACGATGGGTAAAATCTTTACTCCTGAACGCGGATGGGCATACTATATTATCAGTCCTGATGAAGAATTTGAAAAATGCTTTGGCAGAAAAGCAGATAAAAGACGTAAATTATATAATGGTATGATTAAATGTCAGTTGTATATGTATTATAAATAATTTAAGGTGAAGAGATATGAAACATATTTTTATTATCAATCCAAAATCAGGTAAAGGACGTAAGGCAAAGAAATTTGCAGAGGCAGCAGAACTTTACTTAAAACAGAATAAGTTAGATGGTTATGTTTACAGAACAACAGGCCCTCGTGATGGTATGAGACATACTGAAGAGGTTGCAAAAACAGGTGAACACGTTCGTTTTTACTCTTGCGGTGGTGACGGATGTCTTTACGAAGTAGTAAACGGATGTTATAAGTATCCGAACTGTGAAATTGCAAATATTCCTTTGGGTTCAGGTAACGACTTCAACCGTCTTTTTGGCAGAAACACAAACATTGATGACCACGTAAATGGTGTTCCTGTAAAGCTTGACCTTATCGAAACTTTTAATGGTGAAGTTTCAATTAACGAATGTGCAATGGGTATTGATTCTGAAGTTTGTGCTAAACAGGCTGATTTCAAGAAGCTTCCGTTTGTAAGTGGTGAATTGGCATATACATTGGCAGCTATTAAGATTATCTTTGGTGGTAAGTTTACAAATCGTTTTAAAATTTCCATTGACGGTGAATTCTATGACGATGATGATTATCTTTTCTGTTATATCGGTAACTCACGCTGGTATGGTGGCGGATATATGGCTGCACCATATGCAATGCCAAATGATGGATTGATTGAATGTGTTATGGTTAAATTTCCTGAAGGACTCAATCAGGGTAATCCACTTAATCTCCTTCCTCTTCTTGGCAGATATAAGAAGGGTGAACATGTTGATTGGGATTTTACAACAATTAAGAGATGTAAGCATGTTAAGGTTGAAAGTGCATCTCCTGCAGCAGTTAACGTTGACGGTGAGTGTGACTATGTTACAGAAAGAGAATTCAAGATGCTTGAAAGCAAAGTTACATTTGTTGTACATCGTGGTTCTCCATTCCTTGATATGATAAAATAAGATGATAAGGCGGGGTATTGACCCCGCCGAAATTTTTTGATAGGATAATTAAGTGACATTAAAATAGATAGGGATGTTCATTTATGTACAACTTTTTTATAAAAGAAAATCAAAGACAAAATGACTGTTATTTTATCGGCGGAACAGATTATAACCATATAAAAAATGTTTTACGTATGGTTGTGGGTGACACTTTTCTTGTGAGTGAAAATCGTGTAAGCAATCTTTGTGAAATCGAAAAATTTGAAAATGACTATGTTGTGGCAAGAATAATTGAAGAAAACTACAATGATACAAATCTTCCAATAAAAATTCATCTTTTTCAAGGTCTTCCAAAAGGCGATAAAATGGAATTGATTATCCAGAAAACCGTTGAATTGGGTGTTGAAAGTATCATTCCTGTTGAAATGAATCGTTGTGTCGTAAAAATTGATGATAAAAAGAAAAAAAGCAAGCAACAGCGCTGGCAGGCAATTTCCGAAAGTGCTGCCAAGCAGAGTAAACGAAATACAATCCCTGAAATCGAAGATATTGTTACATATAAACAAGCTGTGTTACGAGCAAAAGAAATGGACTTGTTTTTAGTACCATATGAAAGTAAAAACGGTATGGAAGATACTAAAGATGCTTTGTCGCAGTTGAAAAGTGGAATGTCTGTAGGTATTTTAATAGGTCCTGAGGGCGGATTTGACGAAAAAGAGGTTGAAACAGCCTTTGAAAACGGAGGGAAAGTGGTTTCTTTAGGAAAACGAATTCTTCGTACAGAAACTGCTGCAATCACTTCTGTATCAATGTGTATGTTACACGCAGAAATGTATTTGGGTGAATAAAATGAAACAACTACCTGTTGAATTTCAGGAGAGAATGAAAAAACTCTTAGGTGATGAGTATGACGACTTTTTAAAGTCTTATGACGAGAAACCTGTAAGAGCGTTTCGTGTTAATACGGATAAAATCTCTCTTGATGATTTTTCAAAACTGAATATTTTCTCAAATGAGAAGATTCCTTATGTGGAAAATGGATTTTATTTTGATTATGACGGAATAGGAAATCATCCTTATCACCATGCAGGAATGTTCTATATTCAAGAGCCCGCTGCAATGGTGCCTGTTGAGTGTATTGATATACAGCCTGATTGGAAGGTTCTGGATTTGTGTGCTGCTCCCGGTGGAAAAAGTAGTCAGATTAAGAATAAATTGGGTGAAAAAGGTGTTCTTGTGTCCAACGAAATCGTTCCGTCAAGATGTAAGATTCTGACAGGCAATATGGAACGAATGGGCTTCAGAAATACAGTTACAACGTGTATGCATCCGCAAAAGCTTCAGAAGGAATTTCCTGAAACATTTGATATGATTATGGTTGATGCACCTTGCTCAGGTGAAGGAATGTTCCGTAAGGAAGATATTGCAATTGATGAGTGGACTCCTGAAAATGTGCTGATGTGTGCCCAAAGACAGGAAGAAATTCTCGATTGTGCAGTAAAAATGCTTAAACAAGGTGGATATATAGTTTATTCAACCTGTACATTTTCTCTTGAAGAAAATGAAATGACAGTTGATGCATTTATAGAGCGTCATCCTGAATTTGAAATTATTCCTGTAACAGAAACGGTAAGAGAAAATACTGCAGATGGAGTGAAATTCGACGGATGCAAATGTGAAAACATTCATTATACTCGTCGTTGTTATCCTCATAAGACAAAAGGTGAAGGTCAATTTGTGGCGGTACTTCATAATACAAATAACGGGTACGGAAACATCTCAAGAAATGAAAGCAGAAAAGAAAAAATCGACAAAGCTGTGATTGATTTTCTCAATGATACACTTGTCGGATATGATTCAGATAATGTATTGATGTACAACGGAAATCCTGTCTATTTCACACCCGATTTTCCTATAAGAAAAGGAAGTGCATTTTCTTGCGGTGTGACAATCGGTGAAATTCGTAAGAATTATATTCAGCCACATCATCAGTTCTTTATGGCTATGGGTAATGATTTTAAAAGGCAAATCAACCTGACAGCAGACAGTGACGAAATCAAGAAATATCTTCACGGTGAGGAGTTCAATACCGATTGTGCAAATGGTTGGGCAGTGGTCCTCGTTGACGGTTGTGCTGTCGGTGGCGTAAAGGTTTCCAACAGCAAAGCAAAAAATCACTATCCTAAAGGTCTTAGAACAAAATAAACGAATAATGCAAAAAATCCGTTCACAATAGTGGACGGATTTTTATTTTTGGAGCTACTAACCGGATTCGAACCGGTGACCTCTTCCTTACCAAGGAAGTGCTCTGCCTCCTGAGCCATAGTAGCATATTAAATTTGCAGATGTTATTATACAAAGAAACATATTGTTTGTCAAGAATCTGTGATTAAGGATTACCTGTTAAAAAGAAAAAATATCCTATTTGCAACAAATCATTGCGTGACTTTTAGGTGTTATTATGTAATAATAAGGGTGTAAGGAGGCGATATGAATGTCTATAGTTTCAAAAAATCTCAAAAAAATCAGGACAGAGAAAAAACTTACACAAGATGCCTTGGCAGAAAAACTTCACGTAACTCGTCAGGCAATTTCAAATTGGGAGAACGACAAAACCAAACCAGATATAGAATCCCTTGAGATGTTGGCAGAAGTTCTCGAAGTTGATATTGAGGAATTAATTTACGGGGAGAAAAAGTCTGTCGTTATTTCTCAGGATAAAACAAAACAGAAAAACCGAATAAAAATTACACTTGCTGTTGTCGGTTCAATTTTTGTAGCATCAGGACTTGTAATTCTGTTTTTCGGATTCTGGCAAGAATTCAGTTTGTCTGTACAGACAGCATTTTCTGTTATTCCGATGATTGCAGGTCAGGGATTTGCTTTATATACATACTTGAAGAAAAAGGATAATTCGAGTTGGCGTGAATGTGCAGGAATTATCTGGACAATTGGCACGGTTGCATCAATAGCACTTGTGGATGGTGTTCACAACATCAGTTGGTCATATACAGATTATCTTGTGATTGATTCTGTACTTTTGATTCCTATATTATTCATATTCAGCTCTGTTGTGCCACTTGCTTTTTATTATTATATGTCAGTTCACATTGCCACAGTAGGAACTTGGCAGAATTTACTGTTTTCACTACTGTTTTTTGCAGTAGGAGCTTTGTTCGCATATTATCTCTCACGAGATAAAGACGATGTAAGAGGCAAGATTGCACAATGGATAACAATGATAGCCTCTATTCCGCAAATGGCAGTGCTGATTTTTGCAGGTTTCCGAGTTGAAATTTTAACAGAATCTTCAGCGGTTCTGTTTGCAGGATTACTCTCGTTTTTTCTTTGTGTGTATATTGCATCAATTGATAATGTGGTTGTTACATCACCATTCAAACCAATATCGGCAATCGGTATTTGTGGAGCAATGTTAGCTGTTTCGATGGGTACGTTGTTTGATGTTCCGTATATGATAAGTAATGTTTTAATGAGCTTTGTTGTCTCAGCTGTTCTTTGTGTTGGGATACCGTTAGTTGTTGTAACGATTAAAAGAGAAGAATTTGAAGACGAACCGTTTAAAATCGCTAAAATTGTAATTCCGTTTATTATGATTACTTTTGTATTTATATACGCAATTCTTGAAAATGAAATTCCAAATTATAATATTTTAAATAATGTGGTATTTTATATTGCAGCCGTATTGACAATGTCATTTGGTGGAATGCTCGTTTATCAGGGCGTTAAGGAAATAAAAATACTGACAATTAATTTAGGTCTTGTAACTGTATTTGCACAGCTGTTGGGAATTTATTCATACAACGGAAATGATAATATATTTATCTTTGGTGGATTGCTTGTTGGTTTTGGTGCATCAATTATCTTTGTAAATTGGAAAATGCTCTCCATTAAAAAAACACGTCAGGAACAGCTGAACGGAGGTGGCACAGATGTTTAAAAAACTTATGCTTCCGATTTTGATTATTTCTATTATTGTTCAGTTACTTGTGCCTGTTGGAATGATAACTTATGGTAACAAAGCAGAAGAGGATTTGCAGAAATACGGAAAAGAATTCAAATTTCAGGCAAATATTCATTACATACAAAATGGTGAGGTTAATTTTAGCCTTATTGATATGGGCGTATTATATCAGGACGGTATGTATGGCATCGTTCAAGAAAATGCCAATGATAGTTTTGCATTAATTGTTGAAACTACTGCCGGTAAACCAAAAGGTCATGATTATATTCGTATTAACGAGGAAAACAGAATGAAAATGGATACATTCTTTGTTGAGAATGAATGTGCTTATCGTAACATTATAGAAGAATCGGCATATCTTGTTGTAAAAGTATATAACGGAGATGTTGAGGTTGTAGAAATGTATATTGATGGTATTCCTGCAGAAGAATGGTTTAAAACAAACTTATAATTGTATGGCGGGTTAATACCTCACCATTTTTGTGCATAAAACTATGTATATTCACACAAATATTGCATAAAAATGCAATTTAGAGTGTTTTTAGTGTGAATTTTTGCATAAATACTTGATTTTTGAGGAAAAGACATATATAATCTAAACTGCAAAATTAATAATTTCTAAAAGGAGTAGATAAAAATGAAAAAATCAGTTAAAAATCTTTCAGTTATTCTTGCTCTTGTTATCGTAATCGGTTGCTTCGCAGCTTGTGGCGGTGATAAGAAAGAAGAAAGTACAGGAATTAAAATCGGTGTTCAGACAACTACAACTGGTGACATTTATGCATCAGGCGACTTTGGTAATGATGCAGTGACTCGTTATGATAACGGTGCTCTTGCTGTTGAAGCTCTTAAAGCAGGTAAGGTAGATTGCGTTATTATCGATAACGAACCTGCAAAGGCTTATGTTGCTGCAAATACAGGCCTTAAGATTCTTGAAACAGCATATGCAGTTGAAGATTATGCTATCTGTTTCCAGAAGGGTAACACAGAACTTAAAGATGCAGTTAATGGTGCTCTCAAGGAGCTTATTGCTGACGGTTCAGTAAAAGCTATTGTTGATAAGTATATCAATACCGGTGACGGTGCAGAACTTGCAGGTGTTCCTGTTGAATTTGCAGATACAGACAAGCCTGACCTTGTTATGGCTACTAATGCTGAATTCCCTCCATATGAATACATCGATGGCGATATGTACTATGGTATCGACGTTGAAGTTGCAAAGATTATTGCTGACAAGCTTGGCTATGACCTTAAGATTGCTAACGTTGCTTTTGACTCAATTATCCCTGGTGTTCAGACAGGTAAATTCGATATGGGTATGGCTGGTATGACTGTTACTGAAGACAGAATCGAAATGGTTGATTTCTCAGATTCATATGCAACAGGCGTTCAGGCTGTTATCGTTGCTGAAGACGGAAAAATTCAGGCAATTGAAGACCTTGACCCATATTATCTTCCAAAAGAATAATTAATTCTTACATAAAATTTCAGGGTGGATGAAATTCCGCCCTGTTTTTTCCGTTATTAAGAAAGGAGAGTGACCTATGTCATTTATCACCTCTTTAATAGAAGAATTTAAAAGAGTTATGATTGAAGGTGACCGTTATGATTTCTTGATTGATGGTCTCAAAAACACCTTTACAATTACATTTGGTGCTCTTGCAATCGGTATCGTAATCGGTATCGTTATTGCTGCAATACGTACATCATTTGATAAAAACAGAGAATCAATGAAGCTTCGTGGTGGAATCGGTTACTATATTCTTGCGATATTGAATGCAATCAGTAAATTTTACATTACGGTTGTTCGTGGTATTCCTGTTGTTGTTCAGTTGATGATTTGTTACTTTGTTATTTTCGCAGCATCTGACAGTGGTGTGCCTGTTGCAATATTTGCATTCGGTGTGAACTCAGGTGCGTATGTTGCTGAAATCTTCCGTGCGGGTATTATGTCAATCGACCACGGTCAGTTTGAAGCAGGTCGAAGCCTTGGCTTTAACTATTTCCAGACAATGCGTTTTATCGTTATTCCACAGATGTTCAAGGCAGTTCTTCCTACACTTTGCAACGAGTTCATTGCACTTTTAAAGGAAACTTCTGTTGCAGGTTATGTTGGTGTTATCGACCTTACAAAGGCGGGTAATACTATTGCCGGCAGAACCTTCTCATATTTTATTCCGCTTCTTACAGTTGCAGTTGTTTACCTTGTTCTTGTTGTAATTCTTACAAACCTTGTAGGAAGACTTGAAAGGAGGTTGCGTAAGAGTGACAGATAACAAAGTTCTTATTAAAGTTGAAAATCTTAAAAAGCATTATACAGGTGGTTCTGTTAAGGCACTTGACGGAATTGACTGTGAAATCAAAAAAGGCGAGGTTGTTGTTATCGTCGGACCGTCAGGTTCAGGTAAATCAACACTTTTGCGTTCCCTTAATCTTCTTGAAATACCAACATCAGGTCATATTTATTTTGACGGAACAGATATTACTGATAAAAAGACTAATATTAATACACATCGTCAAAGAATGGGTATGGTGTTCCAGCACTTTAACCTTTTCCCAAATATGAATGTGCTTAAGAATATGACAATAGCACCTACAACACTTCTTGGCAAGAAAAAAGAGGATGCTGAAACAAAAGCACTTGAGCTTCTTGACAGAGTAGGTCTTAAGGACAGAGCGGAAGCGTATCCAAGTCAGCTTTCAGGTGGTCAAAAACAGCGTGTTGCTATTGTCCGTGCACTTTGTATGGAACCTGAAGTAATGCTTTTTGACGAACCAACTTCAGCACTTGACCCTGAAATGGTTGGTGAAGTTCTTGATGTTATGAAGAATCTTGCTCGTGAGGGTATGACAATGGTTGTTGTTACTCACGAAATGGGCTTTGCTCGTGAGGTTGGTACTCGAGTAATCTTTATGGATGATGGTAAAATTATTGAAGAAAACACACCAAACGAATTCTTCGACAATCCACAAAACCCACGACTTAAGGACTTCTTGTCAAAAGTTCTTTAATGAATATTTTATTGTCACCTTGGTAAAATATTACCGAGGTGATTTTTTATGAATAATATGAGTTTGGATGTAAAAGCTTATTTTGACTCTTTGCCGGTGTCAATCAGGTCAGCAATTGTGGAATCAGGAGCAAAGTTCGATACGGTTGAACAGCTTAAGGTTCTTGTAAAAGCATATACAGGAGAATAAAAGATTAGGCGAGGTGTTGATAACCTCGCCTTTATCATATGGATTTGTAAATATGATATTATTTTCGTTCGTTTATAAATGCACGAAATAATGGGAGACAGGATGAAAAGAATTTTTTGTAGCTTTCACAGTAGTCTCTGTCGGCTCTTGTTCGTTTACAACCACCGGCACGGCACACAGGATAGAATTTGCATTGTTTGCATTTTTCAGGTACAGCAAGACTCTCTCTTAAGAATTCAATAGCTTTGTCACAGTGTGCCAATGTATCGAAATTCTCATTTTTATCATTGATGTTTCCTAAATACCACGTATCTGTGCAGTAAAAGTCACAAGGATAAACATTTCCGTTGCCTTCAACAACAAATTGGTGCATACAATGACCACACATGCCACATTGTTCAGTAGGGTTTCCAAGAAACTGATGAACAATGTTGTCAAACCAACGGATACTCGTATATTGACCACGAACATAGTCTTTCACATAGTAATTAAATCCTTTTATAAGAAAATCACTGTATTGTTCAGGAGACATATATAATTCACTTTCGCTGTGGTCATCAAAAGGACGGAGACAAGGAATGAATTGCAGGTATCTGAAGCCATTTTCTCTGAAATACTTATAAATCTCATCAATATGGTCAGCACAATAGCCTGTAAGAACGGTCAAAATATTAAATTCCACATTGTGTCTTTTGAATTTTTCAGCTGCTGCGAGAATTCGGTAAAAAGCATTTTCTCTTTTTTCGTCAATACGGAATTTGTTGTGCTCAAAGTTACCGTCAAGGCTAAGTCCTACAAGAAAATTATGCTTGTGAAAGAATTCGCACCATTCGTCAGTTACAAGAGTACCGTTTGTCTGTGTGCTGAAATAAATCTGACTGTTAAGATTGTTGGATGATTTAACCTTTTCCACAAAATGTTGAAAATATGTAAGCCCTGCCAGAAGGGGCTCACCACCCTGGAAAGCGAAGGCAACACTTTCACCATTGGCAAATTGGAGTGCTTTTTCTATTAATTTGTCAGCAGTTTCCTCGGTCATAATACCAAATGACGAAACCTCACGAAGCTCTGTAACATTGTGATAGAAACAATATCTGCAACGCATATTACAAAGACTTGATGCAGGTTTAATCATTATTGAAAGTGGTGGCATAGTATTCACCCCATGAAAATATTTGAGTTAATTATATAACAAAGCCCACTGAAATGCAACTTTCAATGGGCTCTGACATTTTATTAAAGATTGTTGTAATAATCCTGATTGATTCCTCGACGATTTGCTTTGAAATCATTCATAACATCAGTCATTTTCTGATTAAGCTCTTCTGCAATGGTAGGGTATGTGCTTGTTCTGTTGTAGTTTTCACCCTTATCATCAGTAAGAACATATAACCAGTTCTTTCTTGTTTTGTCGAAGAATGCCGGGTTATCGTTCTGCATCTTGCGGAAATACTTGAATGTTATGTATTCATTTTCTGTAAGAACAGGGTATTTGTAATCTTTGTATTCATCACGGCTGAGAACATCTTCAGTTGACATTGTGTACTGAAGTGCCTTGAGCTTTTCACGCTTCATATGAAGGATAGGGTGTTCCTCTGTGTGGACTGCTGTGTCATCCTTCAATACCGGGAGAAGTGAAACACCGTCAATTGTTCGGTCCGCCGGAAGATAATTTGCTTTGCCGTTATCACCTGTGATTCCACAAAGGTCAATAAGTGTCGGGAACATATCGGCAAGAACAGCACTCTGTTCACGAGTTGTACCATTTTCCCATAATCCGTTATTGTTGTTCCACTTAATCATAAACGGAACTTTCTGACCTGCTTCATAAGCAAGATACTTACCACCACGGAGTTCACCTGTTGAACCCTCAAGTGCAGGACCATTATCACTTGTGAATATAATGATTGTGTCGTCCATAACATCTAATTCTTCAAGTGTGTTGAAGAGTTCTCCAAGATAATAGTCAAATTCTGTTACACAGTCAACATAAGTACCCATACCGCTTGTGCAGTCAAAGTCGTCACCTGCAAATACAGGTCCGTGTGGCCAAGGAGTTGCATAGTATGCAAAGAATGGTTCGTCAGAGTTTGTAACTGCATCAGTAACCCAATCGTTGATTGATTCGTGAATCCATTCACTTGCCTTGCTCTGGTCTTTCTTACCGTCTTTAAAGAATTCATCAGTACCGTGAACGATTTCATATTCACCGTTTTCCTCTTCAACATAATAGAAAGGAGTCATATCGTTTACGTGATGGCTACCATAGAAATAGTCAAAGCCCTGATTTGTAGGAAGATATTCACCATAATCGCCAAGGTGCCATTTACCGAATGCACCTGTGTTATAACCTGCATTCTGGAAAACTTCAGCAATTGTGATTTCGTCACCAAGCATACCGTCAGCATTGTTACCCATTTCAATTGAGTTGAAAATTCTTGTCTGTGCAAATGGTGAGAGTGTGTCAACAGTAGGATAGATAACATTGTCAGCATATCCTCTGAACGGATAACGACCTGTCATAAGGCTGAAACGAGCAGGTGAACAAACTGAATAGCTTGAATAGAAATTATCGAAATTAACGCCATCTTCACCAATGCTGTCGATGTTTGGAGTGTCATAAATTGCACCATTGAGAGAAATATCACCCCAACCCAAGTCGTCCATCATAATGAAAAGCACATTTGGTTTATTCTTTGTATTTTTATCAACCTTGTTAAGGTAATCGTCGTGACCTTTCCAGAGTCTGTCAACATTTGGCTGTGAACGAAGGTTCATTGTAAGAACATAAAAAACTGTTGTTCCTGCAAGGAAAATACTTAAGAGAGTGGTCACAATAAAATGAGCACCTCTTTTGTCAAATTGCTTTTTGCCAACAAAGAAAAGAGCAAAAAGAGCAATAATACAAGGAAGTATAATTAATATATTGCCACCCATTCTTACGAGGACATTGAAATTGTCAGCACCTGAGAAAAGAGCATTTTCAACAGAACTCCAACCGGCTTTACCTGATGAGAAAGCACCGAAACTAGCGTCAGCACCCCAAAGAGTGTAATAAAGTGCAATTCCAAGCCCTGAAAATCCGTAACCGACAAAAAGACCAAGATATAATTTCTTGAAAATGAGAATTCCAAGAATTATAAGTGCTGAAACAATACACATAAATCCAACATTTACAACTGCAAGAATGTTAAGTTTCATAATGTTTAACGCAAGAGCTAAAACAATACCTGCAATCATAATAATTATTGGAAACACTTTTTTTGAATTATCATAAATGATTCCTTTTTTCATTTTCTTTCCTCCCGTGAATATGAAATGTCAATATTATACACTAAAATTCGTCGTTATTCAATAGAAAAGGCAGTCTGTATTTTTGCAGACTGCCAAAAATTAATCATTATATTTTTTTGATTCATCGAGAATGATTTTATGAACTTTTTCGTTAAGAGCTTTTACTTGTTCTCGATTCATTTCACTTGTCTCAATCGGGTCAAGAATAGTAACCTTAACAGCTGTCGGAGTAATAACACCACCGCTACCCTCAAGGATTTTGAATACATTTCTTATGTATATAGGAACAACAGTGACACCCGTCTTCTGTACAATTTTAAATGCACCGTTTTTGAATTCATCAGGAGTATTACTGAATCCTCTTTTCCCTTCAGGAAAAACAATCATTGACAAACCATTGTTAATCTGTTCTGCAGTTTTGTTAAGAGCTTTAATGCCTTCTCGTGGGTTTTCCTGATTAATCGGAACACAATGAAGAATATGACTGATTTGCTCAATAGCAAAAAGCTTATTTAGCTGCATTCTCATGAGAAAACCGAAATTGAAATCCTTTAAAACATGTATCAAAATAGGAACATCGGCATAACTCTGGTGATTAGGTGTGAACATAACAGGACGGTCAGTTGGTATTTTTTCAAGACCCTCAACAGTAATGTCAATCTTAGCAGCATTAACAACAAACTTTGCCCATTTTTTTACCGCTTTATATCCGAAAGCATCAGCTTTTTCTTGTTTACCGTGCTTTTCCAAGAACTTGTGGTAGAAAATTTTTGGTTCCATAACAATAAATATGTGACCGAAAATCTTTCCGAAGGTAGCATAACTAAAAAGTTTTTTCTTAAAATTTTCCATTTTCTCACGCCTCTAAATAATTGATATATTCTTCTAAACACATACCTAATTCATTAATCTTCTTTGCGTGTTCAACACCAACATATCTGAAATGCCATGGCTCATACATAATGCCTGTTTGTGTGGTCTTGTTTTCCGCATATCGAAGAATAAATCCATAGTTTTCTGCGTTTTCCATAAGCCATTTGAATTGGGCTGTATTTTCGAATGATTCAGAAAGAGAAAAGTTTCCTTTTTCCATAATGTCAAAGCCTAAGCCTGTGTTATGCTCACTTGTTCCTGAAAATGTACGGGAATAGTTTGCTTTGTTAATAGCATCAGCTTCAGAATAACCCTGACTCATATATGAGTTTACAGAGCGGGTAAATAATTTATCTTGTAAATGAATACTTCTGAATGCAGAAACAAGTTCCAACGGAACTCCTGCCTCCTGAGCTGCTGCAAACATATCTTTAAGTGGTTTATATGCTGCTTTATCTACTGCTTTAACAGAATTTTTTTCTTCACAGTTAAGATACATTGCATCGACAGGTTGACCATTTGACCAATAAACTAAATCCCATTTAAAATCCTCAGGTAGTTCATACTGACGATTCAAAAGCATAAGGCTTCTGCCATGCTTAAAAATGTTAGCCGGGACAGCATCCGGTGAACGGTATTTAACTGTATCATAGAACGAACCGGTCAAAGCAGGTTTTGTTGTTACAACTACAGTTTCAGGCTCATTAGTTGTTTTTTCGGTAGTTTTTTCTTCTGTTGATTGTACAGGTTCTGTTGTACTTGTATCTGACTGGGTTGTTTCAGGTGTCTGAAATTCAGAAGATGTGCTTTCTGTTGGTTTTTGAATTTCTGAAACATCTGTTTCAGGTGAATCTGTTGTGTCCTTGTCAGAGTTAATGGCTTTTCCTATAAAAATAATCATAAAAATGACAATACAGGTTATGATAATTCCAATAGTAGAATTGCGTTTCTTTTGCTTTGAAGCAGATTGCTTCTTTCTTGTTACCATCACATAACCTCCTTTTTTCGAAAAAAATTATACCATAATTGGTAAAATAAAACAACTAAAATATTATTTTGATTCTAAACAATATGGATAATATATATTCTTATTGACTTTTTTTATAAATTGTTGTAAAGTAATAGAGTAAGTATGCAACTTTTGAAAGGGGTTCATTAAAATGGCTAAAAAGCAATTAACTATCGAAGAATATAAGGCAAAAGCTGAAAAAAGTGCAGCTAACGGTGCAAACTTTGCAAAGGTGTTTATGGCATCTATCGCAGTTATGCTCGCATTAGTAATCACATTCAGCACAGTAACACTTGCATATACATATGTAGGTAAAGCTGGTCAGACAACAGTTGTTGCAGGTCCTGTAACTAATAATGGTGGTTCAACAAATGTTGACAACAGCGTTTCTGATGATTTCACATCAGATGTACCGTCAGATGATGCAACAGATGCTCCTGTAACAGATGATGCAACAGATGCTCCTGCAACTGATGATACAACAGACGCTCCTGCAGGTGATGATAATGCGGCAGACGCTCCTGCAGCTCCTGCAAATGCAGAACAGGAATACCTTGATATGTATAAGAAGGCTGTTGCAGCTGCAAGAACAAAGTCAAAGTCAGTTGTTCGTGTAAAAGACGGTGCTATTAACTATAAGGGTATCGTTGAAGCAGGCGGACTTTCAAGTGCTGCATCAACTCTTATGGGTATGTTTATGGCTAAGGATGTTGCTTCAATCGAAGTTAAGAATGAAGAATGGGATAAAACAAAGCTTCCTGATGCAAGTGCTCTTACACTTAATGGTGTTCAGAAAATCACTCGTGTAGAAAAAGGTAATACATACGTTATCACAGTTGTTGCAAAGAATGCAGTAAATCCAAAGGCAAATGCTGACGGTGTTGGTTCAATCGCAGGCGTTATTGAAGAAAGCCAGATTACAGGCTCAATCAGCTCAGTTCCGGGTCTTACACTCAGCAACATCAATATCTCTTATGAAAATGTAACTGCAGTTGCTACAATTGACAAGGCAACAGGCAACCTTATTGCTCTTAACCTTAACGCTCCTTGTGTTCTTGGTCTTGATGCAAAGCTTGGATTTATTTCAGTTCCAGGTGCAAAGGTTGGTATTCAGGTTATCACAGAATATAAGATTTCTTACTAATTTAAAATAAGTAATAAAAATGAAGGACTTGACTTAATCGTCAGGTCCTTTTTGTATTGTTATAGCAATACGGAAGTTAATTGGCTCTGCAAGTTATAATTTATTGGAGTGGTAATTCGTTTTTTTCATTTATTACAAATCATCCGCATCCTGTACGGGAACTTCGGAGTCTTTAGGATTACCTGTGTACCATCCTTCAGCATCATACTGCTTGGTGTCTTCTTCGCTGTTCCATATTTTTGCGATTTCTTCACTTATTCTTTCAATTTCTTTTCTTGTATTTCTTTGCTTTTCAATTTTTTTGTTTTTATTAAAAAACATTTTTTCACCCCCCTTGTTGAGATGCTATATATGTATTTTTTTCAAAAATAATTAAAATAATCATAGAAAATAATATTCATATGAAATATCGAATGTCCAGAATTTGTGTTTTTAGATGTTTTTATCGAGTAATTTGTTGACATTTTTTTGCTGATTGGTTATAATTATAGTACTAAAGAGAGGTTTGTATTGAGGAAATACAAATTTTATATTTTTTGAAAGGATTTGATTTTATGAAAAAGACAATCACAGCAATCGCAACAGCAGTAATGGCTTCTGTAATGGGTATTACATCATTTGCAGCACCATCAGTGCCTGATGTTCTTCCTAGCAACGCAAACTCAATCATCGATGCAATTCTTAATGTTTTCGATGTTATCCTTGGCTTAGTTGGCGAAATTGCAGGTTTACTTTTCAAATAAGAAACATTTTTTCAAAGAAATTGACGGAGGTCCTTGTGACTTCCGTTTTTTTAATTTTATCTTGACAACTTAATATTTTACTGCTACAATAATAATTGCAAGGCGAACAAATGTTCGATAAAACGTGTATATGAAAATATATGCGTTTTTATTTTTTGTCAAAGTAGCTACTGATAATCATAATTTGATTTTTTCAGTGATTACGAAAGGAGAGAGGCTATGCTTTATAAAACCGAACAGCTTTATGGTATTTCAACGGAAGAGTATTTTTATCTCACGGAAAATTTCTCGTTTGTTGATGCCGAAACAAGGGCAAATCAGGTAAGGTATCTTGTTTATGACAAAGACAAAAAGATTATGGACACGCTGCAAAAGGTAATGGAAACCGAATTGACTGAGAAAGAGCGTCAGCTTGCTGTTGACTATTGGAGTAACAATCTGTCAATCAGTGAAATTACGAAAAAGCATAATGTTTCAAGGTCATCTTTTTACAGGATGATTGGAGAAATTAAAGAGAAGATTGATGCTTCGCTTAAATATGTGTTATTTTATAACGATATTATAAAGCCACCATCAATGGCAGAATTTCTAAGTCAGGTTAATATGCAAATTTCTTTGGGGGAACAAATTGAAAACTGAAAAAATCACTCTTTATGAGTTAGGAAAGGAATATGAAAAGCAAGTGAAAATTCAAAAGCATTTCATAAACCGATGCAAAAAAGAAATGGAAAAAGCAAAGAAGTCGGGGGACAACAATGCTGTAAAGGAGTATGAAAAAAGGCTTCGTAAATTTTATGAAATTAAATATGAGCTTGAACAAACTGCTTTACACTTAAAAAATTACTATAGGAAATAAGGAGATAATATGGAAAATAAAATTATTTCTGTTAATGTATGTCCCGATACGGATGAAGAAATTAATGAAAATGCAGGGGTTATGTGGGAACATAATGCAACGTCACTTGTGTTTAATATTGACCCTGCCTATGTAAATGATTACAAATATTATATTGAATATCGTTCGTTAATAGGCACAAAGGTGCGAACAGAATACCTTGAATTGAACACCACAACAAACACGATTACATATGATATTCCTGTAACGATGACCTCGCTTCGTGGTGTTGAATGTTACTTTAATATTGTAAAAATTGATGAAGACGTTCAGACGGTGCAGGTGATTAAACCGAAAAAATTTTATCTTCAGTTTGACTATTCACCGGATACAGATAATTCAATCGCAAAGGCAAATGATTTTTCAATTAATGCACTTTTTGAAGCAATTCGTCTCGGCACATTCAAAGGTGACAGAGGTGAAAAGGGTGAAGCGTTTACCTATGATGACTTTACACAAGAACAACTCGCAATGCTGAAGGGTGAAAAGGGAGAAAGTGTAATTGTTGAGAATAAAATTATTGATGCCTTACAGATTGACGGTGGAGTTGTGGAGAATTTTTACAACTCTCAAAAGGCTGATATTGTAAGCGGGAAATATATAGAAACAGGCGGAGCGGTAAAGGGTCAAACAGGTTATCAGTATTTTAAAGTCAGACTTTATTCGGGCAAAAAGTATCAAATAAACCTTGCGAATACGTATTCAATAGTGGTTTTCAAAAATGACGAAATCGGAAACGAGGTTTTATATTCTAAGGCAATAAGCACTTCGAAAGAATTTGAAATCCCTGAAATGGATGAAAAGATAGTTACAGCGTATATTTCCTGCTTAACAACACAGTACAACAATGTAAAAGGCAAAATTATTATTGTTGAGGGTGAGGAAGCACCCGCAGGGATTGAAAAATATAAAATATCATTTCCGTGGTTGACTATACCAAAAGAAAAGGAAGAAGCAATCGACCCTATTGTTATTGAGGGTGCAAAGGTGGAAAACTATTACAACCCTGATACAGCAGATGTTGCTGAGGGTAAATACCTAAACTACATTGACGGTAGTGAGAAAACATCAACAGATTATTTGTATTTTAAGGTCAGATTACTTTCGGGAAAAACATATAAAACAAACATCAAGAACATTTACTCTCTTGTAATATTTGATAACGATAAGATTGACGGAACTTTTGTTTATGGCAAGTTAGTAGGCACAGCAAAAGAATTTGCAATACCCGAAAGAAATGAAAAGGTGGTTACTGCTTTTATATCCTGTACAACAGCAAATTACAATAATGGTAAGGTTGTTATTGTTGACGGTGAAAACACACCGACAGGTGATGAAGCATATAAGGTGTCATTCCCTTGGTTGAGTATGCCGACCGATGAAGAAGATGGTGGCACAGAAGAGAATGGAACACCAACAAATATTCCGGCTTATTCTATTGATGAAGCAAAACTAAAACGTAAAATGCCACCATATCTGTTTGACGGGTTTGAGTGTGAGAACTATTTTGATGCTGATTATATGATTGCAAATGCAACAGAAGATAGCCAAAAAATGTATTATCACACACCATATCTTTACTTGCCTGAAGGTACGTATTCAATAACTAATTGTTATAGTTACAAATTTATGTCAAAAGACGGAACGATTGGAACACCAACGCTCGCAGGGAACAAGGCCACAACATTTACAATCACAGAAGAAAACCCGTATGTATCATTTTTAATATTGTGTAAAATTGGTGGAGTTGGCAATCCCGAAGCTCTTCGTGACATTTCTGTTCAAAAAGGTGATACAGCGACAAATGGCGTTCCTTACAAATATAAATTAAGCGATAAGTTTGATATAACAGATATTGTAAGAGAGATTGCAAACGAGGTTAAGACTCCTTATCCTACACATTGGCAAGGAAAGAAATATGTTGCTATCGGCGACAGCATAACAAGAGGTTATGCGCCTAAGGATGAAAACGAGGGAATAACATCGGGAACACAAATTGCAAATCCATATAGTAAAATCGTAAGTGATAACCTTAATATGGAAAGATTAAATCTTGGTGAAGATGGTTCAAATGTCAGATGGGTATTAGGCTTAAACGACTCCCACCGAAAACAATTAGAACAGGCAATAGCGTCTGCTCCAGACCTTGTTACAATTATGCTCGGTGTGAATGACTCAGGTAGTGATGCCGATAAACATTCAGACTTGGGAACTATTGATGATGTATATGATGAAAGTAACGTAACATTCTATTCAGGTTTAAGTGAAATTGTTAATAGGCTTCAAACAGAGTTGCCGAATGCAACAATCATTTTATTAAGTTCACCAAAGAATAAATTTACAGATAACGAAACTAAACAAAATTATTTTAAGGCAGTAAAAGAAGTTGCTGAAAAATATGATGTTCTATTCTATGATTTATACAATGCAGGTTGTGGCTTTAATCTTAACAACTCTGTATCTATAAGTAATTTCGTACTCACTGATGTACACCCAAATCACAGAGCACACAAAATTATCGGTAGCAGATTAACAGGCTTTATTGCAGGTCATTGATTTTAGGAGGGTAAAATATTGAAATATACAGGAATAGATGTTTCAAAATGGCAAGGCAGAATTGACTGGAGCCTTGTTAAAAATGACGGAATCCAGTTTGCTATGATTCGTTCAACATTTGGCTGGGGAAAAGGTAGCGAAGATTTTCTTTTTAATACAAACTATGAAAATGCCAAAAAGGTGAGTATGCCGGTTGGCGTATATCATTATTCTTACGCACGAACACCTGAAGAAGCAATTATGGAAGCAGATTTTTGCCATTCTGTAATAAAAGGTAAGAAATTTGAATATCCTGTTGCATATGATATGGAGGAATCAGGTGTTGCATCATTAGGTAAAGAACGAGTTTCTGCAATTGCAAAAGCATTTTGTGAAAGAATGGAAAGCTATGGATACTATGTGTGTATTTATGCTAATAAGCATTGGCTTGAAAATTATTTTACCGATGAAATTTTTGATAAATACGATATCTGGCTTGCACAGTGGACAACAAAGCCCACATTTGAAAAGCTTTACGGCATCTGGCAGAAAAGCTCAAAAGGCAGAGTTAACGGAATTAATGGTTATGTTGACTTGAATGAAGCATATAAGCATTATCCGTCAATTATGAAGTATAATGGTTTGAACGGATATGAAAAAGAGGAGAAAAAGCCATATAAACCGACTAAAAAGTCGGAGAAAAAAGTGTATAAAGCAGGAGATATGATTACACTCAAAGAGACGAAATTATATGCTTCTGCAACTATGGCACGCGAGTCAAAAACTATAGACGGTGATTATTTTGTCTATGACGGAAAAGTCATAAATGACAGAATGCGAATTACAAATTCAAAAAGCAATGTAAATCGTAAACCGATAGGCAACTTTGTCACAGGATATGTTAATCTGAGTGATTTGGAGTGAATTTATGACAGAAATGGAACTTTTAAATCACAGAGTTGATGCAGTTGAAGATGATGTGAAAATCTTATATAAAAAGGTCAACGAAGTCACTCTAACTCAGGTGCAGAGCGTAACAAAGCTTGACAGTATGCTTGTAACTCTCGGTGAGTTAAAGGAAAGCATCGAAATGCTGAAAAGACGACCAAATTGGTTTTGGGATAAGCTTGTGGTGGCTTTAATCGGTGCTGTTTGTGGTGCGGTAATTAACTTAATTATGTAAAGGAGAAAAAATGATAGAATTTATTACAGAAAATGCACTTTTACTGATACCTGTACTTAATATAATCGGTGCCGTAATCAAGGGTACAGAAAAAATTCCTGATAAGTACATACCGTTAATCCTTTTGGGATTCGGAATCGTAGGTGCAGTTGCAATTTTGGGGTTTTCGCCTGAAAGTGTTGTGCAAGGTATACTTGTGACAGGTACAGCAGTTTACGGTAATCAGATTGTAAAACAACTAAAGAAGAAGGAATAAGTTCAAATCGGAGTTTATCGGGCAATTCGAAATTAATAATTGCAACGCAGTTCCTTCATTTTGCGTTTTGCACTTTGCATTTAATTTATCTTCCCTATTGTTTTTCGAACAGAATCATTGTATAATTATTCCAATAGGGAGGTTTTATTATGAAAAAGCTTATTTCAATCATTCTTTGTATGACACTTCTTGTAAGTCCTTTGTTGACTCTTACTGCATTTGCAGCAGATGTTGACGATTATGCAATTATCTCACCATATAGTGATGTAATCTGGGAAGGCAAAAATGCTTGGGGCGCATACAAAGGCTCGCTTCATTCTCATACAACTTACAGCGACGGTAATGTTGACCTTGCAACTATGGTTAAGGAGCATTACAATCAGGATTATGATTTTCTTGCAAATTCTGACCACGGTGTAACAGGTGTTGAATGGAACAGAAAACAGCCTAATGTTCTTCTTTATTCTTACCAGCCACTTTTAGGCTATAAGGTGGCTCATCTTACAGATGAAGAATATGAAGGAATTACAACAGGCACATATCCGCTTTATGACGGTACAATCAGAAACAAAACGCTTACTTGTATTACAGGTGCAAATGAACTTAATAATATGACACTTACAAAGGCTCATGTTAACGGTTTCTTCTTACCGGAAGGTGTCGGTAACGGATACGGTGGCTTTGAAAACGGCTACGAGGATGCAGTCGCATTTACAGATATGTTTGGTGGTCTTTCAGTTATTAACCATCCCGGTGACTGGTTAGAAAGCCGTGACGATATTTCAACAGTAAGTGATAAAAAGAACGTTAAATACTTTGGCGATATTATTCTTAAGTATGATTCATGTCTCGGTATTGAGGTTTTCAATGAAACAAACAGCGTTACACCATTTGACAGAATCCTTTGGGACAATCTTCTTATGTACACATTACCTTATGGTAAAAATGTAATCGGTTTCAGTAATACTGATGCTCATACAATTGAAAATATCGACAGCTCCTTCAATATCTATATGATGGAAGAAAATACTGTTGAAAATGTAAAAGAAACAATGCAGTCCGGTGCATCATTTATGGTTACAAGAGAGCTTCCTTGCGGTAACGATATTATCGGACCGGAAGAAGGATTTGATGTAAAAAATTCAGGCATCCCATATCCTGTTTTCACAAAGGTTGCTGTTGATGGTCATAAGATTACTGTAACTGCTGACAATGCAAAGACAGTTCAGTTTATCGCTAATGGAGAAGTAATCTACAAAGGCACAATCGGTTCAAATAGTGTGACTCTTGACCTTGATAAGATTAAGGGAGCAGAGGACTTCCAGTATGTAAGAGCAGAAGTTTTCGGTGATGGTGGTATTTGTCTTACACAGGCACTCGTTATTGGCGATGAACCAACTGAAGATTTTGAAGAAGATAAGGGAATTTTAGCATGTCTTAATAAGATAGCATTTATTCTTAAGAGCACAAGACTCTGGACAATTATCGTAGAAATCTACAGATTGTTCTGATAAGTATAAAATTGAATATAAAGATAGGGCGAGGTCTTCTTCAGACTTCGCCTTATTTGTTGCTACAAATTTCAACTTTATGTGATTTTTTATTGACTGGAGAAAAGAAAAGTGATAATATTCTTTCAGTAAAATTTTAATATAAACGGAAGTGATTTTTCTTGAAGAATTTTTATCTTAAACCCAAGTTTTTCAGTACAATCAAAAACTACTCAAAAGACCAGCTTGTAAAAGATGTTGTTGCGGGTGTAATTGTTGCAATTATTGCACTGCCTTTGTCAATTGCTTTGGCTTTGGCATCAGGTGTTGAACCTGCTTGTGGCGTTTACACAGCAATCTTCGCAGGTTTTATGGTTTCGTTTTTAGGTGGTAGCCGTGTGCAGATTGCGGGACCTACTGCAGCGTTTGCAACTGTTGTTGCGGGAATTGTTGCAACTCAGGGTATGAGCGGCTTGATTATAGCGACAATTCTGGCTGGTATATTCCTTGTTTTAATGGGTGTGTTTAAATTAGGCTCACTTATCAAATTTATACCTTATACTATTACAACAGGTTTTACTGCAGGTATTGCCGTTACAATTTTTATCGGTCAGATTAAGGATTTTCTTGGGCTTCAGTATGCAGATGGTGTAAAGCCTATTGAAACAATTGAGAAAATTGAAGCAAATATTCACGCTATAGGTACATTCAGTTGGCAGGCACTTTTGGTTGGTGCTGTTTCACTGGCTATACTCATTATATACCCAAAATTTGAAAAGAGAGTGCCACCATCACTTATTGCGGTTGTCGTTGGCGCATTAATGGTTAAGTTTATACCCGGATTGGATAGTGGTGTGTTCACAATTGGTGAGCTTTATACAATTCCATCAGGATTTCCGAAGTTTGCATTAACAGGTATGGATATAAGCTTTGAAACTATTAAGGCTGTCTTACCTGATGCATTTACAATTGCAATTTTGGCGGCAATTGAATCTTTACTATCTTGTGTTGTTGCTGATAGTATGGTAAATTCACGACACAATTCAAATGCAGAGCTGGTAGCTCAGGGTGTTGGTAATATTGCATCTGTTCTTTTTGGTGGTATTCCTGCAACAGGTGCTATTGCAAGAACTGCAGCAAATGCGAAAAACGGTGGCAGAACTCCTGTGGCAGGTATGGTTCATGCAGTTGTGCTTCTTCTTGTGCTTTTGTTTCTTATGCCACTTGCAGGACTTATTCCAATGCCGACTATTGCAGCAATTCTTTTTATGGTTGCATTCAATATGAGTGAATATAAGAAATTTATACATATATTAAAAAGTGCACCCAAAAACGATATTATAGTTATGGTAATCACTTTTGGCCTTACTGTAATCTTTGACCTTGTAATTGCTATTGAAGCCGGTATGATTCTTGCAGCAATGCTCTTTATGAAACGAATGAGTGAAGAAACTGCAGTAAAAGGTTGGAAATATGTTGATAGCGAAAATGATGCTGATAGTCTTGATTTGAAGGTTGTTCCTAAGAATGTCCGTGTTTATGAGATTACAGGGCCTATGTTTTTTGGTGCTGCTGATAAAATTCTTGATATTCAGCTTAAGGAATACACAAAGTGTCTTGTCCTTAGAATGAGAGGTGTTCCTGCTATTGATGCTACTGCTATGAATTCACTTGAAAATCTATACAAGAAGTGTCAGTCAAAAGATGTAACGCTGATTTTCTCCCATGTTAACGAACAACCGCTTAATGCTATGAAAAAATCAGGGCTCTATAAAGCAGTTGGTAAGGATAATTTCTGCCCTAATATAGATACAGCTCTTGAACGAGCAAAAAAAATATAATTTGTTAATACGGTGGAGAAATCTGCCGTATTTTTCTTTTTTCTGTGTTTTTTATTATACATATTATATATAGTAGTTTTTTCATAATAAAAAATAATACAGAAATTGTATCAAAAGCAACATGAAACACAAGATATTGTGTCGAATTTCACTTAAGAAAAAAATCTGCATTTTTAACAAACTTTTTTTAAAAAAGTTATTGCTTTTTCACAAATAATATGTTAGAATATTCGAGCACACGTGGGAATGGGCGTAGTATGCCTGTTCGTAAAAACCGTGCGATATGCGATGAAGCGGTAGGTGGCTGCACGACGATGCAGGGAATTACCGTGGAGTATGTCTGATTTTAAATCGGGCGACCAATAATGCTTTTAAAACCTTGTGGCTATAACCCAACTATGCCATAACGGTACTTGCAGGAGCATTCTGCGCTATTTTACGCCGTCCGAAAAATCAGAGCCGATTTTTCGGTTTTTAAAACGGAAGGGTGGAAACACCCGGATGAGTTGCAAGTAAAATAACGTGCCCAGTAATTTAGGAGGAAACAAAATGGCAGCAACAAAAGGTAAGAAAATCAGAATCAGACTTAAGGGTTATGACCATGACCTTGTAGACAAGGCAGCGGAAAAGATTGTTGAAACAGCAAAGCGTACAGGCGCTCAGGTTTCAGGTCCTGTTCCACTTCCAACAGAAAAGGAAATCGTTACAATCCTTCGTGCTGTTCATAAGTACAAGGACAGCCGTGAACAGTTTGAGCAGAGAACACACAAAAGGCTTATCGACATTTTAAGACCCTCAAACAAAACAGTTGAGGCTCTTACAAGTCTTGAGCTTCCTGCCGGTGTTGACATCGAGATTAAACTCTAATATTTAATCTTTAAGAACAAGACATCGAGCAAGGTCAAGTCGGTACATACCGACCAATAACCAAAGGAGGAAATAAAAATGCAAAAAGGTCTTATCGGTAAAAAAATCGGTATGACACAGCTTTTCGACGAAAACGGAAAAGTAATTCCTGTTACAGTTGTTGAAGCTGGTCCATGCACAGTAGTGCAGAAGAAGACAATCGAGAACGACGGCTACGCTGCAGTTCAGGTTGGTTTTGGCGACGTTAAGGTAACTAAGGTGAATAAGCCAATGGCTGGTCACTTCAAGAAGGCTGACGTTGCTCCAAAGAAAGTGCTCAAGGAATTCAGACTTGCAGACACAGAATCAGTAAACGTAGGTGACATCCTCAAGGCTGACATCTTCGCAGTAGGCGATAGAGTTGACGTTGTAGGAACAAGCAAAGGTAAGGGTACAGCAGGTGTAATTAAGCGTTGGAACTTCTCACGTCTTAAGGAAACTCACGGTACAGGCCCTGTTCACCGTCACGGTGGATCACTCGGCGTTATCGACCCAGCTCGTATCTTCAAAGGAAAGAAGATGGCTGGTCATCTCGGTGCTGAAAAAGTTACAGTTCAGAACCTTGACATCGTTAAGGTAGATGTAGAAAACAATCTTATCGCTATTAAGGGCGCTATTCCAGGTCCTAAGAACGGTATCGTTGTTATCGCAGACTCAGTTAAATCAAAGTAAGAGAGGAGAGTTAAGAAATGGCTAAATTAGCAGTAGTAGATACAAAGGGCAAAAAAGTTTCTGATATCGAGCTTAACGACGGCATTTTTGCTATCGAGCCAAACAAATCAGCAATGCACCTTGTAGTAGTTAATTACTTGGCACATCAGCGTCAGGGTACACAGTCAACTCTCACTCGTGCAGAGGTGTCTGGTGGCGGTAAGAAACCATGGAGACAGAAGGGTACAGGTAGAGCTCGTCAGGGTTCAACAAGAGCTCCTCAGTGGACACATGGTGGTATCACATTTGGTCCTAAGCCACGTGCTTACGGATTCTCAATCAACAAGAAGGTAAGAAGACTTGCTATGAAGTCAGCTCTTTCTTCAAAGGTTGCAGCAGATGAAATGATCGTTCTTGATTCTTTCAATATGGATGCAATCAAAACTAAGGAAGCAGCTAACGTTCTTTCAGCTATCAATGCTGGCAAGAAGACACTTATCGTTCTTCCTGAGAAAAACGACGTAGTTTATAAGAGTGCAAGAAACATCGAAGGTGTTAACGTAACTCTTGTAAATACACTTAATGTTTATGACATTCTTAACTGCGACAAAATCGTAGTACTTAAGGATGCAGTAGCAAAAATTGAGGAGGTTTACGCATAATGAAACTTGCACAGGAAATTATCCTCGCTCCTGTTATTACTGAAGAGTCAATGATGGGTACTGCAGACAAGAAATACACATTCAAAGTTGCTAAGGATGCAACTAAGGTTGACATCGCAAAGGCTGTTGAAACACTTTTCGGCGTTAAGGTTGAAAAGGTTAACACAATGAACGTTCGTGGTCAGCTCAGACGCTACGGAAGATTTGAGGGCTTCAAAGCTTCTTGGAAAAAGGCTATCGTAACTTTGACAGCTGATTCAAAGACAATCGAATTCTTTGACGGAATGATGTAATCCCGATTACTTAACGGTAATCAAAAGGACAATGTTCCTATAAAATCCGGCGGTAAAGTATGGAGAATGACATTGCTCCGCAAAGCCGCTATAAGGAGAGTGTAGAAAAATGTCTATTAAGCTTTACAAGCCGACAAGTAACGCAAGACGTAACATGTCGACTACAGATTATTCCGAGCTTTCAAAGGTTGCTCCCGAAAGAAGCCTTCTTGTTTCACTCAAGAAGAACAGCGGCCGTAACAGCTACGGAAGAATCACAGTTCGTCATCGCGGTGGCGGACAGAGAAGAAAGTATCGT
>JAZQUG010000032.1:0-10611 GCA_045631225.1 Candidatus Fimenecus sp.
TGCAGTTATGATGTTTTCTATTCTTTTTAATACTATAGATGCGACATTTCTAAAAGATGCACCCGAACCGAAAAGTGAGGCGCAACTCATCGAGATGCAGAGTAAATTTGATGAACCTGAATTAAGTAATGAAATTACGGTTATTAAGATATCAGAACTCTCCATGTCACAACTTCATACAATTATTGCTTTACAAGGACTTGTTGCAAGAGCAAATCCCGCAATATTTATTGATTACGGTTCAGAATCAAACCGATATGCTCTTGAAGAAATGAAAAAAGCAGGCTACACAATTTCTGAAACAGATGCAGACGGTAACCCTTGGAATTTTTCTTCTGTAATTAAAAAATTCTCACCATACATAACTGATGGCGGGTATATTCTTTTCAAAACTTACGAAGACCATGGTCAACTGAATACTGCAACAAATCTTGCGACAATAAATGGTTGGCTTCCCGTTGCTTGTGATAACGAAGAAGCAGTAACAAATCTCGGATTAAAAAAATCTGCTGATATCAGTGAAGATAACATAAACTTAAAATATCTAAAAAACTTTTACAAAGAAAATAAAGAGCATTTTCGTAACGATTCACTTGTACATCTTTATTACTATGCAAACGGAATGAGAGATTTTGCAATTCAGCAGAATATTTTTGTTGTATATATTGAAGACAGCGATTTTACAGGCAGACTTTTCCGTGATAAGGTTATGAAAAATCTTAAACCAGCCTCTATTATTTTTGGTTGGTGTCAGTATGAAGTTAAATTTACAGAATCTGCTTCACGTTACGGTCATTCAGTAATTCCGTCTGACCATTCTTATAATCTCAGCATACTTTCATCTTTTGAAGTTGAAAAAGCCAAATTTAATACTAAATTGTCATCCGAGGTTACACTTGATGAAAACAAACATTATGTTTCATTAGTTTATAGCGATGGCGATAATCTTCAATGGATTCAGAATGGTTTTAGTGAATTTCATACCTGGCAAGGCTACAATTCTCCTGTACCTGTCAGCTGGACATTCTCTCCTATTGCTAAGGAATTATCTTCAGTTGACATAAAGCGCACTCTTACTACAGGTGAAGGCGTTGCGTTTACTACAGGTCCTTCAGGTGGCGGATATGCACGTATCTCTAAAATGAATTCCGAAGAGCTTGAAGCGTTTTCAGATTATAGTGCTTCACTTATGCTTGAATCCGGTCTTAATATCATAACATTCCTCGATGAGTACAAAGGACTGAATTTTGATAAAAGCCTCGAAAAGCGTCTTTCATATTTTTCAAGATATGATAATATTGAAGGTGGTATTATTCAGCTTGACCCTGACAGATATTCAGCAGGTAAAGGAAAGGTGTTCTTCTCGAACGATAAACCTTTTGTTACCGTTGGTTTCAGTTTGTGGTATCCAAGCGGGAATCCTGAAGAAGTAACTAACGAATGGCTCAAAGAACAAGCGGATATAATCAACGCAAAAAAAGCTGATTTATCATCAATAAACGGATACACGGTAATAAACATTCATCCGTGGACAATCGGCACTGATGATTTACAATATTTTATAAGTCAATTAGATGATAATATCGAAATTATAGGTGTAGATGAATTACTTTCTGCCATCGAGCAGAATGTTCCGCACGAATTCGCACAACCCGAATAAAATTGTTTTTAATAACCCTCATACCTACTCATTTGTTTGCTCGGTCAAAGAAATAGACTATTGAAAGCAGTTAAGCAAATTCCAATTTATCGAACTGACAGCAACTGATAGTTGCTTGTTCAATATAACATTCAGTGATAGAATAACACTGAGGTGATAACAATATGGAAACTAAAGATATTATTCTTGAATTGCGAACTAAAAAAGGTTTATCACAGGACGAACTTGCTGAAAAAGTTTTTGTGACCCGTCAGGCTGTGTCCCGTTGGGAAAATGGAGAAACAACACCTAACATAGAAACATTGAAATTATTGTCAAAGCTTTTTGATGTGTCTATCAACACTCTTTTAGGCTCACCCTGTCAGTTAACCTGTCAATGCTGTGGTATGCCTTTGGAAGACAGTAACACCAGCAAAGAAATTGATGGTATTTTTAACGAAGAATATTGTAAATGGTGTTATGCCGATGGCGATTTCACCCTTGATTACTGGAAACAGTATGCACACATCGGTGACAAGGAAATGTTTGAAGAATTCAAAAAGAAAATCATTGATGAAATCAACACTCTTCTTAATATTGAAGGCTTACCGAAAGTGGAAAATCTTAATGTTTTGCCCGGTAGCTTCGTAAATCTTGAATACCGACTCCCAAACGGTCAGGTTGTTAAATTCCTTGATGACAAAGCAACTTATCTTGGCAGTCAGTTGGAATGTGAATTCGGTGGTGACAGATGTTTCGGCATCGTGGCAAATATGGATTTTATCCTTGTATGCACCTATGAAGAAAATGGCGAAAACCCTGAATTAGTTATGTATAAAAAGAGATAATAACTACACAAGCAACAGTATTTTCTGTTGCTTTTATTTTTGTGTGGAGGTATAATTTTATTAACAAATTTTAACAGTTTGTTTATTACATTTTAATTTTTAAGGTTTATAATATAAACAATCAGTTATTATGAAAGGTCTTGGGAAAATGAAAAAAATATTAGCGTGTTTAGTTGTGATTACTCTTTTATTCACAGGTTGCAGTCTTGCTACACAAAAAATTGACGGTGTTCAAATCAACCTTTCTGACAGCAAAATCACAGTTGACGGTAAAAAGATTACAAACGACAACACACAGGCAGTTTACTCTTCAAATGACATTATTTTCTACCTTGAAGGTCAGGATTTCAAATATGGTGAGGGTGAAAAAGAAGATGAACATTCACAGACAGAAGCAGACTCTCACACAGTTGTTCACATTACAAAACCTGGTCGATATGTTTTAAGTGGTAGTCTTTCAGCGGGGCAAATCGCAGTTGATTTGGGTGAGGATGCTGAAACTGACCCAAATGCTGTTGTAACACTCATTCTCAATGGCGTTGATATTACTTGTACAGTTGCTCCTGCAGTAATTTTCTATAATGTATATGAATGCGGTAGTGCTGATGAAGAAACTGCAACAAAGGATGTTGACACAAGCAAAGCAGGTGCTAATGTAATTATTGCAGATGGTACCGAAAACAACATCAATGGCTCTTATGTTGCAAAAATATATAAGTCTTATGAACTTAATGAAGAAGGCACAGAGGTAGCTGACAGTAAAAAACTCCACAAATATGACGGTGCTTTCTACTCAAAGAAATCAATGAATATTGATGGTGGTGACAAAGGTAACGGTATTCTTAATATCAAAGCCGAAAACGAAGGGCTTGATAGTGAATTACATCTTACAATCAATGGTGGCGTTTCAACATAACGTCAGGTAATGACGGAATCAACACAAATGAAGACAATGTTTCTGTTACTACAATGAATGGTGGCACACTTAACATTCTTTGTGATGGCTCTACCGGTGAAGGTGACGGAATCGACTCTAACGGTTGGCTTGTAATCAACGGTGGTACTATCAATTCACAGGCTTGTGCTGCAAGTGGTGATGCAGGTATCGACTCCGACAAGGGGATTTATATCAATGGTGGCAAGGTAGTTGCATCAGGTAATATGCTTGATAAAATCGCAGGTGGCGAGCAGACCTATGCAGTATTCAGTTTTTCAAGTCGTCAGGTTGGTGACAGCACATACACACTTAAAAATGGTGATGGCAAGGCAATCGGTGAATATGCTCCAACAAATGATTTCACCTATCTTTTAGTTGCAGGTGATGAGCTTACTCCTGGTGACTATACATTCTGGCAAGGTGACACACAACTCTCTGCAAATTCAATGAGTGGTATGCCACAAGGCGAAAGACCACAAATGCCAAATGGTGAAATACCTGAAGGTTTTACTCCACCTGAAAATGGCAACAGACCTGAAATGCCACAGGGAGAAAGACCACAAATGCCAAATGGGGAAACGCCCGAAGGATTTACTTCTCCTGAAATGCCGAATGGAGAAAGACCACAGATGCCTGAAAATATGGAAGACTTCACTCCACCTGAAGGAATGGAAAATATGACTCCTCCAAATGGTATGAGTGGTCAGATGCCAACGGGTGAAGCTTCGACAACATTCACAATCGTCAGGGGTGGCAACCAATTCGCAAATGTTTCCCCTGCTACAAAGTGATAAATGAACAAGAGCAACAGGAATGAAAACTGTTGCTTTTATTTTTGTGGGTGGTATAATTATTTCAATAAATAATCAGGAAGATAATATGAATATAAGAAAATTTAAAGAAACCGGTTTGCCGGTTGTTATGCAAATCTGGTTAGATACAAATATTCAGGCTCACAATTTCATATCACCGAAATACTGGGAAGAGAATTTCCAAATGGTAAAAAACATTTTGCCACAGGCAGAAGTATATGTATATGAAGATGATGCCACAAACGAAATTCTCGGTTTTATCGGACTGACCGATAATTTTATAGCAGGGTTATTTGTCAGAAGTGATGCTCAATCCAAGGGTATCGGCAAACAACTCCTTGACTACGCCAAAGCTATTAAAAACGAATTGACCTTAACCGTATATGCTAAAAACACCCGTGCTATCAACTTTTATCACAGAGAGCAGTTTTCTACTGACTCCGAAAAAACTGACGATAACACAGGCGAAAAAGAATTTGTACTTATATGGAAAACAAACGAGGTGTAACTATGAACTATCAATTCAAACGTGAAGATGTTGATTTTTATTCAGAGGGTACACGATGCAGTGCGTGGTTGTATCTTCCCCAGACCGATAAAAAATGCCCTGTAATCGTTATGGCACACGGTCTTGGTGGCACTCGTGAAATGCGTTTGTATGAATACGCTGAAAGATTTGCATCTGTGGGTTATGCCTGCTTCCTTTTTGACTATCGCAACTTCGGTGCAAGTGATGGCAACAAACGTCAGCTCATCAATGTAAAAATGCAACTTAAAGACTGGCACAACGCCATTGAATACATCAAAAAAGACAGCCGTATTGATGCTGATAAGCTTTTGCTTTTCGGCTCATCATTCAGTGGTGGACATGTAACATATCTTTCTGCAAACAGAAATGATGTTAAGGGTGCAGTTGCTCAATGCCCATACACCGACACTATGGCTACAATCAAGGAAGTCGGTCTTGGTTATATCCTTAAAAGAGCACCTTTTGTTATTGCCGATGTGTTGAGCTGTGTAACGGGATACCACCCTGTTATGCTCAAGCTTTCCACATACACAGGTGAACTTGCATTTATGGAAGCCGACGAAAAAACAACAAGGGATTTCATCGGTGACACTGAATATGTCAACGAAGCACCTGCAAGAACCTTACTTGAATTCCTCAAGTATTCACCGGGTAAATATTTCAGCAAAATCAACACCCCGATTTTCGTTGCAGCTTGTACTCAGGATGACCTTGCCCCTGCCGATAAGACTATCGAACTTGCCAAAACATGCAAAACCGCAACCTACAAAACCTACAACTGCGGCCACTTCCAAATCTATTGCAACGAATTATTTGAAGAAGTCATTAAAGATTATCTAGAGTTTTATAATAGGATATTTTAACAGCAAAGGAGCAACAGTATTTTTCGCTGTTGCTTTTTGTTTGCCATAATGATACAATATTGCGGATATTTAAGATGAGGTATGTTTATGAAGATATTAAAGTTATTTCCGGGAATTATTTTATCCGCTATAATTGCTGTTTTTGCAATGTGGGTTGAAAGTTTACTCCCTATTCATTTAATCGGTTCTGCAGTTATTGCTATGTTTGTTGGTATGTTTTTGAACAAAATCATTTCAAAAACAACTATTTTTGCAGATGGAATTAAATTCACATCAAAGAAGCTTCTCAAATTTGCTATTATACTTTTGGGATTGTCACTTAATATTACAACTGTTTTGCAGGTTGGAAGAATGTCACTTACTGTTATGATTTTCACCTTACTCACCTGCTTTGGTGGTGGTTATTTTATCGGCAGAGCGTTGGGTCTTAACTGGAAGCTTTCAAACCTTATTTCAGCAGGTACAGGAATTTGTGGTGGTTCGGCAATTGCAGCTATTTCTTCTGTAATTGATGCCGATGACGATGATGTTGCTTATGCTATGTCTGCAACATTCCTTTTCGATATGGCAATGATTGTTCTTTTTCCTATTATGGGCAGAGCACTCGGAATGACTGACGAAGCTTTTGGTATCTGGGCAGGTACAGCTGTTAACGACACATCATCCGTTGTTGCTACCGGTTACGCTTTTTCAGAGGCTGCAGGTGATTTTTCAACTATGGTAAAGCTCACAAGAACTCTTTCAATTATTCCTACTGTTATAGCTTTTGCATTTATTCAGCTTCGCCTTAAAAAGAAGGAAGCAGAAAAGAACAGTGAAAATGCAGATGGCTTAAAGGCAAATTTCAGCATCAAGAAGATTTTCCCTTGGTTTATCCTTGGATTTGTTGCAATGTCAGTTGTTGCAAGTATTTTCACCGTCCCTGCAGAGCTTGTTTCAGGCACAAAGGCTGTAAGCAAATTCTTTATGGTAAGCGCTCTTGCAGCAATCGGACTCAACACTTCATTCTCAAGCTTCAAGAAATCCGGCATCCGCCCTATGATTCACGGATTTATCATTTCAGCACTCGTTGTCATAGTTGCATTGCTTGTTGAAATGGCAATGGGAATTGTGTAAAAATATCATAAACACTTATGAGCAACAGTATTTCGCTGTTGCTTTTTGTTTTGTGGGTGGTATAATTAGTTTATTGAGTTAATCCTGCCGAAAGGCTTGATTATAAATATTATTTTAAAGGAGATTGCTTTTTGAGAAAGACAATCAAATCATTGGAGATTGTATCCTAACCGGGAGGTTTGGTAATACAATCACACCAACCTCCCAATATTGAAAGTCAACAATTTTCAGGAGGAAAAACAATGAATAAAAATGACTATATTATCCGTTCAGAAAGAAAAGAAGAACACAGAGAAGTTGAAAATCTTGTAAGGGAATCATTTTGGAATGTGTATCGTCCCGGTTGCCTTGAGCATTATGTACTCAACCAACTTCGTAATGATGATGCATTCATTCCCGAACTTGACTTTGTTATGGAAAAGGACGGCAAAATCATAGGACAAAATATGTTTATGAATGCTGTTATCCAAGCCGATGATGGCAGGTATATTCCAATCGTGACAATGGGTCCTATCTGTATTGCTAATGAACTCAAACGTCAGGGTTATGGTAAAATTCTGCTTGACTATTCTCTGGAAAAAGCAACAGAAATGGGATTCGGTGCAATCTGTTTTGAAGGTAACATTGATTTCTATGGAAAAAGTGGTTTTACTTATGCCAGTGAATTCGGTATTCGTTACCACGATTTACCCGAAGATGCCGATGCATCATTCTTCCTTTGCAAAGAACTGAAAAAGGGCTATCTCGATGGTATCACAGGCGAATATGCTCCACCACAGGGATACTTTGTAAACGAAGATGAAGCAGAAGAATTTGACAAACAATTCCCACCTAAAGAAAAATTGAAACTTCCAGGACAACTTTTCTAAAACGAACAAAACAAAGGGCAGTGCATTTCGGTGTGCTGCCTCAGTTTTAGCAACTCTCAAATTATCGAATGGAACTCAATTCTTCGACAAATCTGCAACAATATTTAACGCCTATGAAGTTATTTAACCTCATAGGCGTGTTTTTATATCTCTTTGAAATTTTGTGAACTGTCGGCATAGCAGATAATTTTTCTTCGTTCCGTGCCGCAAGATGCAAAAATTGTGAGTTTCGGTATCCTTAAACTTTATATTTAAAATTTATTTAACCCATTTTGCAACGGCTGTTTCAACAAGTTCAACAACCTTGTCAACGATTACTTCGTCACCATCCTGAAGATTGAGGAGTGGTTCTCTTACGCCACCAAGCTGGAGTCCTGCTCTCTTTTTAAGAGCAGCTTTTGCAGTTGCATACATATTACCCTTTGTTGAGCACATTGTGTAAATAACTTCGTTGATGTCATCCTGTAATTTATATGCTTCCTTAACATCACCGGCTTTAATCATATTGTTAAGTGTAACGAAAAGTTCAGGCATAACACCATATGTACCACCGATGCCACCTTCAGCACCAATCATACGACCACCAACAAACTGTTCATCAGGACCGTTGAAAATCACAACTTCACGATTGTTCATTTTTGCCTGACGACGGAACATCTGGATATCCTGGATTGGCATTGATGAATTCTTAACACCAATTACTCTTGGGTTTTTAAGCATTTCGTCAAACAATGGCATTGTGAGTGCAACACCTGCAAGCTGAGGAATATTGTAAATAACATAATCTGTGTTTGGTGCTGCTGCAGAAATATCGTTCCAGTATTTTGCAATAGCCTTTTCAGGAAGTCTGAAATAGATTGGAGGAATTGTTGCGATAGCGTCAACACCAAGAGCTTCAGCGTGTCTTGCAAGCTCACAGCTGTCCTTTGTATTGTTACAAGCAACGTGAGCAATAATTGTAATTCTGCCCTTGTTAGCTTCCATAACTGCTTCAAGTGTCTTTTTTCTGTCTTCAACACTTAAATAGATACATTCACCTGATGAACCGCCAACATAAAGACCGTCAACACCTTTTTCGATAAGGAATTCGACTAACGCTTTTGTTCCCTCAACTGAAACATCACCATTTTCATCATAACATGCATAAAACGCAGGGATGACACCCTTATATTTTTCAAGACTCATTTTAATTAACCTCTTTCTTCAATTTCTTCTAACATTTTGTCAAGCATAATAAGACATCTTGGCACGTGGAAAGGACCCTTGAATGTTGAACCGATACAAGCAGGAAGTGTAGGATTACCGTCACGACGAAGATAACCATACCATTCACCACAAGGAGCAACAGCAAATTTATCTTTTGTATATTCCACAAGCTGATTGAAAATATCGAGATATTTCTCGTCATTAGTATCTCTGTAAATCATAAGAGCAGCAATAAGTGCCTCATTGTGTGGCCACCAGAGCTTCATATCGTGTTCATATGCTTCAGGTGGGTTTCCGAGACAATCAAAGAAATAGAGAATTCCACCGAATTCCTTATCCCAACCTTTTTCGAATGCCATATCAAAGATTTCAACAGCCTTTGCATGAAGCGCTTTGTCACCTGTCTGATTTGCTCTTTCCATAAGGAACCAGCTACACTCAATATCATGACCAGGGTTTACAACTCTGCCTTCAGTAATGTTAAGTCTTGGTGTACCGTCAAGAGAAACTGACTCAAGTGTACAACCCAAATCTTTTTTAACGTGATATTTGAAAATATCCTCAACACATTCGTCAGCACGCTTGTTGTAAATATCAGCATTTTCAGGGTCAACACGAAGCATAACAGATGTAACGTTAAGAATAATCATAGGAATACCCAACGCTCTGCCTGTACGTGTTTCAGGTTCAGTCTTCGGACCAAGACCTGTTGGGTCAGCCATACCATGATTGAGATTCCAGTACAAATCGTATGCACGTCTTGCACGTTCAAGATGCTCTTTTTCACCTGTAATGCCATAATATTCAGCATTTGCAATACAGTAAAATGCTTCTGAATAGCAATATCTTCTCTGACGAAGCGGTTTACCGTCTTCAGTAACAGTAAAATAAAGTCTGCCGTCAGCATTTTTGTTTACACAATAGTTTTCAAGGAAGTCGATACAACTCTTACTTGCGTCGAGCCATTCCTGTTTTACGCCATAAACATGACAAAGGTGTGCAAAAGTCCAACCGCATCTGCCTTGCATCCAGACACTCTTGTCAGTTGAATAAACCTTACCATCCTTATCAAGACAAGTGTACACACCACCGTAAACCTTGTCCATACCGTTTTTAAGCCAGAAATCAGCAACGCTCTTAAGTTCATCAGCAACCCAATTTCTTGTTTCTTTGAGATTCATTTATTTCACCTCATAAAAAAGTTTTTTAACAGAAAAATTGTAGCATATAAATATTACTTTGTAAAGAAGATTGACGTGTAAAATGCATTGTATAAAACATAAAATAAAAAAGAATAAAAAATTTAAAAAATATTTGCAAAAAAATGTTGACAAAACGAAACTCTTATATTATAATAACAAAGCCGTCTAAACAAACGGCAACTATGGCGGCATAGCTTAGTTGGCTAGAGCGTCCGGTTCATACCCGGAAGGTCACAGGTTCAAGTCCCGTTGCCGCTACCAAGGGACTGAACAAGTCCCTATATATGGCCCGGTGGTCAAGCGGTTAAGACACCGCCCTTTCACGGCGGTAACACGGGTTCGATTCCCGTCCGGGTCACCACGATAACAGTCCACAAGTTGGGCTGTTATTTTTTTGTAAAATTACATAAAATAAGAATCGAACCCGAGAGGGTTTTTGCGTAAAGAAAACAGTCAATTCCTCCCTGTGTCAACAGAAATGTCAACAAGCTGGCTGCTGCAACTCAAAGTCACTCCAAAACGCATTGGTAACAAAGAAAGGAATGTTATCAATGGCAGCAATATGGGATGCGATGAATCTCTTATTAGGC
>JAZQUG010000033.1:0-108099 GCA_045631225.1 Candidatus Fimenecus sp.
GGCACAGGCTCTCCGCGAAATGTCAGGTCGCCTTGAGGAGATTCCTGGAGAAGAAGCATTCCCTGCTTACCTTGAGTCTTATATCGCAGCCTTCTATGAAAGAGCTGGTATTGTAAAGCTGAGTGACGGTTCTGTAGGTTCTGTTACAATCGGTGGTACAGTATCTCCTGCCGGCGGTAACTTTGAAGAGCCGGTTACACAGGCGACCCTTAAGGTTGTCGGCTCTTTCCACGGACTTTCCCGTGAACGCTCTGATGCACGTAAATATCCGGCAATTGACCCGCTTGATTCCTGGTCAAAATATAAGAGTGTTATCCGCGAAGATAAGGTTGCTTTTGCAAGAAAGGCGTTCAAGAAAGGTACTGAAGTTAATCAGATGATGAAGGTTGTCGGTGAAGAAGGTACAAGTATTTCTGACTATGTAATTTATCTTAAAGCAGAAATGCTTGATGCAGTTTATCTTCAGCAAAACTCTTTTGATTTAACTGATGCAAACTGTGGAACAATGCGTCAGCGCTATGTTACTGATAAGCTTATTACCGTTTTAGGTAGTGAATATGAAATAGATACTAAAGATGATGCCCGTAGTTTCATTAACCGTTTACGTCAAAAGTTTATCGACTGGAACTATACAGAATTCCAGAGTGATGCGTTTAAAAAGGTTGAACATGAAATCGATGCATTGTATAAAGAAAAGAACGGTAAATTAGGTATTGATGCTGAAGCATTATTAAAGGACGGTGAATGATAATGAATAAAGTTTTTAATCGAATTGAATCAATCACCGGTAATGTTATTACTGTAAGAGCAAACAATGTTCAATATAAAGAATTGGCACAGGTTAACACTCGTTTCGGCAAATCGCTTGCTCAGGTTAATAAAATTGAGGGAGACATTGTTTCACTTCAGGTTTTTGCAGGCGGTCAGGGTGTTTCAACAGGTGACGAAGTTCGCTTTTTAGGTCGTGAAATGCGTGTATCATTCAGCGAAGATTTGTTAGGACGCATTTTTAATAGTTCAGGTGAACCAAGAGATAAAGGACCTGCACTCACAGAAAATATGAAACCTGTTGGTGGTCCATCTGTTAACCCAACCAAACGAATCCTTGCAAACCGAATGATGAGAACAAATATCCCTATGATAGATATGTTCAACACTTTGGTGGTTTCACAGAAATTACCTATTTTCTCAATTTCAGGTGAACCATATAATCAGCTTCTTGCTCGTATTGCAATGCAGGCAGAGGCAGATGTAATTGTCCTTGGTGGTATGGGTCTGAAATATGACGATTTCCTTTATTTCAAGGATGAGCTTTCAAAAGGCGGAGCATTAAGTAAAACGGTTATGTTTATTCACACTGCATCTGACCCTACTGTCGAATGTATGATGATTCCTGATATGGTATTGGCTGTTGCAGAGCAGTTTGCTTTACAGGATAAGGACGTATTGGTCTTGCTTACCGATATGACCAACTTTGCTGATGCTATGAAGGAAATTGCAATTACACAGGAACAGGTTCCATCTAACCGTGGTTATCCCGGTGACCTTTATTCTCAGTTAGCAGCTCGTTACGAAAAGGCTGTTGACTTCGCAAATTCAGGTTCAGTTACCGTTCTTGCTGTTACAACTATGCCGGGTGACGATGTTACACATCCCGTACCTGACAATACAGGTTATATTACCGAGGGACAGTATTATCTCAAAGGTGGTCGTATTGAGCCGTTTGGTTCTCTTTCACGACTTAAACAGAATGTTAACGGCAAAACACGAAAAGACCATAGAGCACTTATGGACGCTATGATTCGTATGTATTCTTCTTATAAAGAAACATTAGAAAAGAAAAATATGGGCTTTTCAATGAATAAATGGGATGAAAAGCTCCTTAAATACGGTAATCTTTTTGAAAATAAGATGATGGACTTGTCGGTCAACCTGTCTCTTGAACAATCACTTGACTTAGGTTGGGAGATTTTAGCAGATTGTTTCCAAAAAGACGAAACAGGTATAAAATCAGACCTTACTGATGAATTCTGGCCTATTAAGTAAGGAGGATTTTAGTTTTGGCAAAAATCAAATTAACAAAAAATGAATTAAAGGTACAAAAAGATGCTCTTAAAATGTACCAGAGATATTTGCCTACTCTGACACTAAAAAAACAACAGCTTCAAGCAGAAATTCGTACAATAGAAGCAAAAGCTAAAGCAGTAAGAGAAGAAAAAGAGAAACTTGAAGCGGGTTTCAATGATTGGATTGCTGTTTTTAGTGAAAAGGATGTATTTCCTGACGGAATAATCACCGTGAGCAATATCCGTAAAGGAAAAGGAAATATTGCAGGCGTGGCTATTCCCACATATGAGGGTGCTGACTTTTCCAGAAGTGATTACGATTTGTACACTACTCCCCTATGGGTCGATATAGCTGCAAACCACATGGAAAAAGCAATGTCGCTTGATTTGGAAGCGGAAGTGTTGGACGAACAGGTAAGACTTTTAGGTGCAGAGCTTCTTGCAACTTCTCAAAGAGTCAACTTGTTTGAAAAGGTAAAAATCCCTGAAACTCAACAAAATATTAAAAAAATATCAATATATATGGCAGACCAACAGGTCAGTGCTGTAGTTCGTTCAAAAATATCAAAACGAAAAATTGCCCAACGTAATGCTGAGGCTTCCGAAAAGGAGGTATATGCATTATGATAGTTCCTATGAAAAAGGTTTCTCTCATCATTATGGGAGATAAAAAAACAGAAGCACTGAAAAAGCTTCGAAAACTCGGAATGATTCATATTGAAATAACCGAAGGCTCGGGAGACCGGCTTAATGAACTCAAAGAACAGATTTCTTTACTTGAAAATGCAATTTTCATCGTAGGAGGTAAGAAAACTACTGAAGAAAAGGAACTGACCGTTGACGAAAGTCTGAATATTGCGAAAGAAATATCTACTTTGACAGACGAAAAGAAAAACTGTCAGGCAGAAATGATTACTCTTAATTCAGAACTCGAACGAATTAAAGGTTGGGGAGAACTCGAACCTAAAAGTATCGAAGATTTAGTAGAAAAAGGCATTGATGTTGCATTTTATGAAATACCTGAAAAGGAATACAAGTCTTTTAACGAAGGTGTAAAAACCATTAAGTTAGGCGAAAGTAAAAATTCTGTAAAATTTATGTTGATTAAGTCCGGATTTGACGATGAAGAAAAACTTGTTGAATCATTGAATAGTTACAAGTTAGAGTTGCCGCAGATGTCAACTGAAGAAATGCGACAAAAATCCGCAGAGCTTGGTGACAAGATTAAATCGATAGACGAAAAAATTCTTTCTTACGGTAATTACACAAGCACACTTAAAAATGCAGTAAAAGCTTGTGAAAAAGAAATCGAATTTGAGGTTTATGCAACCGGTATGGCAGACGAAAATTTATCAGATGATAAAAATGTTTCAGTTGCACATTTCAAAGGTTATATTGAAACAGAAAATCTTGATAAGTTAAAAGAAACGGCTAAATCAAATTCCTGGGGACTTCTCGTTGAAGACCCAACTCAAGAGGACGACGTACCGACTAAACTAAAAAACAATAAGTTTGTAAGTCTTATCTACCCGTTAACTGACTTTTTGGGTGCAGTTCCCGGATATTTCGAGTATGACATATCAGGTTGGTTTTTAGCATTTATTCTTATCTTCTTTGGAATTATTTTCGGTGACGGTGGATACGGATTATTTATCTGTGCTGTTGCTGCCATTCCGATTATAAAATCACTTGTTGCAAAGAAAACAGTTTCACCAACATTTTTGCTTGTAGGACTCTTGGGATTGTCAACCGTATTATGGGGAACACTCACGTGCACCTGGTTCGGACTTTCTCCTGAACAAATACCACAGTGGCTTCAGAATTTGTCAATTCCTGTGATTTCAAACGTATATGAAGACAGAATATGGCATCCGTTCTGGACACAAGGTGAAGTGGGACTTACCACAGCGCAGAATTTGCAGATTTTCTGTTTCTCGTTGGCACTTATTCAGTTGACGATAGCACATATAAAGGGTGCAAAAAGAAACATAAAATCACTTAAAGCGCTTGGTGATATCGGCTCAATATTACAGTTATTCGGAATTTACTATCTTGTGTTAAGCCTTGTGGTAAATCCTGAAGTATTCAGCTTCTCACTTGTAATAAGCGGAATTCCTGTGGGTACAGTTTCCCTTGTCCTGATAGGCTTAGGTTTTGTATTAAGCTTTATATTCTCAAATTACGAAGGAAACATTATTAAGTCTATACTTGCAAGTCTTACAAATATAGTTTCTGTCTTGCTCGGTGTAGTAAATGTTTTCTCAGATATAGTTTCCTATATACGCCTTTGGGCTGTGGGGCTTGCAGGTGCTGCTATTGCAGCCACAGTAAACGAACTGGCAGGACCACTACTCGGAAACTTCTTATTTATGATTATTGCGATTATGCTTCTTGTATTCGGTCACGGACTTAATATGATATTGAATGTATTGTCCGTTATCGTTCACGGTATAAGACTGAATACTCTTGAATTTTCATCGCATCTTGATATGTCCTGGAGCGGACATAAATTCAAACCATTTAATGAACAAACAGAATAAATCACGAAGGAGAATGATTATGAATTTCGGATTATTAGGAACATCTTTAGCTATGGGTATTGCTGCAATTGGTTCAGCAATCGGTATCGGTATTGCAGGTCAGGCATCAATTGGTGCTTGGAAAAAGTGCTATATGAGTAACAAGGCAGCACCATTTATTCTCACAGTTTTTGCAGGTGCGCCTCTTACACAGACAATTTACGGTTTCCTCTTAATGCAGCAGATGAAAGGTTCAGACGCAGACCCTGCATTCTTAATTGGTCTCGGTATCGCATCAGCTCTTGCAATGGCTTTCTCAGCAGTTTTCCAAGGTAAAGCAGGCGCTGCAGGTGCAGACGCTCTCGCTGAAACAGGAAAAGGCTTCTCACAGTACATCACAGTAGTTGGTCTTTGCGAAACAGTTGCATTGTTTGCTCTTGTTTTCAGCATGGTAGCACTCGGATAAACCAAAAGTATAGTTGTTAAAATCAAAAAGCGTTGCAAGAGGGACAAGAAATTCCCAAATGCAACGCTTAATTTTTTGCTTAAATATTATATAAAATAATCTTAATAATGTACTACACCACAAGAGCAAGTTTTATTAAGTCCAAAGAGCATATTGAATACGTTTATGATTCTCCAGAAGAAACCTGAAATACCGTCTTTATGACAAGCGTGGTCACATTCTACTGATGGGTCAAGGAGCTTGTTGTCTGCATCACAGTAGCCATCTCCGTTATTGTCTGCATGACCTGTTGCGTTGATAACAACTGTTTCACGGCTGATTTCATCTTCGCATACTGAACAATATACAACTACATCTTTGCTACCATTTTCTGTGCAAGTAGGAGCAACATAATTTTCTTCTACTGCAATTGCTGGTGTATGACCGTTTGCAGGGAGTTCTTTCTGCTCTGTAAGTGTTTCACCACAAACTGAACAATTTGCACCCTCTGTAAAACCTGTTTCTGTACAGGTTGGTGCTACTGCAGGAATTGTTTCTTCTGTGTGACCTGTTGCATCAACATAATCATCAACGTAAGTGTCACCACACTCACAAGTGTATGTTGTATATCCTTGTGCTGTGCAAGTAGGAGCAGTTACAACTGATTCATAATTATGTTTTTCAAGCTTTGCGATTACTTCTGTGTATGAATCTCCACACGCACAAGTATATGTCATAATACCTGTTGTTGTATGAGTTGCAGATGTTGTGATTTCTGATGTATGGTTATGTCCTGTTGCATCTACATAATCATCAACATAACTGTCACCACATTCACAGGTGTAAGTTGTATAACCCTGTTCTGTGCAAGTAGAAGCAGTTACAACTGATTCATAATTATGTTTTTCAAGCTTTTCAATTACTTCTGTATATGAATCACCACAAGTGCAAGTATATGTCATAACACCTGTTGCTGTATGAGTTGCAGGAACTGTGATTTCTGATGAGTAGTTATGTCCTGTTGCATCAACATAATCATCAACATAACTGTCGCCACAAACACAAGTATATGTTGTATAACCTTGCTCTGTACAAGTTGGAGCAGTTACAACTGCATTATATGAACATTCGTGTGTTTCTTCACCGAGGAAATGGATTGTTGCATTTTCAAGACCGGTTCCGAATATAATTCCATATATAATGCTTCCTTTTGAAATAGCACTCCATTCCGCTTCTGTGCCCATATAATAAACATCTGTTAATTCTGAACAGTTAAATGAGTACTCACCAATTGTTTCCACAGCATTATAAATTGTTACAGTTTTAAGATTCGAACATTCATAAAATGCCTTATCACCAATAGTTGTTACACCCTTACCGATTACAACATCAGTAAGCCCATTACAGTTATAAAATGCCCAATCACCAATCGTTGTAACACCCTTGCCGATTATAACATCAGACAGCCCTGTGCAATTATAAAAGGCTTCACTACCAATAATTGTTACACTATCAGCTATTGATACAGTTTTAAGATTTGAACAAGCATTAAATGCATCGTCACCAATCACTGTTACACCCTTACCGATTACAACATCAGTAAGCCCATTACAGTTATAAAATGCCCAATCACCAATCGTTGTAACACCCTTGCCGATTATAACATCAGACAGCCCTGTACAATTATAAAAAGCTTCACTACCAATAATTGTTACACTATCAGCTATTGATACATTTTTAATATTTTCGTGATTATAAAATGTAGAATCGCCGATTGTTGTTACACCTTGAGATATTACAACGCTTTCTATTGAGCTTATATAACCATGCCAAGACGGATAATATCTATGTATATCATCATACATCTTACCTGTACCGGAAATGGTCAATGTGCCAGTCGATTCATCAAATGTCCAAGTAAGATTATAACCACAAGGGCCTGATGTTAGTTTTTCTGCACTTGCTGTGATTGGGATAATGGATATCACCATAAGTATTGCGAGGATGATTGCTAAAATTTTGTTCGTTTTTTTCATAATAAATTCCTCCTCAATATGTTTTCCTTAATTAATTTTACTATAAAGAAATTAAAAAGTAAATCTAAATGTAAAAATGAGAAAACATAAAATGAAAATAGATTTAACATCGCATAACGAAATTTCCATTACACTACCCTAATCACAATTTTCTTGCGTTTTGTTAGACTGTTTTATGAAAAATTTTAAATATTTTTAAAAAAAGAAATCTCATCTTGCTTTTGTCGCACAGGTAATATATAATCACCTTGTAAAAGGAGCGATTATATATGCTATCAATATGCTTGGCATTACTGCAGAATCAGGAAGATAAATTAAGATTTGAAGAGTTTTACAACAAATTTCACAGTACCGTTTATTTGATTGCAAAGGAGCATTTGATTACTAATGAAGCAGCCGAAGACTGCGCTCAAGAGATAATGATTCATTTTGCAAAGGATTTTCATAACATCAAACAAGATTTTAACGATTTAGGTTTTAAGAGATATGTCAGAGTTGTATCAAAATGCATTGCTATTAATATGTATCGTCAGGAGAAAAAGCATCTTGACAATGTTGTTGATACGGATATAAGTGAATTCCATAATCTTACAGTGGAAGAGTTTGATGTTTGTGACATAATTACATTGAAACAAGCAGTTGATGCCATGCCTGAAGCATACAGATATGTTTTTTATCTGAAATATTTTTATCAATACACAGGTGCTGAAATTTCCGCAAAAACAGGAATATCACAGACATCCGTAAGACAGAAATGCTTACTTGGAATGAATTTTGTGAAAAATTTTGTAAAGGAAGCTGAGAATAATGCATAAATTAGTACAAGCTTGTGAATTATCATTAAATGACTGGTCAGCGTCCTTTTCTGAAACAATTCCCGAACCGGTATATAGTAAAAAATATAAAAGATGGAAGAAAAATTTATTTGATAAAATGCGTGATGACCATTACCATGTATTCACGACAAAAGCCATTAAAGTCATGTGGATAGCTGCGATTATCTCAATGATGTTGTTGACAGCTTTCGTAATTCCATCATCTCGTGAATACATCCTTGACAATTTGGATGAATTCAGTAGATATAAAATTACTGAAAATAATAAAAACTCTGTAACAGAGGAAATAACGGTTGGCTACATACCTGACGGGTTTAAGTTTGAAAGCGAAGACAAATCGGGAAAACAAGTAATTAGCAAATATAAATCGATCAACTCGGATTTCTTTACTATTTTCAAATATTCTTCAGCAATGGAAGTTGATTTTGATACTGAAAATTATGATGCAGAAGAAATTAACATAGATGGTATAGAATATATTTATTGCCAAGGTAATAAAGGCGTAAACAACCTTATTTGGACAAAAAATGATTATATATATAAACTGGATGCACCATTTGAAAAAGAAGAAATGATTAAAATTGCAAAATCAGTAGAATAGGATAACAATAATCTCATTTAATCACGGTATAAATAGTTAAGGAAAAGTGTAACAGAAAGACACATATGGTTTATTTGCTTGTACATTTACAGTAGAATTATTGTAAATGATGGTCATAAAAAGCGCTGCAAGAGGGACAAGAAATTCCCAAATGCAACGCTTTTTATTGTTTATTTGCATGAAAGCTCTGTGTTTGATTTATTGAAAAAACTATAAAAATTTCCTGATACAAGCAAGAACCATCGGTTAATTGATATTAACAATCAAATCAGTTATCAACACTCGTACCATAAATATTGAATTTCAGCTTTTGTAAATTGTTACCTTAAAAAAACGGCTGCCCGATTGTATCAAGGAATACATCTACAACCCTATTTCAGATATAAATTCATCATACTCGCTAACCAGATTCATATCCGTATTCGAAACCCTCTTTATATATTTAAGCTTTTTAGGTATCTCCTTCAGATTTACAAATCCTCTTGCTACCCACGCTACAGGTAAAAGATATTTTCTACCCTTAATGAACTTATAGCGTTCTTCTATTTTTTGTGTGCTTGGAAACAACGTATCCCTCAAAACACTTGCTTTTGAGCCGCTTTCATTATTTCTTATAGAGATTACTGACTTATCTCTTGTTTTACCGAACAAATCAGCACTGAAGGTATATCCCTTCAAAATCTCTGTACTATTTGATTTTATATCATTTATTTCAAAAGGCAGTTCGATTTGAAACCATTGGCAGCAGGCAAGAGTAACCGTTTTAAAAAACTGCTCCAAATGCAGCTTTTTGAAATCATCATATATTTTTTCAAAATCAAGAGCGTCGCTGTTTGCCTTAATAAACAAGGCAATATCCATATACCCTCTTATCCCTGCGCCACCTTTATATAAATGCTTTGCCAAATGACAAAAAAGATATATAAAGTGAATATCCTTCTGTGGTGATAATCGTTCACCGGTATCCTTTTCAGCCGTTTCCAAGGCATCGGAAAAGAATGAAATCACCTGTTCACCTTTACCCAAATCAGAATCCATAAGCTCTGTGTGCACCTCACACCTGCTTGAGTCATTATAATAGCTGTAGGTCGGTTCCCAATTTTCTTGTACATTGTAACCGTTCTGAACAAATAGTTTATCTGCCTTTTCCCTGTCCTGCCTACGAATGAGGATATCTATATCACCAAAGGTACGAAGCTCAGGAACAGGATAAAGAGTGCGCAGATACCATCCCTTTATAGGCATATGGGGAATACTATTTTCACTCAGCTTTTGCGACATAATCTCAAACATAGCTATCTTTTTGAAGTTTTCTGCAACTGTCTGATAATAGCAATCCGTAAGCTTTTGTTTAATGCTTTCATTTTTTATTATATCCCATTTTTTATCCATATAGGCTAAAACAGGCAATATGTTTTGAAAATAAAAAGTATAAAAAACCTTAATTTCCTGCATATCACAGTTCAAATAAGGCTCTCTGTTGTGTATAAATGCAGAAAGAATTTCCAATATAATATTTTCTTCCATTTAAATCACCTCTGTCACCCTGCCGTTAAATTCAAAACATATATTTCAGACAAATTAAAACCCTTAAAATAAGCTTATAACCTTTAAACCTTGTTCCATATAAATTGCAGCGTTGCGTCTTCTTTATGTATTATACGACAAGGGTTACCAACCACTACACTATGGCTCGGTATGTCTTCATTAACAAAGGCGTTAGGTGCGATTAAAACATCGTCACCTATTGTAATACCGCCTATTACTGTAGCATTTATACCTATCTGCACACAATTACCGATAACAGGTGCACCCGAGGGGTTGCCCACATTGTTACCTATTGTAGAACCCTTATACATATTAACATTCTTACCCAAAACAGCATAGGGCGACACAGTAATATTATAAGGATGTATCATGCAGAAGCCTTCACCGATTTCGGTGTTGGTTTTTATTTCAATCCCGTATTTTCGGCAAAGTCTGAATAATTTATATTCATAATATAATTTAAGTGGTTTGAATTTCGTTTTCTGTGCAAGGCGGAAATAAACCATATATTTGACACTGTGATAGAATATAAAATCTTTTATGAAATCAAAATATGAAAAAGTTTTGCTATCTCTCAGGCGCATATAATCCTGATACCACGGTTTGTTTTTTATTTTCATTATTGTCACCTTTTGGGAAAGTGGTAATTTTTAAACTATGTATTTCTTTATCAAAGGGATTTTATTTAAAACAAAGGAAATTAAATAAGACACAACTGCGGTAAAAATTGTTATTGAGGGTACAGATAAAACAGGGTGAAAGCTTGTACTTTGAATACCTACAGCTTTTAAACACTGAAGAATAAATATATGCACAAGGAAAGCACCAAAACTGTATTTTGAAAGCTGAATAATTATTTTATTAAGCTTTTCAGTTCCTTTTGCATTGTATTTGAACCATATAAATACGGCTACTGACATTAAAAGCACATTCACAGAAGAAGCACTATAGAATGTTTCTAATGATTTACCTGCATTTTTTGAAGCCAGTAGATTTAAAACTATTGTAAGGACGAGACCAGCTACACCAGAAAAATATATAATTGTTCTGTACTTTTTATTAATTTCAGTTTTATTTAAGTATAAACCCAGTATGAAATATGCAACAAAACCCACAATAAGATTCATATTGAAATTCTTGAAAACGGTATTAACATCTTGAAATATTGTTTGTATATTACCGCTTAAAAGATTATTTGTAACTAATTCAAATTCAGTCTTAATAAAGCAGAAAATTATCGATATGAGTAAAAAATACTTTATTAATTTCTCATTTCGGATTAATTGCTTTATGAGTGGGATGCACATATAAAGCCCGATAATCATCGGTAAAAACCAAAGATGAACTGCACCTGAAATAAAACTGCCTATAATTTCAACAAAATTTATTTGATATCCTTCTGTGAAAATCAAAGTGCCGATGGGGTCAACAATAGCATAAAAGGCTGACCAGGCAACATATGCAATCGCCATACGGGATATGTATTTTTTATAAAGAGTTTCTATAGAAATTTCTTTTGGTAAAAAAAGTGCACCACTCATCATAACAAAAACAGGAACACCCCATCTTGATGCACTGTTACATATATTGTAAATATGCCATTCTGTACCTGCCAATTCACAATAGCACATATTCTGTGCAGTTACATGAAGTAAGATTATAGCTATGGATGCAAATACCCTCAGGTAATCAAGTTGGTATTGTCTTTGAATAAGCTTGTTTGCTGCCATACTAATCACCTATAAAATATTTATTTTGTGTTTGTTTTTAACGTTCTTTTTATTTTATTAATAATCCGTATTTTAAATTGGTTTATATTTTCTTTAAAAGCTAATCTATCGTAGTACTTGTTAGATTTTTTTATCTCTTTCTCATCTGCACCCTGTAAACTAAGTTCAAGTGCAGTTATTTCCCTACAGTAAGGAATTGACTTAGTAAATCTTGTTCCCCAATGAACAATATCTGTATTTGTCTGAAGAGGAGTACAGTAGGCGTAATGGTTTGTTATATCGAGTTTAAATAAATTTTCGTGCTCCCACCAACAGATAAGGGATGAAAAATCATGTGGGATAGGCTTACACTTGTTAACAGCCATGCTCAAAGCCACAACGGGCTCATCACCGGGGTTTTCAAATTTGCCCTTAAATTTGTAATCTGCATAATTCAAGGAGAATGTTTTGGCATCATCTAAAACCTTTTTGCATTTTTCGGTATTGCGCATATAGTAAATACCGCCGTGAAGACCAACAACATAGTCAATCTGCTTTTGTAAAGCAGCGTGAAGGTTTTCGTATTCAAACCAACCTGTTTTATCATCGAGTGGCAAAACTCTGCCATAGCAACAAAAGTCATCAGCATTTTCGAATATATCAAAAAGACGATTAATATCTCTGAAGGCAAGACAATCTGCATCAATGAAAATATTTATATCGTACGGAAGCAGGTCAAACATATTAAGCTTATCAAGGTATGAACAAGTTGGATTCTCAAAAATACAAACATCGTCAAATTCTTTTGTATACTCATTTTCTGTATCGCATAAAAGAGCAAACGGGAGTGGATTTTCGGTTGTGAAACGATAGGAGCGCAAAAGATTTTGTGCAATTTTGTAATATTGCTCCTTACCCGTTGCAATTGTGATAAAGCCTTTGGTGAGTGCCATAATTTAACCTCTTTTAAGTAATACTTTTAATTTAGCGTAGTTTTTGTCCCCAAGTATTTTCATCAGAATTTTGTTGGGAAGATGAAGGATATATCTTAATTTTTCTCTTCGCCAACGTTTTTTCTGACCTTCTTTCCAGGATTCTTCAAACCAGGAGGCATCAAAATGATGTATCGAATAGGTGTTTTTTGTTTTATTGGTAAGTCCTGAACGCTCGTTTTTTGGACAAAGATATTCAGGTGGATATAATTTCATATCAGCGATTTCCTGAATTGTGCCGTCGTTTTCCTTTAATCCGTGAGCAACGAGAAGTTCTGTTGTGATAATAGGGCAGGAGCGAAGCTGTGAAAAATCATTAAGTTCCTCATAATAACGCATATTTTCACCGATGAATTTATGCCCTTTTTCACCGGCGAAACCTAGACCTGTGGCAATAGCTTTATCATCCTCAAAGCCCATAAATGCTCCGTTTTCTACTAAACCATCAAGACTTTTCAGAAGTTCTACGTCCGTATCAAGATATACACCGCCATTATCATAAATAATCTTAAGACGTATGTAATCTGTAAGAAAAGCCCATTTTTTATTTTCGTAACAGAATTTGCAATAAGCGTTACAATTTACGTCAAAATTGGTTTCGTCCCAACGTTTAATTTCATATTCGGGGCAATATTTCTGCCAACTTTTAATACATTTTTCTGCAGATTTCGGTAAAGGATTACCACCAAACCAACAATAGTGAATAACTTTAGGAATACTCATTTTTTTATTTCCTCAATAATTTCGCTTTAGTTTTACTTGCGAGAGCATAAAGCTTCATTATAAACGGATATGCTGCTTCATAAGAATATGTCATATTATGAACATTGAATATCTCTTTATTTTCTCGAAGATATTTTCTTAAAGTCTTTTTTATTTCTTTTAATGTAGCCTTGTTTTTCTTTAAATCTTTTTTGTTCTCTTTTATACGCACAATTTGATATGCGTGGTGGTGTACAAAAAGCTCAAATTCTTTTGCATAAGCTTTTTGAAGACCTTTTTCTTTATAAAACTTCATCTGCTCCTGCATAGCATCAAAAATCACTAATTCCGTAGGACTCCAAAGAGAATGTGAAATCCCCTGTTCATTCTGGAAATAATAATATAATTGAAGCTCTGTGTATGCGATTTTATCACATTTATGCAACACCTTATAGGTAGTAAAGGTATCTTCAAAAATCTTTCCGATTGGGTATCTTACATCACAAAATACACTTTTGTGGTAAAGCTTACCGCAAGCATAGTTGTATTGCCAGAAGTGATTTACCAAAAAATTCTCAGGAGATGTTGACTCAAAATTAACATTATAGTAATTTTCATAAGGTGATTCACCAAAAACTCGCTTGAAATCACAAACAGATATTTTTACATGGTTTTCGGTAATTCCGTTCATTAAAATTCTAAGATATTCGGGGTGAAGCCAATCGTCGCTATCCACAAAAGTGATATAGTCGCTTCGGTTTTGCTCGTAAAACCAGTTTATACCTGTGTTTCTTGCAGCAGAAAGTCCACCATTTTCCTGATGAATTACAAAAATACGGCTGTCTTTTTCAGCATATTCATCACAAATTTTACCGCAATTATCCGGTGAACCATCATCAACGAGCAAAAGCTCAAAATCTTTATAAGTCTGGTTAAGGATACTGTCAACACAATGCTCAAGATATCTTTCAACCTTATAAACGGGGACTACAATAGTTATCATTTTAATAATCCTAACTTTTTCTTTAGCCTTGTTATGTAAAACATGGGCTTGTTTGTTCTTTCGTAATAGTAAAGTTTTTGTTTCGTGTCAAGTTTTATATAAGTAGAATAAAGGGCTTTTATTTCTTTTTCTTTATTCTTTATATAAGGTATCAACTCTTTTGCATTCTCTGTTTTTGCATGATAGTGCATATTTGCTGAAATCTCAAAAAAATAAGTTGCCAAATGCTCCGTCATTTTCTTGAATTTAAGAGAATAGAAAAAGTCAATCTGTTCTTTAAATGCCCATAAAACATCAAGTTGTTTTTTAGTGAACCCTTTTTTAGTAGTGCCGCTGGTGTTTACATAGTAAAAATACAAAGGTGTATGGGTTAAAGCGACCTTCTTTGCTTCGTAAAGCCATTTGCACACAATGGCATTATCCTCATAAATTCTGCCTTCTGTAAGTGGGAATTTTTCGTAAATTGATTTGTGTATAAGTTTACCCCACACAACCCAATAGAAGTATTTTAAATCCCTGCAAATGTGCAGAAAATTATCTTCGTTCATTTCGAGGTTTTTAAATTCAACATTTTTATCGGCATAAAAATCATCAGGGATTTTTTCATCTTGCACCGCTGAACACATAGCTAATTTAACACCATTTTCTGTCACAGCATTATAAAGTGCTTCAAGCATTCGGGGATGAATTGAGTCATCACAATCCACGAAGTGAATCCATTCGCCACGGGCAATTTTAACCCCGTTATTACGAGCTGCTGCCTGACCTTGATTTTCCTGATGGAGTACGGTTATCTTATTGTATTTTTCGGCTAAAGCATCGCAGATTTTACCACTGCTATCAGGTGAGCCATCGTCAACAAGTATAATTTCAAAATCAGAAAAAGTCTGATTTAAAATACTGTCAACGCATGCTGCTAAATATTCCTCGCATTTATATACTGGAACAATAACGCTTATTTTAGGTTCTAATATCATTTAAGCTTCTCCGTTTGTAATCTGATAAAGTTTTCTTTTAAGCCTTGCTATATAAGATGGATTAAAACAATCATTAACTAACTTTTCAAAATCACATTTGTTATAATTTCTCAAAAGGTATTGTCTGAAATTATGCTTTACGACCGGTTTAATAATGCAAGGGTTATATATAAATGCTTTTTCTATATCTGTTTTTGTAAATGTTAGTTTGTTTTTTACCTTTTCTAGTAATATGTTACCTTTTTCTGTGTTTATCAATAATAATGATAACCCTTTGTCATCATCAAGCTCAGGTTTTATTTTATCAATACCCCAATAATCGGCTACTGTAATATCACTTTTGTGCATAGTGGATTTGAATTTACAGTCATAACAGGATTCACGCAAATCCATATTCGCCAAAAAGGCTTTCATATATGGGTCGTTTTTAAAGGTGTTACAGTAAATACTGCCATTCTCAAACGTAAAGCGTACAGAATAATTTTTCCAACCCAATGATTTATCGCGAAAATTGATGTCTGTTATAGGTGATTTGTATTGTTTTTGTATATAAACCTTATAATATTCCCATACATTTGGTGCAGGGCCACCATGGCATACAAAGTCCATAGTGAGCAAATTGTCATAAGGCTTTTTTAAATAAGATAATAAACCTTCAACCTGACAGGGTGTGCCGGTAAAAAGAACGTTTTTACCATCATCAAGATGTTGTTTTACCAGTGAAAAAGAATTGTTCAAATCACTTTGTACATATTTTGAGCGACGGAGTAAATCCAAATCGTCAATTGTTGAAATTCCTATGTGTTTTACAACAAAACCTTCATCAAAAGCAGCTCCGAAAACAATACCGTTGTTTTCAAGAATTTTTTCGGCAATTACCGAAAAAACGCCACCTGATGAGCTTTGGTTTCTTATGATTTCATCATTTGTTTTTATTGCATAACAGTTAGTATTTATATGAGATTTATGTTCTGTTTTATTTAAAACAGGACAGCCTTTTTCACACATACCACAATTAACACAAACTTCATCATTTATATGAGGGTACAAAAATCCGTAGTTATCTGGCACCATATTTATACAACCCTTAGGACAAATATGAGCACAAGCGCTACAGCCTGTACATTCTTTTATAGGTAACATTGGACACCCTCCTTAATCTATAATGCTTTTAAAGCATCTATACCATTATTTATACGTTCTTTATATTCAGGTAAAATATTTGATAAATGCTCCTTTATGTTGACTTCATTTTTTTCGAGCCACATAAAGGCTTTTGTAAGTTCATCACTTTCCTTTATCTGCTGTGCAGGTAAAACATAGTTTTCCCATGTACCGAAAAGGTCTTGTGCAATACCCCTTGCTTTAACAGAATAGCCCACAACTAATGTAGGAACATTGGTTGAATATGCAGCAATTGTTGCATGGGTTCTTGCACCTATAAAAAATCTGCATTTGGCTATGTAACCCTTTAATTCCTCACAAGGGCAATCGTCAACTATAAACACACGGTTTGTATGCTTGTATTTTTCATAAAACTCTTTAAGAATTTTTCTATCGTCAACAGCTTCCCATACAACGTGTGGTATCAATGCTATGCACATATCAGTTTTATCAATAATATACTCAATAAGTTTATCATAGTTTTCACGGACAATGCCCTTGCCTTCTTCACAATCTTCAATCAAAGGACTTGCGTTGATACCTACAACATCGGAGTTTATGTTTTCAGGGAAAGAAACCTCATTTGCAGATAACAAAAATGCAGAATCACATACCAGAACTGTATTGGGATTTACTTTTTTTAATGCTTCATAAGATGTTGTTTCTCTTGCAGTAATCAGGTCAAAATTTCTTATATCATTAGCAATATCAGGGTTTTCCAAAAGTTCTGGTTCAATTGAACAACCCCAGTAAACTGTTTTTAACCCGCCGTATTTATACATATTGTGTGCTTTGACTAAGGGTATGTAACTACCGTAGCAATAAGTGTCACCACCAATTGAAAGCGCTATATCCCCTTTTTTTACAAAGTCCGCAACTCGGCTTTCATAAAATTCGATAGGAGTGTAATTATTCTTTATCTTTAAATTGTAATATGCCTTGAAAAATGCTGGTTTTTTGCGGTTAAGAGGTCTTTTTTCAGTTTTGTCCAAAATTGTGCAAACTTCTGAAAGTCCGTATTTTTTGTCTTCTTCATGTCTTGTGGACATAAGCACAGTATTCTCTTTACTTGAACCTAAAAGACTACAAGTGGAGCGAACAAGAGCCTCACATCCGTGATTTCCGCTACCATCATGAGCATATAATACATAAGTTTTTCGTGACATTTTATTCACCTGAAGTTCTTAAATCAGTAATTTCGGGAAGTTTAACACTACCCCACCATTTTTGTACCCATTCCATATTTTCATTGAATCCTGGCTTGGTTTCCACCTCAAATGTAACAGCCTTTTCAATATGGTCATAAAATTGCCATCCGCCGTATTGGTTAACTCCGTAGAGGACAGGCGTAAGACAATATCTGCCGGGAACTAATTGTGAAACATCAGCTTCAAGCGGGATGGTCAGCTTTTCACCCGCTTTACAGGAGAAAAGATTCGGAGCAAGTAAAACGGAAATTGAAGAGCCGTCAACAGCCGTAAGTCGTGAGCGATAACCGATGTTTTCTAAATCTGCAGTTGCTTCAACATCAATAGAAAATTTCAGTTTGTCACCAACTTTTATTTTCCACATTTCATTTTCAAGAACTTTGATTCCCTTTAGTTTTACACCATCTACAAGATTTGCCTGTATTCTCTTAATATTTGAAAGGTCTACATTAGCAGGTGTTTCGATTCCCTGACCCATATAAACCTCAATGGCATCCTCAACATTTCCATCAAAAATAACCTTACCTTTACTTAAGACTATACATCTGTCGCAAAGCTGACGGATTGTGTTCATATTGTGACTTACATAAAGAACGGTTCTACCTTCAAGTTGTGCCGCATCACGCATTTTATCAAGACATTTTTTCTGAAATGCCACATCACCAACAGCCAAGACCTCGTCCATAATCATAATTTCGGAGTCAAGGTGTGCTGCAACGGAGAAGGCAAGCTTAACATACATACCACTTGAATATCGTTTAACGGGAGTATCTATAAACTTTTCCATTTCGGCAAATTTAACAATCTGGTCAAATTTCTTGTCGATTTCAGCTTTTGTCATACCGAGAATTGCGCCGTTCATATAAACATTTTCACGACCTGTAAGCTCTGGATGGAAACCTGTGCCTACCTCAAGCATTGATGCAATTCTGCCGTTGTAGGATATTTTGCCGTCCGAGGGTGCTGTTACTCGGCAGAGAAGCTTTAAAAGAGTGGATTTACCCGCACCGTTGTGGCCGATAATACCAAGCGCCTCTCCCTTTTTAACCTCAAAGGAAACTCCGTTGAGTGCCATAAATTTGTCGCCCTTAGAAAGACCGTCTTTTTCTTCTCCTATGATTGCATTGGGGTCTTCCTTGTGGCGGATTTTAGCCCAAAAGCTTTGCAGGTCTCCGCGAAGTGTACCACCACCAATTGCACCGAGACGATATTCCTTTGATACATCTTCTATTTTAATTGCTATGTTTTCCATTAGTCTTCTCCACCTGTATTAAACAGTATCCATAAATGTTTTTTCAACCTTGCTGAAAAGCATAATACCTATAAATAAAACAACAAGGGTAATTATCCAGCTTATACCATAGAAAAGCCATTCAATCTCACCAATTCCCAAAAATGCATAACGGAAAAGGTTAACTATGGGGGTTACGGGGTTGAGCATATATAATGCGTGATATTTTCCGCCTGGCGCAAACACCGCCATACTATTCATATCATAAGCAACAGGAGAAGCATACATCCAAAGCTGAGCGCCAAAGCCTACAAGCATTGCAAGGTCACGGTATTTTGTGGTAAGAGCGGAAATTATAATACCACATCCGAGACTAAGAAGTGCTAACTGTAAAATAACAAGAGGAGTCATTAAAATATATAAATTAGGATGACAGCCTTGGTCGGTTACGGTATAGAAAATAAGGAAAATAACCATAAACATAAACTGTATTGCCAAGGATATCAGGTTTGACATAACAGTTGATATGGGCATAACAAGGCGAGGGAAATAAACCTTGCCCATTGTGTGGCTGTTAGCAACGAAGGTGTTTGCCGTCTGTGTAAGGCATTGGTTAAAGTATGTCCAAAGGATTGTGCCTGAAAGGTAGAATATAAATGAGGGGACGCCGTCTGCCGCAAGCCCTGCAATATTACCGAAAACAAGGGTGAATACAACCGTTGTCAGAAGCGGTTGCACGATTGCCCATAATGGTCCTAATACCGTTTGCTTGTACTGTGAAACGAAGTTTCTTTTCACAAATAAAAATACAAGGTCACGATATTGCAATAATTCTTTTAAATGCAAGTCAAACCAACCGGTTTTTGGTTCAATAACTGTTGTGAATTTTTCGTTCATTTTTATCCTCTCGTCTTAAAATAATTCTTCGAGTTGTAAAATAATTTTTTGATTTATACTATCAAAATCACAATTCATCAAAGCACTTTTACAACTCTCAAGTTGTTCTCTTTTTTCGTATAATTTTAAAATATTTTCATAAATAGAAACTGTATTCGTTTCACATAAAAAGCCATCGACACCGTTTTCAATCTGACTTTCTGCCGCTGCATAGGTTGCAAGAATCGGTGTTCCGAGGATTTTTGCTTCCATAATTGAAAGGCTATATCCTTCAAATAAGCTTGGTTGAATAAACAAATCGCACTTTTTCATATATGGATAAGGGTTGTTTTTCATTCCTAACATAAAAATATGCTTTTCCATTTTAAGTTCTGCTATTTGTTTTTTTATATCCTCTTCAATAGGTCCTCCGCCAACTATGTACCAATTAATATCTGTATATCCTTCATTAATAAGTTTTGCAACAGCTTCTATGGCAAGGTTTAACCCCTTAACCGGCGATAGTCTTCCACAGGAAACTATATTAAAGTTATTTTCCGAAAAAAGACCGTTTTCAATAGATTCTTTACTTTTTTCTATAATTGAATCTATATCTATGACATTATTAACCGTAACAATCTTGTTTGCGTATTTTTCTCTGTATGCTTTCAGATTTTTGGCAATATTATCTGATACTGCAATTATCTTTTCACTTTTTTCATACCCATAGCGGTCATGATATTCTTTTCGCATAGCGCCATGGTGATAAAACATCAAAAACTTTTTTGTATTTATAGCTTTTATTGCTATTTCTGCAACTCTGTCACTATAAATAATGGCAGTATCAAAGCGTTCATCCTTCATTTGCTCTTTTATGTATTCAGAATAAAAGTGATTTTCCAAGGCTTTAAACAAAATATTCAGTATCTGCCATATGAAACGGCGAAAACGAGTAGCCCCTTGTGGTTCTTCTAATATATCATATAGTTTTTTAAACTTGTAAGGCTTTGTAAATGTAACAAGACTATGCCTATCTGCCACAATAAGTCTGCAATTTTTTGTTAACCTTTCCGCCATGTCAAGGTAGTTTTCCGTAACAAGACAGGTCACTTCATATTTATTGTAATCAAGCCTATTAATAAGATTTACAAGGGCTGTTTCTATTCCGCCAATCCATAAAGCTTGGGTAACAAAAATAATTTTCTTCTTATTTTTCAAAGCTACTCTTCTCCGATAAAATAGTTTCAAATGCAGATTTTAATTCATCTGAAAGATGCTGGAAATTCATCTCATCTGCACCATCATTTATGCATATCATATCATTACTCTGGTTTTTAATCGCGCTACATACAAAATCCAATGTGCTTTCGTTGACAGAACAGACAAGGTTATCTGTATTATATGGGCTAAAGTTTCCACTTGCTATTTGCCACCATAGCATTACCCATTGGTTAACATCATCTGCCGCACGGAACTTGTGGGAACTTGTTCTGTTAAGCAAGTCACCTTCCTTTTCCCACACCTCTTCAAAGGTCTTTTTTAAATATGCTCCGGGAGCATGAAGATTTTTAAAGCCTAAAAAATCGTCAGGAAAAAGCTTTTCTAACACAAAAGTTCTTACATTATCCTGCCATCTGTAGTTTGAGTTTATATACTTTTTATTGAAGCTTTTTACTTGCTCCTTTTTACTAAAATGGGTGTTTACAACTCCCAAACCATTAACCGCTGCGTGTTGCCATATACCTGTATCACCATGAAATACCATAGGAACTTCGCCACCGTATGTACAGGGTAAGCCATCGTTGAAAAATGACTTTTCACTCATTTGACGAATAACGAACATATCGTCATTAAAATAAACAAACTTGTCCGAGAGACCGGGTATACGATGAATATTCGTTTCAATGGTGTGGGAGCTAAAAGTAGGTAAATATTCATTGGAAATAAAATCTTTATGATTTACTATATTAAGTTTCGGATTTTCGGTATTAAGGAATTCCGGAATGTGCCCCCATGTGACAAAATGTATTTTGTTAACCCACGGAGTAAATTTTTCAACACCACGAAACCAATAAGGAAGAATACCCCAATCACGATAACGACTTGCACAGTTGCTATCATCATTGACGTTGGAATCGTATTTAGATTTTTCACTTTGCCATTTCGGGTCATTACCATCAACCCAAAGAATAACAAAATCTATTCCCATAACAAACCTCTTATTTCCTGATACTTTTTAATATACTTTTTACTAAAACTGCTATCTTATGCCTTGCTTGAGTTTTCAAATTCAATAATCTTATTTTAAAATATCGTGCTTCTTCAATATTCTTAAAAAATCCTATATACATATCCGGAATTTCATCCTGCTTAATTTCATTGAAAAGCTCATTGCTCTTTAAATTTTCTACAATCTTTTTAATGTCCTTTTTATTTGCATAATACATCTTTTGTGAAAGGAGCATAAAAAAGAAATTATTAAATACACTGTCTCCGAATTCATCAACAGCTAATTCATTAATAGCTGTTTTAAATGGTAAAACATACTCACACAAATCATCTATTCTTTTTAATCTGTTAAAGGCATTTTTCTCGTTTTCAGATAGCTTGTAGCAATATAAAGCTTTCGGTAAGCAATATATATTTTCGCATACCTTTAAGCATTCTAAAGAAAACAAAAAATCCTCCATTAAAAAATACTTGGTATTGAATCTGATATTATTATCACTAATCAAATCTCTTTTATAAATCTTATTCCATACCGGTGTGAGGGAGTTTGTATTATATAAACTTTCAAACTCCATTTTGATTTTTGTTTTATTAAGTTTCCCGTTCTGTTCGGGAACCAATTTATCTCTTCTGTAAAGCTTTCCGTTTTTATAATAATCAAAGTTCATTCCGTAAACAAGAATATCCGGTTTTTGACCTTTAATTATATCAACACATTCTGAAAAAATATTTTCTTCAGCAGTATCGTCTGCATCGAAAAACATAATATATTCGCCCGTTGCGATATTTATTCCTTTGTTCCTTGCTGCAGAAACACCACTGTTTACCTGCTCTGAATATTTGATAAAGTTATATTCTGCGCAAAGGTTATTACAAACAGATGCTGTATTATCTGTAGAACCATCGTTAACTATAACTATTTCATAATCTGTTAAGCCGGAGGACATAATACTGTGAACAGTGAGTTTAATGCTTTTTTCACAATTAAACGCAGGAATTATTACGCTAAGTAACATCTACACCCCACTCCTCCCAGAAAAATCTATAGTTTGTGTAGTCATCAACAGGAATAATCTCTACCGTAAGATAACAGTTGTGGTAAAACCAGATAAGGAAAACAGCCACAGCAACTATAATTAAAAATTTTTGCTTTGGCAAAATATCTAATTTGATACCTTCCTTTATTCCCGTAAGCTGTTCATCCTTATAGTCCGCAAAGGAAAGCGGAATAAAAATAATAAGGAACTGTAAATAGTAGTCTGTAAGTCTTGTAAAAACATTATCAAAGCCCGAAAACATCTGTAAAACTGTAGCGGCAACAATCAAATTGGCAACTTTTGAAAAATATTTGCCCTTAAAACCTCTTAAAACAAAACCGACTACCAAAAACAGAAGTATTAAAAAGAAACGTCCTCCTAAATCCGCCGTATCACCTATAATACCCTCTTCATAATAAAAATCCTGCATCAGCTTTACTATTTGGTTTTTATTAATAAAGATAACTGTTGCACTACCAATATATATTAAAAATGTTGATAGGGTAAATTTCCGCTTTGACAGATAATATGCCGGTAAAAATATAAGGGCAGGCTTATGAACAAAGGTAGCCAACGCTGTAAATATCAGAAACTGCTTCGGTCTTTCTTCCATAATACCGACGAAGGCCATCATTATAAATCCCATTGCTATTGATTGTTTAATTGCGCTAAAACCGAATGTATAAAAGGCCATGCAGTTCCATACCAAATAGCTAAACCAGGGAAGTGGTGAATATTTATAAATTAAATAAGCAACCACTACCTCGATAAATACAGCAACTACAATAATAAATACCTGAAATTCGCCGTTAGACATGATTGCAAAAAACTTCATCAGCCAATAGAAAACGAAGTTTTTGCCTCCTTGAAAAAGCTCTTCGCTGAACCATCCCTGGTTGATTGTACGCCAATAATTGTAGCAATAGGATTGCATATCACCGGTTAGATACTGATGTCTTAACCCGGACAAAAGCGAATGGAGAACAGCCATTATTACAATATATTGTTTTCGGTCTTTTGCACCTTGAGGCATTAACACACCAAAAGCCATAATTGCAACTAAAAGTAAATAGTATTCTAAACTTTCCATGCTGTCTCCTTTCAAATTTTATTATATAGAAAAGAAATCCTCTGCTGATTTAACCGAAGCTTCAATTGAGAAGCTTTTTGCTCTTTTTGCAGCATTTCTTTCATATTCTTCTTTTAGGCTGTTATCGGTCAAAAGTTTTTTTATTCCTTCCGATAAAGCCTTTGAATCACATTCAGTTATTATTCCGTATTGAGAGTTTCCCAGAAGTTCCTTCATTCCGTTACATTCGGTTGTAACGATAGCCTTTCCTAATATAAGTCCCTCTGCAACAAACGAAGAAAAACCTTCATAATCTGATGAGCAGACTAATAAATCCGCCTTTTTAATATAAGAGTAAGGATTGCTTTTGAATCCTGCAAGAGTAACCGTATTCTGAACACCGTAGGAAATGATAGTTTGCTCTAAGTTTTCCCTTTCGTCACCCTCGCCGATTATTAAAAGGTTATTTGAAATGCCATCATCTAAAAGTAGTCTGTGAGCCTCAATCAGCCTGTCAAATCTTTTTTCTTTTGAGAGTCTGCCTACCGAAACAATTATGGGAGTTTTTTCATCAAAAGAATAATCATCCACAGTTTCATTCGCTTTTTCTTTAATGCTGTAATCATCTATAACATTGTATATAACTTCAGTATCAAATTCGTTTCCGTATATACTTTTGAAGCTTTTTTCCACATCGCCGGAAACACACACAACATTATCAAACTTTTTATACCAGCTAATACTTTTTTCCTTAAACTCATTGATATTACTTATCTTTTTAGATAAATCGCAATGAACCCAAGCAATTTTTTTTGCTTTTTTATTTGTTGATGTAGAAATTACCTTTGTGGCACCACATTCAAGGTAAGCAACCTCTATATCATAATTGTCCTTAATATGTATAGGGTAAATTGTTTTCGAAAGGACACTGAGTCTGTATTTATAATTATTTAATTTTGAATAACATGGATATATGTATTTATATTTGATATTTTTGTTCAGATACTTTTCAGGTTCCTCTTTCCAGACGGTTTGAACAGTAATATCAAATTTTTCTTTATCCATATTGTTAACAAGGTTTTGAAGCACTTTTTCTGCTCCACCACCGGATAAATTCTCTATAAAAAACAAAATTTTAATCATATTTAATTATCACAATAAATATCAGCAATTTTATCTACCATTTTTTTGCTGTCGAAACCTAAATCTTTAATTATTTCTTCGTATTTATTCGGACTGCATCTCTTAGAATCACAGATAGCATCAACCCATATATCTGCCGACTCATTCAACGATAATATTCTTATTAAATCAGTTAATATAACATCTTCAGGAATATTGTCGCTCATCACACAAGGCAATCCGTTAGTCTGCACCTCAATAACCGAAAGAGGCATACCCTCGTACAACGACGGAAACACAAACGCATCTATTGCACTCAAATATTTGTGTACATCCGTAACATTACCTGTCATTATTACATTCTCGGATAAATCAAGGTCGATTATCTGCTTTTCTAATTTTTGTCTGTCCTCACCCTCACCTAAAAAAAGAAGCTTGGCATTTCTTTTCTTTTTTAGTATTTCAGGCATCAGATTTATCAAAAAGCTCTGGTTTTTCACTTCTGCTAAATGTCCCACATGACCTATAACAAAGTTATCTGTAATTTCAAGCTTTTTTCTTATTTCCTCGCGATTTGCTTCACTAAAAGCAAACTTTTTTGTATCTATACCATTAAGAATGGTGATACCTTTTTTATGGTATCGTTTTTTGCCGAAAAGTGTTTCTCCTGCTTTTATACCGCAACCTACATAATGCGTTGAAAAGTTTACTATTATAAGTTGCATAATTTTTTCATACAATCTTTGAATACGACTTTTATTAGGTTGAGCATCCACACTATGAGAGTGCGAAATTCTTGTGGGCACTCCACACATTTTGGCTATAAGCATTGCCAAACCAGAATTAAACATTGTATGAGCATGAACGACATTATATCGGTTACTCTTAATCAATCTATAAAGCTCTTTCAGATAATTAATGTAGCCTGACGAAGGTTGGGATAAATGATAAACATTACATCCTTTGTTTACTAATTCTCTTTCGTACTCACCGATTTCGTCACCAAAAACCACATAGTCTATCTGATAAGAATCTGAAGCAAGATAAAATCCTATATCACGCGCTATTTTTTCAGCTCCTCCTATTCTCAAAGAAGCTGCAATTTCTAAAACTCTCATAATAAATCCTTATTATTTCAATTTATTAAACACTCGAAACGCTATATCCACTATACCAACAAGCTTAAATTTTATTGGAATTGATATTATTTTACATTTTAAACTTGAAGGAGCAACCTTTTTGCTGTTAAACAAATTGCACATAGCCAACAGTTTTTTTCTTCGTTCCAAAAAGTCTAAATTGCTTTTTGCAAGGTCGTTTACCACAGAATAAGCATTTCTGTAATGAAGCCATGCTAAAGAGTTTTTTACACCCTCGCCCTCTATCTCGCTTTTTTCCGTAGCATTAAACATGCTTTCATAAACACAAATCAACTGTTCAGAAAGATTTTTCCTGTATCTTCTGGAAAGCGACTCCTCATTACTCACATCTACAAAATAGATTCTGCTGTCTATTCTCTCGAATTTATCTGCTGAGAGCAAAAATGTAAAGACAAAGGTCAAATCCTCACCTACACTAAGATCCTCACAAAAACTCAGGCTCTTTTTCTCTATAATCTCTCGCTTATAAAGCTTTGCACAACAGGAATTGATTGAACGTGTAACTACACTCTCAATAATAAAGGCTTCTTTTTCACTTTCGGTATTCACATGGCGTTCAGGCCATGCTTTTTCTTCCTTAACAGTGCCGTTTGCTTCAATTGTAAAAACAAATTGATAATAATCCGCATCACTTTTCGTGTAGCTGTCAAGTATTTCAAAACATTTACTGTCAACATAATCATCACTGTCAACAAACATAACATATTTTCCTCTTGCAACCGAAAGTCCTGAATTTCTAGCGGAGGAAACACCGCCATTTTCCTTACGGATATATACAATGTTGTTATATTCGCTCTGCAATTTTTGACAAACGCTCTCACTCATATCTGTGGAACCGTCATCTATAATTATAATTTCCACATCAGTCCGTTTTTGTGATGTAATTGACTCTACACATCTTTTTATAGTTTTTTCCGAATTATAAACAGGAATAATTACTGAGTATTTCATTTTATTATCAACCCTCAATGATGCTTAGTAATAATGGTTTTACTACCTCTACATCAAACTGCTTACATCGTTCAAGATTGTTTTTGGAGACTGCCTCACATTTTTCAGATGATTTATAAAAGCTCATGATAGCCTCAGAAAACCCACCAACAGAGGTTGCCTGTACCAAAATGCCGCTATCTTCAGTCACAACATCCTTATGGCCTCTGTTTTCAGATGCAACAATCGGTAAACCAGATGCCATCTCTTCTATTAAGTTCAATCCCAAACCTTCTCTTATGCTTGCGGAAACTCCTAAATCACAAGCAGACAAAATTCTGTCCACATCGCTTCTGTATCCTAAAAATTGAATTCTGTCATCAGCATTTACTTGTTTACAAAGTTTCATAAGGCAATCTGCTTTTTCACCCGTACCCATAAACAATGCTTTTAATCCAGGGCACTCACCCTTAAGCGAAGCAATTGCTCTGATAATAACTTCCTGGTTTTTATTGTCATTTAATTCACCGATAACCGCAACTACAAAATCATCACCGGATAGCCCAAACTCTTTACGAATTTCCACGCATTCATCTTTAGATGATTTATAGAACCTTGATGTGTTTACACCAATTCCGGGTATTTGATAAACCTTTCCGTTTTCCTTTACTTTGAACTCTTTTGCAGCCTCAAAATCCTCTTGATTTATTGTTACAAGTATATCAGTAAAATGTGCTGCAGAGCACTCAATTGCTTTATATATTAAACTGCTGAGCTTTGGTCCGCCTTTATAAAAATGAAAGCCATGAGCAATATAAGTAACTTTTGTCTCCTTTTTATTAGCGAATGCCAATCTTGTTAAAAATCCCATTACAGGTTCATTGGTAACAACAATATCATAATGCTCATTTCGGGCAATTTTTCTCAATTGAAGAAAACCCTTCAGATTAGATATCTTGAATGGACTTCGGTTCAAATCTACCGTTTTAATTGAGCTATTTTTAATATCGCTGAAGAATTCAACCAAATCATTGACTCTTCCGCCAACGGGAGAGCAAACTAAATCTACACAATATCCTTGTTCGTTCCAATACCTAATATGCTCAGTAAAAAACTGAACTGCCATTAAGTCAGTACACGTCAACAAAATCTTTTTCAATTGCCCACCACCTCAATTATTTTCAAAAATATTTTTCAAAACAGGAGCTTCACCATCTTGATATTCACAATAAGAGTTATGAAGCCTTCAGATTTACTCATTTTCCTATATCATTTAAACCCCTACATCATCTTCAAAGCTGAAGCCGTAGTCATCTTCACCAGTTTTACCGTATTTACCGTACTTACCGTACTTGCCACCATATTTGCTATATTTACCGTATCTGCCATAACTCTTGTAATAGCCGTATTTATTGTAAGCCTTATAGTAGCCATAACCCATAATGCTGGTTTGGGCACCATTTAAAATGCAACCTAAAATTTCAGAACCAGTAGAAATTAAAGAATCCAAACCATCCTGAATTTTAGAAATTCTTACGGTATCCTGTAAAATCACATATAAAACACCATCTGAGACCTGCGCTATAAACAAAGCATCCGAATCAACGCCACAAGGTGCTGTATCAACAAAAATCAAGTCGTAATTCATCCTGAGTGAGGAGAAAATGCTTGCAAGATTATCACTGTTAATAGCTTCCTCCTTATCTCCGTCATCAACCAGCTTCATAACATAAATTTTGTGCTTATCCAAATATGCAATTTTATACTTATCCGTAACAATTGAATAATCTAATTCATCCTCATTAACTCTGAGAGCCTTTAACACACCGGAGCTGTTCGTATCAAGGTCTGCAATAAGCACCTTTTTGCCTATTAATGCAAAGGACAGTGCCATATTAACGCAAACAGTTGTTTTACCTTCATCAGCAATAGTACTTGTAACTGTAATAACCTTTTTATCATTTCTTAACATCATTTTGAGAAGACTTCTTAATGACCTAATGCTGTCAGAAAATCTATCATCAGTTAAATTACTGCTGATAAGCAAGGGCTCCACACCCTCCTTGGGATTTTTCTTAAGGATGATATGCGGAACAATCCCCAGACACTTAATGTTGAGATTATTTTTTATATCCTTTTTGGTTCGTACTGTAGTTCTTAAAATTGTATAGCCAAGTAAAAAAATCACTCCTAAAAGTAAGCCGTAGGTAACGCCCTTGAAAATCTCGTTAAAATAGCCAGGATCATTATAAGGTTCTTCCGGCAGAATAGGGCTTCTAATAACATTAAACTTGATATTACCAACAACATATTTTGCAATTTCAGGATAATTTTCCATAGTGCTTATAAGCACATCATATGTCAATTGAGGTTCAAAGCCCTCTGCACATAATGTAAACATATTTGAGCCTGAAACAGATGATGCAGTCAGGCTGACAGGAATCGAAGATAACTGCAAATCCGCCGCCACAGCATCCTGCAACAATTTGCTGCTTAAAATTCCGGGAAAGGTTGCAGAAAGGTGAGAGGCTGTTGAAGCATCATAATAGAAATTATACTCAGAAACACCCTTCATAGAGGAAGATCTGTCCTGTGTGCTGACTGTAAAGGTAACCTCAGCCTTATACATTGGCACGAAGTTCCTGTGACAGTTAAAAACTGAAAAACCACAGAATACCACGCAAATAATTGCAATAACACACCAATACTTTTTTAATCCGCGACAAAAATCACTGACATAAAAGGATGCATCATCGTTATCGTTAAATTGTAATCCTCTTTCATTAATACTCATTCTTGTAATCTTCCTTTTTCGGATCAGAAATAGTGTTTAACCTCTTAATTGTCATCTGTTGAGTGAGAAAATGCCCACATCACCGGCGCCTGTAAATTCTGCCACAGGTATATCCGGATGAACGTCATTAAGAATACAGCCTGTCAAATTACCACCCACATCTGTAATGGTTGAAATAGCATCATTTATTGTGGTAGTTTCAACAACATCTGTTTTTATTACAAGAAGAGTCTTATCTGCCACCTTAATAAATTCACTTACAGATGAGTCAACAGAAATAGGTGCTGTGTCAATCACAACATAATCCGCCATGTTTTTGAGAGTCCTGATAGTTTTCTTAGCCGCACCACTCTCAACCCACTTGTGGCTGTTAGCGTACGGACGAGAGTTAAAAGCTAAAAACAGATTGGTTTTTTTATATCGCTTTAATTTGTAATTTTTTTCTGCAGTTTCACCACTTAAGAACACACCCAATTCAGAATTTTCTTCATTGGTACAACCAAAAAGCTTATAGATGGCAGGTTTTTTTCCATCCATATCCATTAAAACAACCTTTTTACCCTTACGAGCGAGAGAAAGAGCAATATTTGAAGAAATTGTTGATTTACCCTCATTTTCCGCAAAACTTGTAACAACAAAAACCTTTGAACCATCCTTCATTTTCTGATGCTCGATTTTTGCCACAATTCTTTTAAACGACTCCACATATCTTTTGCTTATAAAAGTGTTTCCCTCAATAAGCAAGCCTTTTTTCTTCTTTGAAATCAAGTCATCTAACTTTCTAACCTTATTTTCATGAGGTATACAACCCCAAAGATTTCCTTTGACTTTGTTTTTGAAATCTTTTTCGCATTTCACCGTATCTCTGAACACGGAGAAAGCAACAATTGCACCAATGCTGATAACAGCAATGAAAAACAAGGTCCGAGTTTTACTGTTCTGCAAACCAACACTTGATGGAACAGAGGACATTGCAGGATATTTCAAAACGCTGATTACTGAATTTTGAAAAACCTCTTCAGAAATATTGGGATATACGTGAAGAACAGCATTAAGAAGCTCGTAGGATTTTTTAGGACTGTCAGAAACAACACTTATATTTATAAAGTTTGTTTGAGACAATACCTTCGCAGTAATTTCACCGTCAAATTCCTCAAGACCAAGATATTCTGCAGCCGCCTTTTCCATAGTGGGCTCAGAAAAGACATTTGAAAAGACTTCTGCCATTTCAGAAGAAATACTGTATGTAGACATACTGTGTGATGAAGAGCCTTTTAAATTGACAACAACGGTTGCAGTTGAGGTGTATTCAGGCTTGTAAAAACCGTACTCAGCAATATATATGCCCATAAGTCCTATCAAAAGGCATAGAAATACCACCCAGATATTTTTTATCAAATCTCTGAGAACACTGTAATATTCAATTGAAATTTTGCCTTTTCTCATAGAAATTACTCTCCCGAAATAAGTTTTATCATACTACTACCACATTCAGAACGGAATGACCTTGCGCTCCGTTCTTGTCGGTAACTAAATAATCAACAACATATGTTCCGCTTGTTTTGAAATTCACATTATCATCTATGGTAACAAGAGAGGTCAAATTCTCATCATTTTTACTTGTAGCCTTAACGATATAATCTCTGAAATTAACGGTCTGACCCTTTTCTACATATATCAGGTATTCTTCAAGCTCAATCTTAGGAGCAGAAAGGTTTCTTTCCTCCATAATCAACGGAAGAGAAAGTGTTGATGTATCTCCTTTTTTGTTGGTAATGGAAAGCTCAAGAGTAAACACGCCCGTTACGGATGAGGTGTAATCAGGGCTTGTTATAACAACATCTCCGGAAATATCACCTTCGATACAATCCACAGCACCGATGCATGATGCAATATTTACATTTTCATAAAGTGAAAAGCACAGGCTGTCGGTCAATTTAAACCTTGGTGCTATATAGTCTGTATAGCCCAATGTTCTTTTGGCATGAGCAACATGGTTATCGCTGTCACAAACCGCATATATAACCTCGCAAACACCCGGCTGAATAAATCTTGAAATAGATTCGACAATGATATCACCTGTCAAATCTCCATCCTTTTCATCGGTAGCCGTGACGCCCTTAAGAAGCTCCTCATCAGAAGCATTACAGCTCACTTCAATAAAATCATTTTCTATTGTAATTTCAGGTATGGTGTTATCCTCCTGATTTTTTTGAAGAAGAAAAACACCACAAAAAGCTATCAGAGTGACAAAAAATACAATTATCACTGAGTTTCGCATTATTTGCATAAAATCTCTCCTAAAGTGCATAATACGACATTTTCTTATAATTTATCATCATAATTTTAACACATTTCCTATTATAATGCAAGAAAATTAAATACTTTAGTTGATTTGAAAATATAAAAAAAAGCTTCGTGATAAATAATTACCACGAAGCTATTTTAAATTAGTTATTATGAAACGAAGCCCTGTTCTGCGCCCAATTCAACTGAAGTGTATTTACAGTAATAATCAATCGGAACGTGTGTTTTACAAGATTCATTCATACCAAAGATATTGTCTGCATCATATCCTTCACCGAGAATATCGGCAATAAGCTCCATATCAACCTTTACGAGACAAGAGCTGGCATTGCCAACAGAAGCCGCAGCAAATACGAGCGTTGGTTTTAAATAATTTTTCATATCACCAATACCTCCTTAAAATAATTTGAAAATAGATGCGAAAAGTCCTTTGAAGAATGCCAAGATTCTGTCTAAGATATTCTCTACAGCAGGGACATCAACATCATTACCATCATCAGTTGGCTTATCAGTTGGTTCATTAGTTGGTTCATCAGTAGGATTATCATTAGGTTCGTCAACATTAGGTTCGTCAACGTCCGGCTGCTGTGCATCATCTGGAACCAAAGCATTGTAGTTATATGAGTTAGGCTCAACTGTTACTGGAGCCATAGAATATGACACTTCCATAACAGCCAAGTCATCACTTGTAGGAACAGCAGCTGCTGCACCTGTAAGCTTAAGATTATTGACACTAAGAAGTCCGTCACCTGTGTTTGTAATCATAACACTTGCTTTACCTGTGCTTGTATCAACATCAAGATAAGGTGTAATGTCGAAATACTGTTCTGTAGCTGTATTTATGGAGAACTCTATTGGTTGTTTACCACCTGAAACAATCTTCGCTGTAGTAGGACCGTTAACTGCACGAAGGCTAATCATAACTCTTGAATCTGCATTATCAAGCTGAACATTAAATGCAACTGAATGTGAACCTTCGCCACCTGTTGCCTTCTGCAAGTAAAGCTCGTGCTGAGGGCCTACAGATTGATAGTTTTTAAATGAGAGTGTAGGTACGTTGCCATCTTCATCAGCTTTAAGTGCACCTACAACATATGCAAACAAATCACCATCACCTGTAATAACATCGCCATTATCAACAGCTGCTAACTCACCAATAACATTATGATATGAAGCACCCTTTTCAGAGTCAATGTAAAGTGAAGAATCGTCACCAAGAGGATTGTAAACACGAATGCTGTCGATATAGCAGTCAAGTGAAACATCTGCAGCAGCTGCAGTTCCACGATTTGCTGAAGAATTTTCAACAACAGGACCTGTACCACCGTTGAGAACTGAATTGTCGTTAAACCAAACAAATTCAACCTCACTCATCGGTACGTTGATACCCATATCTCTTAAGAAGTTCTGAGCTGTGTATGTCTTATTAAACATACTTGAACGACCGCCTGTAATACCCTGAGCAGTTGAAAGGTAAGCTGCTGTAACTTCAACAGTGTAATCACCATATCCACCTGCATTAGTATAACTTACGATAGGAACCTGCTTGAGAAGAGCACCGTCATAGTTCTCTGTATCAACATAATATGTATCAACCATAAAGAGCTTTTCGATTTCACCTGCAGAGTTCTTGATATTAACAAGCTGAATACCTGTATTTGCGCCACAAGCTGCCATAAGGTCAAAGCCTGTACCTGTATAGCTGAATGTCATTGTTTCACTACGCTTTGTAGTTGAATTAACAGTTGCCTTTAATACTGTACCATTAGAATAGTCTGCGCCGTTATTTGCATAAACTTCATCATAGCCATAACGGTCGTTGTCACCTGAAAGTGACTGACCTGTTGCAAGAGCCGCACCCTCAGAATTCCAGTTAGATTTAGTGAATGAACCGGCTGTTGAAGCAGTGAATCTGTTCTCTTCGAAAAGAACATTCGAAGCAGGAACAATGTTGATTCTGAACCAGTCATATGTTCCATCATCACGCTTGATAAGACAGAATGAACGGTTATCTTCTTCGGTATATTCACCTGATACAAGTTCATAAGTCATATCCTGATTTCCGTTAACAAAGTTAAGTGCAACATTGTCTGTTTCACGAACAGTTTTGTATGTTGACTGTCTGTTAAGACCAGCGTCAACAGAGCAAAGTGTACCGTTAATATCCGAGTCATACATTGGTAAATCATAGTCAAGAACATATGTGTATGTAGGAATATTGAAGTATTCTGTTGGGAAGTACTTGAATGCACCAGAATTATCTGTCTGGTAAATAGCTGTTGTAGCAGTATTATTAATTGATGTATTTGTAATATCTGCTGCTTCGTCAGCCTCCACGCCTGTAATTCTTATCTTGAGCTTATAGCCTGTTTTTTCTTTTGAAATATATTTTTCGCCGTAATCATAGCCTGTAATAGTGATTTTACGAGAATTTGATTCATCATAGCTCAATTTAATATTGCCATCAACATATGCTGCACTTTCATCAAAGCTGAAACGTTCAACCTTATCATAAGAACCAGGAACAAGCTGGTGAGTAATTTCAATACCTTCTGCAAGGCTACCGTCTTCATCAATGATTGGTTTGAATGCAGAAGTGAGTTCTTCATTAAGAATTGAGTTTACATCAAGGTTTGCAATACCTACAGCTTCGTTCTTAACAAACTCATTGCCCATAATTGCAGCAAGGTTAACGAAGTTTTCAACAATAATATCACCAAGGTTTGAAGTGTAAGTTACACCGTCAACGTTTGCACCACCAAGCTCAGTCATTGATGTAGCTGCAGGATATTTTGAAGAAATTGCTTCCATATATTTATTTTTGTCAAAGTCAGCTCCGTCTTCACCAACGAGAACACTGAAAATGAATGCGCCTTTCTCTTTAGCCTGCATTGCTCTTACAATAGCATTATTTGCAGCAATTGTTCTTCCAGATGCATCAGTATCATTACCGGGAACACCATCTGACATAAAAATAATTACACAGTTTCTGTCACCCGAAGCTTTGTAGTCCGCACCAGAGTTATTCATAATTTGAGTTGCGAAATCAAGCTCAATACCTGAATTATCTGTCTGTGCAGTTGTTTCAAGGTTAGAAATGTTACTAATCTGTGCTTGGAGGTTTGAAACATTTGAAGAGTTTGCATCCCAGAAAGCATTTGTAAAGCCTGATGTAGCCCATGAATTATTTGTATCAAGGTAAGATGAGCTTGCACCGTAATATGTAACAGCAATTCTGTTATCAGAACCCTGTGCTGCAATCTGACCAACAAGCTCTGATGCTTTTGCCTTGATTGTTTCAATACGTGTTGTTATGTTTGCTTCATATGAACCACAAGTGTAAGTATAGTGTGTACCTGTGTAAATTTTCGCCTCACGACGGGTACCGTTACTTGTACTTGAAGAACTACCTGAGTAGTTAACTGCATTGTTAACATTACTATAGAACTGGTCTCTTGTAATTGGGTCGTGAATGTAACTTGAACCGGTACTACTTTCACCTGCTGACTGAAGAACATAATAAAGTCCGTCATCTGCAATATAATATGCCCAATATAACTGTTTGCTTGGATTATTGAAAGAATTCAATGATGTTGTGTGAACTGCAAGATAAATTCTATAATAATTGCCGTCTGTGTGTTTGAGATAAACCTGTTCATCAGTTTTTGAGAACGCATAACCGTTAACACCAGTTGTTCCTGATGCCGGAGTTTCTGTGTCTGAATCATAACACAATGAAACTACAGCCAATGAGTTTTCTGAACCCCACTCTCTAAGGGCTGTACCATCCAATGTAGCTCCGGTAGGATTACCGTCACAGTCTGTACTTGAATAAGAAACAGATTGTGACTTATCCATTACGATAATGTAGTCTGTTGGTCTATCGTCAACAGGCATATAGTGGTTAGGAGAAATTGCATAGGTTTCAAGGTCGATTGTGTATGTACCGTCAGCCTGAAGTGATGCCTTCATATCTGTATATACACGGCTTTCGAATGTTGAAGCTGCTCTGTCAACAACACGTCTGTAAATATTGAATACGCCGTGTGCATAATTTGTATCTGCACCTGTTATAACCGCACCACCAAGGACATTTGAACCTGAAAGATTCAAAGCGTCCATATGGAATGTACCAGGCTGTTCAGTGACACCTGAGTACATAAAAATTGAATTATTGTTTTGATAATAATTATTGTACGCGGTATTATAGCTTGATGTTGTACCGTCATTACACCAGAGGAAGTATGTTTCGTTATTTGAAAGCCAGAATCCGCCCTCACCATCGCCTACTTCCTGAATTCTAATATTATTTCCGCGAATATTGTCTGTTGACATTGAAATATTTGAAGCATCAAAATAGAGGTTAGGCTGATTTACAAAATAGTAATCAGGAGACTGGATGCTGTAAGAATTTCCGTTAAGATTAGTAATCTTCCAACGAAGATTTTTCACATCGTCCTTTTCAGCATTACCGAGATAAAGCTTACCATATTCAATTGAATACTCTGTAATAGGATGACCGATAGCACCAGTATAACCTACATTGCTACCGAGGCTATTCTTTGAAAGTCTGTAATCCTTATAACCACCGTTAGCATCAATTGCGTAAAGGATATTCTGCTGTGTAACAGGGTCCTTTTCAGGTGATTCGTAAACGATAAGATATTCATCACCATTCTTGATTTCTGAAAGGCTGTTTACCTTTTCGTAATAAGAATATGGTGGGTCTTCAACTCTAACTTCGTTTTCAAGTGCATAAGGGTCAATCTTCCAGATAACGTCAACAGGCTTTTCACAGTTACCGATAGAAGTCAAACCGCTACTTTCGTTCTTGTATTTGTTAGAAGCACTTTCAAACGTACAGAAAATCAAGTCATTGATAATACAAAGACCTTCTGACATAGGCATCATATCGTATGTGTCATATTCGTCTATCTTATGTGCCTTGATTGTCTTTAATGAACTATTATCTGAATTTGTACTGATTTGAACATCTGTTGTGGGCTGTGCAGAAAGGTCGATATCAGCTGTGATAAGTCTACTTGTTTCACCGAAACCGAAGCTAACAGAGTTACCGGCACCTGAACCAAATGAGCAGCTGAGGTAAAGCTTACCGTTATCAACAACGGCATACTGAACGTCTCTGATGTTATTATCAAGAGCGATAGCATGTGTTGGATAACCCCTACAGTCAGATATTCCGCTTATAAGATTACCCCACTCTGCTGCAGATGATGAACCTTTAAGCTTATAACCATAAACCATTGAGTTATAGTTTGATGTAGCAGGAGCATTATAATCGGTTGCAGCTATATCAATACCTATAATATCTGCACCTTTATCATAGAAGTTACCCATCCAGAGATAACCCTGGTCATAACAAACGTAAGCTGTGTACGCTGTTTTATTATCTTTTGTTACGGAACCAACTTCAGTGAATTCAACTTCATCTGCAAGCTGAACAACTCTATGTTCACCCTTCTGAATACCATCAAGAGCTGAAAGAGGTGCATAAGCAATACTTCTGTCCATATCACCACAAGAATAGTAAATGTTGTGTTCAGAAATAGCAATACCACCACCATGGTCCATGTTTACTGAACCGTCCACATTAAGGAATGAGAGCACTGCTACAAATTCACCTGTTTTTGCATCAAGACAGAACACCTTACTTGAATATGTTCCGTCATTATGGTATGCAGTAACAAGCATCCAGTCCTTCTGTGGATAATATGTCATACCCTGAATAACATAGTCCTGAGCTGGGTCAAGGCCCGGAATAACAATTCCTGTACTTTCACCGGCACCATTCAAATACTGGGCTGCGTAGTTACCATAAGTTACGTCACGGTTACTTGTAACAATTTGTGTCTGTGTAATTGTTTCGCCATCACTTGTTGTAATAGCGCCAACATTAACTTTCAACTGAGGAATAGCGATTGCTAATGTTCCAACAAGTATTGCCAATGAAAGCAACAACGACATGGCCTTTCTAAATATTTTGTTCTTTTTCATATTGATTACCTCCATTTTTTTCAAATGAAAATATTTAACAAATCCAATTATTGAATTTGCTTAATTCCTTATTTTGGGCTTTTCTCGACCAGATTTTGCACCTGTCTGCAATAAGCCCTCGCCTTTCGGCAAGCGTATTCGGGTACTTTTGAAAAATCCCCTGTTTCTGCAAGAGAAACTGCAGCACAGATATCGCAATTCTTACGATATTCACAATCCTTACATTCTCTCGGCATTTTTATTTCCTCACGTGCCTTGTTCATATATTCCCAGGCAGTGTCGAAATCCTCAATTTCCACAGACGGCTGTGTCATCATTCCGCAAGGTGTCATTTTACCGTCATAGGTAACCCAGAAAGAGCTTAAGCCTGCTCTGCAGGAAATTCCTTCACATTCATCTGTCAGAAACTCTCTTCTACGGTGCTGCTCACCCTTTTTCCCTGATTTGACTATTTCAGCAAACCTTTCTTCAGTAAGGCTTTGCAGCTTGTTTTCAAAATCAAGCCTTGCAGCCTCCTCGGGACTTAACCTAAACGCCTCACCACTTGCCCTTACAGGCTCAAAAATATAGGTAACAGCCTTCATTTCGATACCCAAGACTCTTGCATAAGCTCTTGCCTTGCTCAAATCATCCTTATTGAGTGGTGTTACGGTATAATTAAGCCGAATGTTCACACTGTTCTTTTTCAAGCCCTCAACAGCGTATTTAACCTTTTCGTAAGCACTCCCATCTCCGCAAAGTTCTTTATATGTCCTTTCGGAGCAACCGTAGAGAGTTATATTCAACCTCTGTGGAGGATACACCCTGAAAAATTCTATATACTCATCGTCAATCAATGTGGCGTTAGTATTTATATTTAAAAGAAAACCCATTTCACGAAGCTTAAGGTAAATCTCCTTAAAATCACTTCTGACAAGTGGCTCACCGCCTGTCAGCAATAAATTCAAAGTGCCTCTTTTTTTACATTCCTCAGCAAGGTTCAACCACCATTCGGTAGATTTTTCCTTACTTTGCGCCTCCTTATTACAAATACCCTTATGTATATAACACATTTTACAATCAAGAGTACATCTTGAGGTCAGCTCAAAGGTTCCTGCAAGAGGAATTTTGCCCAAATCGGCTTTCATAAAAAGCTTATTTATAAATAAATTGTATGCGTTTTCCATAACCAATCACTGTTATTCGTTTTTCAATGCTGATTTCAAAGTCTCAACTGCCCGTTCATCAGGTGTGCAATCAAGATGATAGACACCCACTGAGCTGAGAATTCTGTTTATCAGCTCAACACACCTCACAGGCACCCCGGGAGTCTGCATATCTATATATGTATTACCCAACACCGCCTGCAAGCCACTGACTCCCGTCAGCCTTCTGACTGTATTCCGTTTACTTTGACCCAGCTCAACTATCGCTTTAAGTGGCAGAGTTTTATTCTCACAAATACCGCTCGTTCCGCAAAAAGGTACTCCGCAAGCATAAAACCTTCCGTCAATACAGCTGACTCCTGCTTTATCACCGTTGATTACCGTTGCTCCTGCAAATTTCCGCCAAAGCTCAGCCTGAGTGCTTTTACCTGTTCCACACGGCGCAGTAAACAATATTGCCTCACCATCAACCTCTATATAAGAAGCGTGCATCAATAGTGAATCGAGAAACAAAAGAGACTCAGCAAGACCGATTGTACTCCACATATAACGCTCATCCATAAGAGTTTTAAAACTGCTCTCAGCAAAGGCTATTTCCTTTTTCGAGAAATCATTAAGTGCAGTCCTTATAACTGCACCGTCGGCACAGCCCATATATATGCGCTTGTAAAGTGCATTCTCAGCAATACAATAATCACTTTGTTCTCTTTTTGACCACTCACCGTTTATCTCAGGTAAATTATCGAAAACTTTGCACTCTACAAATATATCAGATTTCGCAGATTTTACCAGGAATTTTTCCCAATTCTCGGAATTCGCGGGAAAGAAAGGAGCGTTAATCTTTAATCCCCTTTCGCATACAGAATAATTCCGCAACATCAACTATTCTCCCACTTTTCATATTCGCTCAATTTTAACACACTTTTATATGATTGTCAATTGTAAATGTTTAAAAAAACTTGATTGTTAATTTGATTTGCTATTTTCTCGGAAATATGTTAACATTGGTAACGATATCATAAATGAAAGGTGATTTTTATGACCAACGAAACCTTTAAAATTAAGTCAGGATATGTTTTAAGAGAAATTGAGGGTGAATTTTTGGCAATCCCTTTTGCGCCCGAGCTTAATTCAGCAAATATTATTATCCTCAACCCTGTAAGCGGACTCCTTTGGGAAAGACTTCAGACCGAATGTACCCTCCCACAGCTTGTTCAGGCTGTTACAGAAAATTTTAAAATTGATGCTGCAACTGCACAAAGTGACATTGAGGAATTTCTGCAAACACTCAAGGAAAATAATATGCTTGAATAATCGTTGCACACGAAATGCAAATATACACATCCGAAAGTGCGATGCGATACATCAACTTTTGCTATTATTGACGATATACCAAGCCTATTGGCTCAAAAAATTCCAGGTCTTACGGCTTGGAATTTTTTTTGAAGCACCTCCCAATTTTGAAGAACAACACTTGCAGAGAAACATAAGAAATGATGCGTAAAATTAATCCCATAACATCATTCCACATTACAAATGGTCATAGCGAAATATTAATAAAGAAGTAAAGAGTAATAAGTTAACGTATAAAAAAATTACAAGATTATAAATTATTCTCGGGGTTTTAACCATTTCTTTGATAAATGATAAAAGAAAATAATTTTTTAGGGGTTAGAATGGTAAAAATTTCTTTAAAATAATGTCAAAATGTGATATTATCATAACATATTAAAACAATGGCTATTACACTTTTACAGAGTTTATGCAAAACTACTCTTACTAATATAAAAAAATTTAATGTAGAGAAGGCAGAATGATGAACCGATATAACGAAGCTAAAGAAATATATGCACACTATGGCATTGATACTGAAAAAGCACTTGAAACTCTTAAAAGTATATGTATTTCCGTTCATTGTTGGCAAGGTGACGATGTAACAGGGTTTGACAGTAATGAGGCTCTTTCAGGAGGTATTCAGACAACAGGTAATTATCTCGGAAAGGCAAGAACACCTGAGGAACTTATGGCTGACTATGATAAGGCTTTTTTTCTTATACCCGGCAAAAAGAAGCTGAATCTCCACGCTTGTTACGCTATTTTTGACGATGACGAAATTGTTGGCAGAGATAAACTCCTGCCAAAGCATTTTAAAAAATGGGTGGATTTTGCCAAAGAAAGAAATATGGGTATAGATTTTAACCCAACATTCTTTTCTCATCCTATGGTAAAGGATAATCTGACTCTTTCTTCACCTGACGAGAATATTCGTACATATTGGGTAAATCATGGTAAGGCTTGTCTTAAAATTGCTGAGTATTTTGCTGAAGAAACAGGGATACCTTGTGTTATGAATATATGGATTCCAGACGGCTACAAGGATATTCCCGCTGACCGATTTTCTCCAAGAAAGAGATTTAAAAAGAGCCTTGATGAAATTCTTGATACACCATATGACAAAGAAAAGGTTTATGTTACTCTTGAATCAAAGGTATTCGGTATCGGTCTTGAAAGCTACACCGTAGGCTCGGCTGAATTCTGCCTTTCCTATTCCGATTACAAGGGTATCACACCTCTTATGGATAACGGTCATTATCATCCCACAGAAATGGTAAGCGACAAAATTTCTTCACTTCTCCTTTTTAATGAAAAAATTGCCCTTCACGTTACAAGAGCAGTCCGTTGGGACAGTGACCATGTAGTAATCTTTGACGAAGAAACCAAAGAGATTGCAAAGGAAATCGTGAGGAATAATGCTATTGACAAAGTATTTATTGCAACAGATTATTTTGATGCATCAATCAATCGTATTTCTGCTTGGGTAACAGGTGTAAGAAGTGTACAAAAGGCTTTGTTGTTTGCACTTTTACAGCCTGATGAAAAAATGAAAGAATTGCAGGATGAAAGTAAATTTACAGAGATAATGTATCTTCAGGAAGAAATGAAAACAGCACCGTTTGGTGATGTATGGAATGAATATCTTGCAAGAGAAAATGTACCCACAGATTTTCTTGCAGAAGTTAAAAAGTATGAACAGGAAGTTCTGGTGAAAAGAGTATGAAAAATATTTTAACTGCCCCTTTTGTAGAAGAGATGAAAAAGACTACTGCTAATATGTATCGTCTTGGTTGGGATGAAAGAAATGGCGGTAACATCAGTTATATGCTTGATGAAAATGAAGTTAAAGAATATCTTGATACAGATAATGTTATCCGTACAATCCCTACAGGCTTTGATGCAACTGACCTTATCGGTAAAATCTTTATCGTTACAGGTACAGGAAAATATTTTAAAAACGTCGAAAGTGACCCTGAAACAAATCTTGGTATTATCCGTATTGCAAAGGACGGAACAACAGCCGAGCTTCTTTGGGGATATAAGGACAACAGTAGATTTACAAGTGAGCTTCCTGCGCATCTTATGAGCCATATGGCAAGGATCAAAGTTGACCCTGAAAACAGAGTTATAATGCATACACATCCAACCCATACACTGGCTATGAACTATGTGCATGAGCTTGACGAAAAGAAATTTACTCATACTCTTTGGGAAATGTGTACCGAGTGTATTGTAGTTTTCCCTGACGGTGTAGGTGTTCTCCCTTGGATGCTTTGCGGTACAAATGAAATCGGTGAAGCAACAGCAAAGAAAATGGAAGAATTCCGACTCGTTGTCTGGGGTATGCATGGCATTTATGGTGCCGGTAAAACAATGGACGAAACCTTTGGACTTATTGAAACTGTAGAAAAGGCTGCCCAGATTTATATGCTGACAGCACACCTGCCAAGAATAAACACTATCAAGGATGAAGAAATGATAGAGCTTGCAGAGTTTTTTGGCGTTAATTACAGAAAAGATTTTCTGAATATATAAGCTTAAGGAGAAAAAATATGAAACCTGTAAGTTTTTATCTTGTTACCGATACACATTATTTAGATAATAAATTAGAACCGGGTGGAAAAGCTTTCGAAAAAAATATGGTGACCGAACAGTATTTTGTAAGGGAAAGTGGTGCAATTATAAGCTCAACTTTCGACAAAATTATTGAAGATAAAGATACTGATATTGTTATTCTTCCCGGTGACCTGGTAAAAAATGGTGAAAAAGAGAGTCACAATGGTTTTGTTAAAGAACTTTACAGACTTAAAAACAATGGTAAAAAGGTTTATGTTATAACAGCAGGTCACGATTATAACGACTCAGCCTATGTTTTAAAAGGCGATGGTCGTATGCCTGTTGAGGCTACAGATTATAACGATTTGTGTGAAATGTATCGTGATTTTGGTTATGGTGATGCAATTGCGTTTGATGAACCCACACACTCTTATGTGGCAGAAATCAGTAACGGTGTCAGAATGCTCGCTATTCATTGTGACAGTAAAGACCAACCAAAAGGTACAATGGACGACAGACTTATGGCTTGGGCAAAAGAACAGCTCCTCAAGGCAAAGGAAGATAACTGTGATGTTTTTGCAATTTGTCATTACCCGATTATTCCTCCTGTACCTGCTTTTGAATTAGTCGGAGATGCAAAAATCAAGGATTGGAGAAAAGCAGCTTCCTTCCTTGCTGATAACGGAGTAGAGCTTGTTTTAACAGGTCATATGCATATTCAAAGCATAAATGAGTTTTATTCAGAAAACGGAAACAGACTCATTGATGTATGCACATCTGCTCTTGTGGGTAGTCCCGCAAAATACCGAAAAATCACTATCGATGAAAATTCTGTTCTTAAAGTTAAATCACTTGATGTACCTGATTTCGGATGGGATTTAAAGGGACTTACTCCTCAGGAGTATTTTGATAATCATTTTTCAACTGCAATTATTGCAAGAGTGTGCGATGCTCTCAGTGGCGGAAAAGGAATTGTAAAGCACCTTAAGGCATTTGCAAGAAAGCGCTTTGACAAAATGACGGTTAAGTCATTAAAGCGTTTGCTTTTCTTAAAACGAGATAAAGAATTTGACAAGAAAAAGTTCTCTGATTTTGTTGGTGAAGTCGGCTTAAGCATATTTACAGGTGATATGCCTTATGTTGAGGGCACACCGGGATACAACTTCTTTGCAGGTATTCTTGACAGATTTTCATTTGTGCTTAAAAAGGTTGAACCAAAGCTTTGTAAAAATGGTGAAAAAATTGATTTGAGAAGTATGCTTCTTAATACTATCGGAAACAATAAAGGCTTTTCGGATAGTAATACCGAATTTACACTTAAATAAATTTACAGTATCGCAAGGTGAAAAATATGTTATATAAACAGAATGTTGAAAAATCGTTAAAAAAAGAACTTTTTAAAAATCCTACATCTGAATTCCGTGGAACACCTTTCTGGGCACTTAACTCATATTTGACAAAAGAAGAATTATGCCGTCAGATTGATGTGTTCAAGGAAATGGGACTTGGTGGATTTCATCTTCACGTAAGAACAGGCCTTGAAAATGAGTACCTTAGTGAAGAATATATGGAACTCATCAAGGATACTGTGGTTAAAGCAAAAAATGAAGAAATGCTTGCGTGGCTTTATGACGAAGACCGTTGGCCATCGGGTGCTGCAGGCGGGCTTGTGACAAAGGATAAAAAATACAGAAGCAGATGTCTCTTTTTTACTCCTTTCAAAGAAGAAAAACACAGTGATATTGATGACGATTGGGTAAACAGAAAAGAAAATCCTCTTGCTTGCTATGATGTAATTCTGGACAGTGACGGTTTTCTTTCCTCTTACAAAAAAATCGGTGAAAATGATGAGGCTGAAGGCACAAAATGGTACGCTTTTCTTGAATTGGCAAACCCTTCAAGCTGGTACAACGGACAGACATATCTTGACACACTGAACAATAAGGCTGTTAAAAAGTTTATTGAGGTCACTCACGAAAAATATAAGGATAAAGTGGGTGATGAATTTGATAAGACCATCCCTGCTATTTTTACAGATGAGCCTCAGTTTACAAGAAAGGCAGTTCTTAATAATTCATTTGATAAAATGAATATTACAATGCCATGGACTGACAATGTTCCTGAGCTTTACAAAGAAATGTATGGTGAGGATATTTTTGATACTCTTCCTGAAATTTTCTGGGATAAGCCTGATTCTGCACCATCCCTTCATCGTTACAGGTACCACGATTTTATTGCTGAATTATTTGCAACATCATTTGCCGATACTGTGGGTGGTTGGTGCAAAGAAAATAGTATTGCTCTTACAGGGCACATGATGGAAGAGCCTACACTCAATTCACAAACTGCAGCGCTCGGTGAAGCAATGCGTTCATACCGAAGTTTTAAGCTTCCCGGTATTGATATGCTTTGCAATCGACATGAATTTACCACAGCAAAACAAGCACAATCTGCTGTTCATCAGTTTGGATATGAGGGTATGCTTTCAGAACTTTACGGTGTAACAGGTTGGGACTGCGATTTCAGAACATATAAGCATCAGGGTGACTGGCAGGCTTGTCTCGGTGTTACGATTCGTGTTCCTCACCTCTCTTGGTATGCAATGAAAGGCGAAGCGAAACGAGATTACCCTGCTTCAATTCATTATCAATCACCTTGGTACAAAAAATATAATCTTATTGAAGACCATTTTGCAAGAGTAAACACAGCGCTTACACGTGGTAAGCCAATCGTAAAGGTCGGCGTTATTCATCCTGTTGAAAGTTTCTGGCTTCATTGGGGTCCTAATGATAAATCTGCAATTTTCAGAGAAAATCTTGACGAAAGATTTCAACGTGTTACAAAATGGCTTCTTGAAGGCAGTATTGACTTCAATTTCATTTCAGAATCACTTTTCCCAACTCTTTGTAAGGAGGGCTCTGCACCTCTTAAAGTTGGTGAAATGGAATATGACGCAATAATTGTTCCGGGTTGCGAAACATTGAGAAAAACAACAGTTGAAAGACTCGAGCAATTCCGTAAAAATGGTGGTAAGCTTATTTTTATGGGTGATGCACCTTCACTTGTTGACGCTATACCTTCTGATTATGCAAAATCACTTTTTGAAAAGAGTGAAAAAATCGACTTTTCCCGTGCATCACTTCTCACAGCACTTGAGAATGTCAGAACACTCACCTTAAGATATGCTGATGGTAAACTTACAGATAATTATATTTATCAGATGCGTGAAGACAATGACTGCAAATGGCTTTTCATCTGTTGTTCAAAAGAACCTGAAAACAAGCATATAGATTATGGTAAAGACATTCAGATTATTCTGAATGGCACATTCTCACCGGAAATTTACAACACAGAAAATGGTGAAATTGAGCCGATTAAAGCAGAATATCGAGAAGGAAAGACGATTATTCGTTACCGAATTTTTAGTTATGATTCAATTCTTCTTAAACTCGTTGATGGTAAAACAGAGTGTGAAAAAGTACAGCATATTCCTGAAAAATCAAATGACATTCTTTGTGAAATGTGCGATTATGAGTTATCTGAAGAAAATATTCTTGTCCTTGATATGGCACAATGGAAAATCGACGATGATAAGGACTATTTCCCAAAAGAAGAAGTGCTTCGACTTGATAATCTTATAAGAGAACGACTTGGTATGGATGAAAGAGGCGGAGCTGTTGTTCAACCTTGGGTATATGGACAATCACCAAAAGAACATAAAGCAACTCTTAAATTCACATTCAATAGTGAAATAGATTATGAAGGTGCAATTCTTGCTCTTGAAGATGCTGATGTTGCAGTTGTAACCTTTAATGGTAAAAAAATTACTGAGCGAGAAGAAGGCTTCTATGTTGATATTTCAATCGGCAAAATGAAACTCGGAAATATAATGAAGGGTGAAAACATACTTGAAATTACTTTGCCATTCGGTAAAACAGCAAACCTTGAAAATGTGTTTGTTTTGGGTAACTTTGGTGTCAAGGTAACTGGCTCAATTGCAGTAATAACCAACCTTCCTGAAAAAATTTCATTCGGTTCTCTGCTTAATCAGGGCTTCCCATTCTATTCAGGTGCAGTTACATATAAAATCAAGACAAAAACTGAAAACGGTAGTCTTACAGTTACTGCAAGTGACTATATGGGAGCACTTGTTGAAGTGAGTGTTGACGGTGAAATTAAGGGTGATATTATTTATCCGCCTTACACACTTGAAATCAAAGGTATTCCTGACGGTGAACACGAAATTGGCTTAAAGCTTTATACAAACCGATATAATTCATTTGGCCCGTTTCACCTTGTAGATGTAAATGAAAAATGGCATGGTCCGGATGCGTGGCGAACTGAAGGAATAAATTGGAGTTATGAATATGTTCTTCGTACAACAGGTATACTTAAAACTCCCGGTATAAGTTAAATTGTTTCAGTATTAAAAGGAGCTTTTTATGATTAAAGATATTGATTTTGGTGTGATTATAATCGATGATATTCCACAAAAAACAAATGATGCTACAAGAGTTATGTCATTTAATCTTAGATATTGTGATGACGAAGAAGGTAGTGTGAAAAATCGTTCTGTTATATCAAAAGCTATTATTGAACAGTATTCTCCTGATTCTGTTGGTGTTCAAGAGGCAACAGGTGAATGGATAGATATTCTCTCTTCAGGACTTAAAAATTATGCATATGTTGGTGAGCATAGAGATAAAGATGTAAACAGTGAATACAGTGCCGTTTTCTATCTTAAAAGTAAGTTTAAACTTCTCGATAGTGGTACAATTTGGCTTAGTGACACACCTGAAGAAAAATACACCAAGTATGAGGAATCGGTTTGCACAAGAATTGCAACATGGGCAGTTCTGGAAAACAAAGAAACAGGCGTTAAATATGCCCATATAAACACACATCTTGACCATGTAAGTGATGCCTCAAGAGTTTTACAGACAGATGTACTTAATAGTAAAATTAACGAACTTGAGAAAAGTGGTTTATCTGTTGTTTGTACAGGTGATTTTAATGCTGAACCAACAAGTGAAGCTTATAGTAAAATGCTTATGAAAACAAATGATTCAAAGATTGTTGCTGATAACAGTGATGATGGTATAACATTTCACGGATATGGTAAAGTTAATGAGGACGCAAACGGACCTATTGACTATGCTTTTGTTTCAAAAAATGTCAGAGTTGACAGATACAAAATTATCCGCAATACTGTAATGGATATGTACCCTTCAGACCATTATCCTATCATTGTTGATGTTATGTTTTAAAAATGGTAAAAAAATACAGGCAATACGTTTAATAAAATAAAAAAAACATATGGCTTTTAATTTTGAAATGTGTTAAAATTAATTAAAAGAAAATTTAGGGGATGATATAATGTCAAAAACTCAAGAAAACACTCTTTTAACTACAGATGGAAAGTACATATCAAAATTTGAGTATTTCTGCGTATTACTTTCTCGTGCCGGAGGTATGTTCGGAACAACTCTTACCGGCTCACTTGCAGCAGCATTCCTTCACGAACTTTACTACGGCCCCGTAGGTGTTAATGCTGAAGGCATTGCAGAAATTCTTGCTGTGCAGACAACCATCACAACAATTTTCAGCATACTTATTGGTATATTTGCAGGTGTGCTTGTACAAAAATGGAAAACTCGTTTTGGCAGATACCGTCATTGGTACTTTATCTGTCTTATCCCTACATTCCTTTTCACAGTAATGTATTTCTATGTACCCCAGGGCTGGTCAATTCAGCAGATGAACATCTTGCGATATAGTATCGCATGTTGCCAGACAATTTTTAATGCGCTTAACAATCTGTCCTTTAACCTTGTTCAGGTAATTTCACCTAACCATAAGGAAAAGAAAACAGTTGCTACTATCTGGCAGTTATCTTACTATATCGGATACGGTGCAGCATATCTCGGTACATTTGTTTACGGACTTTTCAGCGACGACAAGAACGCAATGTATATGACTCTTGCAATTGTTGCCGCATCGGTTACAGCATTCGGTAATCTTATGTGCGGTATTTTCTGTAAGGAAAGAATCGAGCTTCCTAAAAAGCAGAAAGTTAAAGTTACCAAAGCAGTATTTTCTCTTTTCAAATATAAGAACTACCGTGCTTACCACGTAATTCAGTGGTCAAATGTTTTTGCAATGCTTGGTAAAATGTCAACTTATCTTGCTGCCATTACAGTAGGCTCTTCAAAGAATCTTCTTCTCACATTACCTACTGCAATCGGTACGGTTGTTGGTAATCTTATCTGCACAAAACTTTCAAAGAAACATGAACCAACTAAACTTCTTAAATTCTGTGGACCATTTTCATTGGCTGCCGCAGGTGTCCTTTTCGGAATCTGCTTTATTGAAGCACAGTTTGGCATAATGTTCTTCAGCGGTTGGAATAGCATATTCTTCTATGTGTTCTATTTCATTTTTGGTATCGGTATCGGTCTTCAGGAACTTTCAACATCTCATTTCAATGTTGAATTCTTTGATTATCTTGAATGGGAAACAGGCGAAAGAATGGAAGCAATTCAGGGTATTGTTCCTGGTTGGATTTTAACAGGTCTCAACTATCTTAAAGAACTTGCAATTCCTTTTATGATCGCGTGGGCAGGTTATATGTCTTCTGCTGAAGGTGACCTTGTTGCTACAATGCAGGCTCAGCCTACATATCTCAAAACTTGTCTCTGGCTTCTTGCTTTCCTTGTATTTGGTTATGCTCTTGCAAATATGCTTAAATCTTTTGTTCTCAAATTCTTCTATGATATCGAGGGCGAAAAGAAGGAGCAGATGTACCGTGAACTTGAAGAAATGCGCAAAAAACGCCACGAAGAAAATGAAACTGCTTAAGGAAAGATATTTTTATGAGAATTACCCCTACAAGTACATTGAGTGATGTGCTTAATAACCCTGTAGGTTATGATGTTGCGCAAATGGTGGTTTATCGTAGTAATCTTTCAAATGATGTATTGGTAAACCCTTTATACAGAGAAAAAACTATTGTTGAACTTTTGGGAGATAAGCTTTCTGTTCCTGAAATTGAACAAATTATCAGCCTTATGAATTTAACGACCGAAAAGGTTATTGCAAAAAAAGAGGTTGACCCAAGATGGTGGAAAGAGTCTGTTATTTATCAGATTTATCCTCGTTCATTTATGGACTCAAACGGTGACGGTATCGGTGATTTACAGGGTATTATCTCAAGACTTGATTACCTTAAGGATTTAGGTGTTGATGTTCTTTGGCTCAGCCCTATTTACGATTCACCTAATGACGATATGGGATACGATATTCGTGATTATCGTAAAATTATGACCGAATTCGGCACGATGGCAGACTTTGATTTGATGCTCGAAGAAATTCATAAACGTGGCATGAAGCTTGTCATGGATTTGGTTGTAAACCACACATCTGACGAACACGAATGGTTCCAGAAAGCTCTTGCAGGTGACGAAAAATATAAGGATTATTACATATTTAGAAAAGGCAAGGGTGACGGAATTCCACCAAATAACTGGACATCATTTTTTTCAGGCCCTGCGTGGAACTATTACCACGAACTTGATGAATGGGCATTACATCTTTTCTCATCAAAACAAATGGATTTGAATTGGGATAACCCCGAACTCAGAAAAGAAATTTATGATATGGTTTCTTGGTGGCTCGAAAAAGGTGTTGACGGCTTCAGAATGGACGTTATCACCCTTGTTTCAAAGGTTGACGGTCTTCCTGACGGCAATCTACACATCGGCAAACTATTCGGATGCGGTGCTGAGCACTATTCGTGGGGGCCAAGACTTCATGAATATCTTAAAGAACTTAATGAAAAAACTTTCAAGAAATTCCCTGAAAGTTTTTGTGTTGCCGAGCCTTGCAGTACAGGCATTGAAATGGTTAAGCTTATTTCAGATGATTCACGACAAGAAGTTCGTCAGGCGTTCCTTTTTGACCATATTGAGAATCCGGGTAAACAAAAATATCAGGATTATAAATATGACCTTAAATACCTGAAAGATGCTTTTATAAAATATCAGCTTTCACTTTGCGGCTCATCATGGCCATCATTCGTTATTGAAAACCACGATAATCCACGAATGGTTTCAAAGGTTAATCCTGATACTAAGTTCAGAAAACCACTGTCAAAGCTTCTCGGTGCAATGGTGCTGACAACTCGTGGTACGCCATATATTTTCCAAGGTCAGGAATTGGGTATGATGAACTGTGATTTCAAAGATATGAGTGAAATTCATGATGTCGAGGCAATCAACAGATATAACGAAAATATTGAAATAGGCAGAAAATCTCAAGAAATTTTTGCAGAAATTCTGGCGGGTGGAAGAGATAATGCAAGAACTCCTATCTGTTGGGATGATAGCGAAAATGCAGGTTTTACAACAGGTGTGCCTTGGATCAGAGTCAATGGTGACTATAAAGAATGTAATGCAAAAATACAGCTCGAAGATTCAACAAGTACTTTTAATTACTATAAATCCCTTATGCATCTTCGTAAAGCAAACAGGTCAACCCTTGTTTATGGTGATTTCAAACCAATTGAAACAAATGATGAAACATTCTGCTTTTACAGAGAAAGTGCTGAAAGCAACTTCTATATTGAGATGAATCTCACGGAAAATATTATTGAAAGACCTGTTCCTGTAGAAGGTAAATGTTTATTTTCAAATTATTCTGTATACGCAGATAAGCTTCGTGCTTATGAAGTAAATATTTACAGAGTAAAATAAACTGAGTCGGGAGATGTAAAAATGTTAAAAAAAATAATTCTTATTGTGTTAGCAGTATGTATTGTTAATCTTGTGGCGGGAATAATTTATTTCGAAATTGAACCTGAAAATACTGATATTAACTATGCATCTGCAGATTCACAGAAAACAACAGACACAACAATAAGATTCAACACTAACGGCAAACTCAAAATATTACATATTGCCGACCCTCATCTTGCTAATGATAAGCATTTTGATTCATCAATATGGGTTATAGCTAACGCTTGTGATGTTGAAAAACCTGACCTTGTTGTGCTTACAGGTGATAATACAACACCCTATGAAAGTGAAGAAGAAACAAAGAAAATTATTAATTCACTTATGAACATCTTTGAATCAAGAAATATTCCTGTTGCCGTAACCTTTGGTAATCACGATTCAGAGGCAGGACCAATGTCAAGAAAAGATATTATGGAATATTACAAGACATTCTCTTGTGTAATATCTGCAGGTGATGAAAAATCATTTAAAAACTGTGCAACATTCAATATTCCTGTTTTGGCTTCCGACAGTGACAAGGTAAAATTCAATCTTTGGGTATTTGACTCAGGTGATTATGATGAAGATGAGCCAAGACACTATGACAGAGTAAGAACTGAACAAATTGAATGGTACAAAGATACTTCTGCAAAGCTCAAAGAAGAAAACGGTGGTGAAACTGTCAACTCAGTTGTTTTCCAGCATATTATTGTTCCTGAAATTTATGATGTTCTTAAAAAGGTTGATTCAAAGAAGCTCTTTTCAGAAAAACATCTTTACAATGAAAACGAATACTATATGTTCGACCCTGAAAATACAAACTATGGTACACTTAACGAATACCCTTGCCCGGGATATTACAACGACGGTCAGTTTGATGCATTGGTTGAAACAGGTGATGTGCTTGCAATGTTCACAGGTCACGACCACACAAATGCATTTGGTGTAAGAAACCAGAATATTGATATTTTCACTTCACCAATGACACGCTATAAGGGATTAGCTTATACAACTCAGTATGGTTATCGTGTGGTGGAAATTGATGAAAACGACACTTCAACTTACTCAACAAGAGTTGAACGCCTTTATGACGTGTTTGACCACGACTATGCAAAAGCACAAAAGGAAAGTGGAGATAAGTATTCAAAGAAAATCTCTTATGAACTCGCAGTCAAGGGCAGAACACAAAAAATATTCACTGAAATTTATCAGTCAGTGGTTGAGTTTTTTACAGGCAGAACAGTAACATATCCAGATTATAAATAGAAATTTAAGCGTTGCAAAAATGGGACCACCCCTCCCCTCTTGCAACGCTTTTTTATGTGTTGTAATAATATGGGTTCAACAAGGATAACTTTAAACTTATTTAAAGATAAGAATTTTAAAATATTGTGCACTTTTGCAAAGAAATGTTGATTTATAGACTGGGTGTTTTAAATTTCTGTTTGACTTATAAGTCGTGATTTGGTATAATTAATTTGAAAATTTATGCGTTGATATGTATATATTTTGGAGGGAGTTAAATGAAGATTACAAGGAAGATTTTAGCTGTTTTGATTTGTGTCATAATGCTTGCAACAAGTATGTTTAATGAGGGTTGGCTCGCATTATTTAATTCAATCAGGGCTTCTGCTATGGCAGGTCACGAACAGAACTATGATGACACACGTCTTGAACTTGATTTCAATAAGGATTGGCTGTTTTCATTTAGCGAGGATGAAGCATCATATATGAAGGGCTTTGATGATTCAGACTGGGAAAAGGTGGACTTGCCTCACGACTTCAGCATGAGTCAGGAATTCACAACCGAAGGGACAGAAGCAGAAAGCGGACATCTCTCCGGTGGTACAGGTTGGTACAGAAAATGGTTTAACCTTTACGAATATTATACAGGTGAACACGTATTTCTTAATTTTGATGGTGCATATCAGCATACTTATGTGTATGTGAATGGTAAATATGTTGGTGAAAACCATTATGGATATAATAGCTTTTCTTTTGAGATTTCAGATTATATTACATGGTCAAATTCTTCAAAAAACCTGATTGCTGTAAAGGTAGTCAATGATATTCCTAATAGCCGTTGGTATTCAGGCTCAGGTATTTACAGGGATGTTTCACTTTCTGTTGCAGGTCCTGTACATGTTTCTCTTTACGGTCCGCGTTTGACAACTCCTAATATTAAAAATGGTGACGGTACGGTTGAGGCAACAATTAAATTCCACAACGATACCGCTATTTCAAAAAAAGTTTCTATTGAAGCGACTATTCTTGATGACAAGCATAATCCTGTAAGCAGTACTGTTAAATCAAATCTGATTACTGTGCCTGCTGATACGGAGAAAGAAGTGGTTCTGTCTCCAAGTGTCGAGTCACCTGAATTATGGTCGTTGGATAATCCTAAACTATATAAATTAAAGACAGTTGTAAGAGGTGAAAATGGCGAACTTATTGATGAATACCATACAACTTTCGGTTATCGTTATATAGAATGGGACAGAGATGGCGGATTTAAGCTTAATGGTGAATATATTAAGCTTAAAGGTGTTTGTCTTCACCATGACCAGGGTGCACTCGGAGCTGCAGCGGAATATGAAGCAATATATCGTCAGCTTGTGACACTTAAGGAAATGGGTTGTAATGCAATCCGTACATCACACAATCCAACATCAAAAACAGTTATCAATATTTGTAATGAACTTGGTATTCTTGTTGTTGAAGAATTCTTTGACGGCTGGGATGCTTCGAAAAATTACAACGAAAACGATTTCAGTAAATACTTCCTTGAAACTATAGATGATTCAAACACTGCTATCGGTGCAAAGGGTCAGAAATGGTTCCAGTATGTTGTTGAACATACAATTCTTCGTGACGAGCACGACCCTTGCGTTATTGCATGGGACGTTGGTAACGAGCTTGCTAATATTACTGATACTTCAGAAACAACAAATTATTCAGATATCGTTACATCTATTGTTAATATCGTAGATACATTTGACCCATCAAGAACTGTTCTTCAGGGTAACAACAATCCCGGTAATAATGTACTCACTATGATTGATGGAAAAATGGATGTTATCGGTGGTAACTACAGCCCTGAATATTGGAGCTATATTATGACTGACCCGAGTGATTCAAGGTCAGAAAAGCCTTTTGTTGCAATAGAGGCTGCATCTGCAATCAATAGCCGTGGTGTATATTACACAATGGGTCAGGATGATACGAACATTCAGTGTACTTCTTATGATACTCTTGCAGTAAGCTGGGGTAATGAAGCTGCTGAAGCGTGGGCTTATGTAGTTGAAAATGACTGGTTCTCAGGTGAATTCATCTGGACAGGCTTTGACTATATCGGTGAACCTACTCCTTGGAATGATGGTTACAACAAAAATGAAAATGCAGTTCCGAACTCATCATATTTTGGTGTTGTTGATACTGCAGGCTTTGAAAAGGATTCTTATTATCTTTACAGAAGCTGGTGGAATGAAGAAAGTACAACACTTCATCTTGTTCCCGGTTCGTGGAACAGGGATAAGCTTGCTCTTTCAAACGGATATGCAAACGTTGCAGTATATAGTAATGCGAAAAAGGTAGAGCTTATTCTTAATGGTCAGGTTATTGCAACTGCAGTTTCAGATGTTGTTACAACACCTGCAGGTTATACATACAGAACATGGACAGAAAGTATAACAGATGCTTCTAAGTGTTCAGTGGGAAGCTTCTATACAGGCAAGGGTGATAATTTATATCCGCAGTTCAGTGTGAAATATGAAGAAGGTACACTTGCTGTTAAGGCTTATGATGAAAATAATAATGAAATCACAGATACTGTGGGTTCAACAAAATCTGTAACAGGTACTGCAACACAGGTTGTTACAAGTGTATGGCAGAACAGAGATACTTTCGTTGCAGACGGAACAGACTATATTTATGTCGAATTTGAAGCAAGAGATGCCAACGGCAACTTTATGAACGATTACAACGGTACTCTTAATGTAAAGGTTGACGATTCATCTGCAAGATATGCAAAAATTGTGGGCGTTGATAACGGTAATCCTGCAACAACAGAAAAATTCCAGCAATCATCTGTACTTATATCTGATTCCGAAGCAAAAATTCAGATGTTTAACGGTAAGGCGCTTGTAATTCTCCGAACAACAGACGAAGAAGGCACAATCAACATTACTGCTGTAGCATCAGACGGTACATCAAGCTTTTCAACACAGGGTGTTACCGTTACAAGTGTTGCTGAATCAGGCATCAGACTTACTGACGAATTACACGAGGTTATCAGACAGAATACTAATAAATACAACGTTACTCTTTACGATGAATACGAAGTTGTAAAATATCATATTAACAAGCTTGAAAAGCCTGCGGGCGGTTCAGGTGGCAACAGTGGGTCAGATGAAACTGTTTCAGATAAATATGAAATTTATCTTGCTGATTCAACTGTTTCAGAAGGTTGTGTTGCCAATGGTGTTTATGTAATTAACAGTAAAAACTATCTGTTGTCAGACCAACAATATCTTGATTGGAATATGTTGAGTGCTGACCAATCAATAACTGATGCAGAATGGGCAAACGAAGGTTTGGGATATAATTATACAAGATTCAATACAAGTGACAATTATGAATTTGAATTTATTCATAAAGGCTCGAATAAGTATTATATAAAGAATGTGTCAACAGGAAAATATCTGAATATTGAGCCATGGGTATTTAAATATAGTGACACTCCTCAGGAATTATCTGTCAAAGCAAATGCTAATGGTGCGATACAGATTTATTCCGATTCGCATTATGCTTCTCGTTCATATGAATATTTTGAAGTTTCTCAAAATTCAGGTGATGTCTCTTTAATGTGGCTCTATTCAGCACCTGCTGTTTCTTCTGCTCCATCAGCACCTGATTCATCTGCTCCATATTCAATTTATACTGTTAATTCAAATGAAATAGCAAATGGTGAATATGTAATTAACAGTCAGTCTAATGCAAATATTAACAGAGATTTTGTATTGTCAGGTAGCGTTTTCGATGGTTGGGCAGTAGCCGGTAGTGATTCTATTTATGATGGAGTTGCTGCAACAAATTCTTCATATACTTACGAAAGCTTTAATACTGATAATAACAATGTTTTTGAGTTCATTCCTAAGGGTGGTAATGAATATTACATTAAGAATAAAGCGACAGGCGAATATCTTTATGTAGATAACTATATGCTGTTGGTTGGTCCAACAGAGCAATCATTCACAATTACATCAAATGGTGATGGTTCTGTTACAATATCTTCAATGGCAATGGGATTCCCTTTATATATTTGTCGTGAATGGGAGTATTTCTATTTAGTCGGTGAAACATCAGAATACACAAAAATGTGGTTGTATTCTAAGCAACAGGTTGCTTCCTCAGAAAAGCTTGACCTTTACAACGCTCTTCACGCAGGTATTTCAGAAGATTACTCAACCTTCACAAGAGAAAGCTTTGGAGAATTACTTCGTAAGCTTGAAGACGGTGTGGCTGTATTCTCAGATTATAATTCATCATCTGCCGATTATAAGGCTGCATCCGAAGCAATTTATGCGGCTATTGATGGGCTTGAAACAGATATCAAAAAAATTGACGGTACTCTTTTCAAGTATGGTTACAGTAATGCAAACGGTACTCCTGATTATTCTTCCGGTGGTATATTGATGAACAATATCTCCATCGAGAAGATGAAACAAGCTATTCTTGCTGACAATAATCTCGTAAATCAGATTAAAGAGGTTATGGGCTACAATAGATATAATTGGGCAGATGGTTATGCAGATGCAGTGCTTGAGGGTGTTGCTGAAGCGTATGCAAGAATTTATACATTGCAGTTCACAGGTGTTCCATATAATGGCTCTAGTGACAGAAATGCGGTTTCAAATTATCCAGCTCTTGAATATTGTACATGGCCTACACTTTCTCTTTGGAATGTCTGGACAAAGGATAATACACATGGTGCAACTGACCCTGTGTTAAACAATGAACCTGTGCACGATGGTGCATCAGTTCAGGGTCTTGCAGGCTCAACACTTGAAAAAGGTGTTATAGCATCTCATGCAGCTTATAACGGACCACTTTCATATGCAAACGATGGACCGGATGATATGTATGATGTAACCAACTATACATATAGCTTTGATACAGGTACATCTTATGAGACAGTAACACTTGATTATCTCAGTGGAATCAGCGTTTATTTCCCTGACTTATTCTCACGTGAGGCACTTGATGCTAATGGTAATGTTACAACTGCTACAACAGGCGAGTTTGCAAAGTATTACTGGGATGCAGAGTTCCCTATCTTTATCAGTACTGATGAGTTTGGTGTAAATACTTATCATTTTGATAGTAAAGATACTACACATCTTGTTCAGTCTTCATTTGACGACAGCAACCATAAGGTTGATATGGAACTTAATGAAGTTGGTAACTGGAACGCTTATGGTTCACATTCGGGTTCAGGCTTCTTCCCATTCAACTATAAGCAAGGAACAACAAGCTATACAGGTGAAAATGCAATTTATCACTATGGATTTACATTTGAACACGATTTCTATATTCCAAAGGGTGGTAAACACGCTAACGGTGAAGATGTTGTATTCAATTTCTCAGGTGACGATGATGTTTACGTTTACATTGATGGTGTTCTTGTACTTGATAACGGTGGTCTTCATGGTGCCCGTGAGGTAACAATCAACTTTACAGAGTGTACAATCAACTATCAGTATGTAATGGACGTTGCTGACGGACAGCTTAAGGGTGATGAGTATGAATATACATACTCATACAGTGAATTGGTCGAAGAAACCACTGAAGCAGCAAATTACAATGCAGATGCTGTTGCAGCTCTTAATAAGCTTCACGAGGTAATAACAGATGGTCAGGTTCATACACTTAATTTCTTCTATCTTGAAAGAGGTGCATCTGACTCTAACTGTCGTATGTCATTTAACCTGTCAGAAACTTCCGATGAAGTAAAAATTATTGACCAGACTCTCACTCTCGATTATGGTCTTCCTGTGGAATACGATATAACTGATAATAATAATCTTTCACAAGAAGCTCTTGATAAGGATGTAAAGGTTGAATATCTCGGAATTTGTGCAGTTAATGAGGAAGTTAACTCTACTTATACCTTTGAATTACCTGAAATTATTGTTCCGTTTGAACCGGGTGTTACTTATACAATTGACGATATGAAATACGGAACATGTACAATTGATAAGGAAGGTAATACGTCATATACTCTGACATCTACGAATATGACAGAAGCCGAACATTTCTATGTGTGTGCAAAAATCACAGGTGACCCTACATATGCAGAAGATGTTGTGTACTATCAGATTGAAAAAACAACCTTTGTTCCTGCAACCACAATTTATTATGAGGATGAATTTGAAACAATAACATATACCAACGGTAAAGTCCCAACAAACTATAATAATTCAGTAAATGAATACGGTATGTGGAAAACTGACGGTATGCAGGAAACAACATTGAAGCAGAGTGCTGACCTTACTGATAGTGAGGCAAATCCATACGGATATGAAACAAACTATATGTCCTTTGCTGAGTATAGTGGTGGCTCTGCTCATTATGTTGATGTAAGTAACAAGAACAATCCTAATTCAAAATTCAGTGGTGGCACCGGTGCTAAGTGGCCAACAGTTGATTTCTCATTTACAGGTACGGGCTTTGACCTTATAAGTGTTACAGATTCCACCACAGGTGCATTCAGTGTAACAGTTAATGATGAAAACGGTAAGAATGTAATATCTACTGTTGTTGATACGTTCTACGGATACAATTATGGCAGAATTTATATGAATGATGATGGTAAGCCTACACTTGATTCTTCATTGACACCAATGTACAAGGCAGAAGATGGCACTTGCACTTCTGAGGAAAGATATTATGACGAAAATGGTGCAATCACCGATGTTGCTCATTATTATGATGCAAACGGTTTTGTTACAGAAACTGAAACGGATAACCCTGCTTATGCATATGCTTACGGATGGGTTATTGCTGAAGAAGATACAAAAGATACTCTTTATCAGATTCCTGTTATTAAAATAACTGACCTTGAATATGGCAGCTATGATGTAACAATAACACCTACCTTTACAAGTGCTTTCGGTCATTCATCGACTGCAGATGATGGTACAAGCTATTACAGAGTATATTTGGATGCAATCAGAATCTATTCACCTGCAGGTGTGGATGATGATATAAAGGATGAAGAGGTTAAGGATGCATATGCAACTGATGACGAGCTTTATCCTAACTACCTTGAACTCAAGGATATGCTTATCGGTGCAGATTCATTGTCACAAGCTGATACACAGGGTGTTATCTTCATAGATGGTATTGCAGCTCTTGATAATGATATTGAAACCTACAAAAATGCAGGTCCGAATAATGAATTGTATCTTTCAAAGGACCAGGCTGTTGCCTTTGAAATATGGGCAACTGCTGTTCCTACAGATATTCAGATTGGAGCAAAGCTTGCGTGCGGAAAACCTGCATTTACCGTTTCATACGCTTCAAAAACAACCGAAATGAAACTTGCGACTGCAACTGATATCTACTATTCCTTCAACTCTATTCTTCCGAACGACGCTAAACTCACCTGGAAACAGGTTACAGGTGCTGACGGTAACAATTATTACACTACGGGAACTGTTGTTATTCAAAATACAGGTGAAGAAGGAAGCGTTCTTTCTATTACCAATATGAAGTGGACATTCTCACAGTTTGGTGGCAAAGGTTACTTCCGTATTCCAACATCAGTTGAAAATGAAGTTGTTAAGGTTGCAGCAACAAATAATACATCATCAGATGCATATTCACTTATTAGAATGCGAACTGCAGAACTTGGTGTTGAACAGATGAATAAGCCTAATGTTGTTACAGATGCTGATGGAAATAGTGTTGTTACATTAAGACTTCAGACATCTGCCGATGTTGATTCTCTTGTTGTTACTGACGAAGAAGGAAATATTATTCCACCACATCAGATTGAGACTGTTGCAAATCAACTGGACGAAAATGTTGTTGAGTGGACAGTGACAATCACTACAAGTGAAACCGGTACATACACTTATGTTGTGACAGGTGCTTATAAAAACGGATATACAGATAGTTCAAAGGCTGTAAAGGTAGTTATAACTATTGAAAATCCACCGACTGAGGTTCAACCGGACAATGATGATAGCGAAACAGATGATGATACATCAGGTGGAGCCTTCTTTGATTTCATAACAGGAATATATAACAAATTGATGGAATTCTTCAGACAGCTTTTTGCTCTGTTTGGAATTTCAATATAAAGCAAACGGAGGTTAAATGAAAATTGAAAAAGCCATATAATAAACCAACAATTACATTTGAAAGCCTCGCTTTATCAACAAATATTGCTGCAGGGTGTGCGTTTATAAGCACAAACAGTGCAGAGTATATATGTCCCGTTATAGATGAAGAATCAGGTTGGACCATTTTTTCAGATAAAGCAGTTTGTATGATGACTCCAAAACCCGGAGATACAATATGTTACGACATACCTCTTGCAAACAGCAACATTTTTGAATCATAACTAAGACAGAGCGGAGTTTACAACAGATGATGTGAACTCCGTTTCTTGAAAACAGGTGTTTATATGAAAAAATCCTTTATTGCCATAGGATTGATAATTCTGATTGTGATTTCTATATTTGCATTGACAGAATTTATGGATGATAAGTCAACAATTACCAATACTAACGAGATTGCAAAAGACATTAATGCTAATCTCAATATCAATGTTGACGGATGGCTTAAAATTACAAAAATTTATGAATATAACGGAAGACTTGCAGTTGTAGCAGAAAATGTATCAGATACTGATGTGGAATATGCGCTTCTTACCGTAAAATCCGGAACCGACTCGTTTACTTTTAATATTTCAGCTTTAATGCAGAAAACAAAAGCACTACTTGTATGTAATGAAGCAGTTGGATTTGATTCCCATGATATATATACAGGCTGGAAGACTGAAAATGTTGTTAATTTTAAAGAGACACCTGTAATGAATAACGATAAATTTGATATATGTGTTACTGATGGTTCAATATCTGTAAAAAATATATCAGGAAACGATATAACATCTGATATATTAATTTATTATAAGCAGAAACAAGATAACCTTCTTAACGGTAGTGTGACACACAGAATTCGTATTTCGGGCCTTGGAACAGGTGCACAGACGTATGTGAAGGCTGACAGCCTTAATGAAAATAACTGTCAGATAATATTTACAGAGTATGATGATAAGAAAGTATAAAATCGGAAATTTTACGATAGAGATAAAATCACAAGTGAATTTTCAGGATGTAGAGCCGTATTCATTGTTTTCATATGACGGTGAACAGACAGATTATAGCGTTAATGTGGAATTTGCATCTGAACTGCCACAGGAACCTGAAAATCCCTGTTATGTATCAAAGGATAAAGTCTATAGTTACGAAAATGATGTTTTGTGTTGCTATTATAAATCACGAGATACTGATAACAAGTATTATGCTTGTCGTATAGCAGACGAAAAAAACATAACCATTGTTATTGATGATAAATACCGTGATATGTTGTGGACACGGGTAATCTTTTCACTGATGGGTATTGAGAAACTTGTTGTAGAGAATAATGGATGTGTTCTTCATTCGTCATTTGTTGAAAAAGATGGTAATGCTGTTCTTTTCACAGGTCCTTGTTCCATAGGAAAATCAACACAGGCAAATCTATGGAAAAATTATGCAGATGCTGTTGTTGTTAATGGTGATAAAACATTGATTTTCGAAAAAGACGGTGTTATTTATGCATCAGGAATGCCTTTTTCAGGGTCATCTAAAGATTGTCTTAACAGGATAATACCGCTAAAATCAATAATATGTCTTCAGCAGTCGGATTGTAATACGGTGCGAAGATGTATGTCAGATGAAGCCTTTTATAAAATATATAAAAACTGTTATCCCGTACCATATTCACGGGATTGCACAGGTATGCTGATTGATTTTGTTGAAAAACTGAGTCAAGGTGTGCTTGTATATGAATATGCCTGTCTTGCAGATGAAAGTGCAGTCAGGTGTCTGGAGAGAGAATTATGCCTGATTTAGCCGAACCATTGATGGTAAAATATCTGCATGAAAAGGGTGTGCGTGAAGGAATACCTGTTTCAGGTACTTTTGAACTTACACAGCGATGTAACTTTAATTGTAAAATGTGCTATGTCCACGATTGTGAAAACAAAACAGATTCTTTAAGTACAGAAGACTGGCTGAATATTGCCCGACAAGCAAAGGATGCAGGTACGATTTTTTTGCTTCTTACAGGCGGAGAGCCCTTGCTGCGTGACGATTTTGAAGAGCTTTATACATCCCTTGTAAAAATGGGCTTTCTTGTTTCAATAAACACAAACGGCAGTCTCCTTGAAAAATATACGGAGCTGTTTGACAAGCTTCCTCCTACGCGTATAAACATTTCACTTTATGGTGCTGATAATTCTGCATACAGTAAGCTTTGCGGAAACAATGCTTTTGATAATGTGAAAAGTTCAATAAAACATATGCAAGAACTCGGAATATCCTTACGACTTAATACAATTTTTACTTCTGAAAATATTTCCGATTATAAAAAAATTGTGGATATTTCAAAAGAGCTGAATATTCCGTTAAAGCCTACAACATATGCTTACCCTCCTGTAAGATTGAAAAAAAATAACATTGATTTCCGATTTTCTCCTGAAATGGCAAGTGAATATATTTTCCGTATTGATGAACATCGTTTAGATATGAGTCTCTATAAAAACAGGATAGAAAAATTACTTGCTCTTCCCAACGGACCGGAGGAAAATAAGGTTCGTTGCAGAGCCGGCAGAGCATCTTACTGGATAACAGCCGATGGCATAATGCGACCTTGCGGGATGATGCCTGAGCCTGATGGCAGACCGCTCGTTGACGGATTTCAAAAAGCCTGGACGGATATAAAAGCTGCCACAGATGCAATAAGACTTCCTGAAGAATGTCTTACTTGCAAATATGCAGGAATCTGCAATGTATGTGCAGCTATGTGCAAGGCAGAAACAGGCGATTTCGGTAAAGCACCTCAGTATATCTGTCGTATGACAAAACATCTTTATTCTCTTGCAAAAAGGTGGAAGTGTGATGATAATTAAAAAAGATATGATAATAAGAAAAGTAGGCACGGAAACAATTCTTATTCCTTTGGGAGATGCACTCAAAAAACATAATGGCTTGTTTATGCTTAGTGAATCGGCGTGCTTTTTGTGGGAACAGCTTCCAGGCTGTAATTCCGTACAAGAGCTTGCAAATAAACTTTATGATGAATATGATGTTACTCAAGAACAAGCACTTTCTGATACACAGAATTTCATCGACCAACTTGCTGAACTTGAAATTATTGATTATCAGTAATTTAACGATAGGTTAGATTGATTTTCTACGTAATCAACTTAATAACACATAAAAAGCGTTGCAAAAGTGAGACCACCCCCCCCCCCTTGCAACGCTTAATTTTTTCAAATGGCTTAAATACTATATAAAACAACGATACCACTATCAACACAAATTGTATCAATAGTGGTATCTGATTTGGTACGTCGCGCCGAAAAAGATATCATTAAAACATAAAGGTGAACGAACCGTATATACATAGAAAAATGCAAAGTATGGTGAAAATTAGAGGGCTTTTATAAACACTTTTTCTTTGTAAGCGGTATATTTAACTTAATTCTTCCTTTGAAAAGGTGAACCGATACAATTCATTAGGTAAAATCTCATTATTTTGCTCTATAGTCTCAAATCCCAATATTTCGTCAACGGAAACACCGAATATTTCTCTTAATCTTATTAAGTTGTCAATCGTAGGGACGGTTTGATCTTTTTCCCATAAACTAATTGTCTATCGGCTTACAAGCAACTTTTGCCCGAGCTCTTCTTGCGACATTCCAAGTCGCTTTCTATATGCTTGTATTTTTTCACCAACTGTCATAAAAGTCGCCTCCTTTTGCTTAATTTTATTATAACAGAAATCCTTGCAAAAATAAAGAATATATCACTTGATTTTGTCAAGTAGCACTTGCAAAACCGCTTTTCTAGTTCAAGTCCTCCCCAAAGGGCGTTTGGGGGAAATGATATCTTTATGAATTGCGCCTTGAAAAATGGCAGAAAAAGCCCAGAAACCGTTGTGGTTTCTGGGTTTTCCGAACCGATATCTTTTTCGGTTCGCAATGTTGGCATTGACTATGCTATTTGATGCAATTCGTAATTTTGCAAGTTATTATTTGTTTTATGTATGATAGAACAATTATAGATGGAGATGAAATAATAAATAATTTTTTATAGTAAATAATGCCCACGTATAATACATTAAATGCTTGACTAATACATTCTTTTGATTATAATATAAGTGTATAGATGAATTTTTATAATCATCATTTTTCGCTATATGTGTACAGTATATAGCCAAGGAGAGGAGAAAAAGTATATGAAACAAACAATGAAAAAGCGTTTGCAAAAGGCAATGGCAATTTTATTGTCAGCTATTATGGTGCTGTCGGTATTTGCTGTGATACCCGCCGATTTATTCAAGGCAAGTGCAGCAACAACTGCACTTTTTGAGGACCGTCTTGAATTGAACTTCAACAACAACTGGAAGTTTAGTTTAGGCGATGATTCAAGTGCAAGTGCAAAGTTGTTTGACGACTCAGCTTGGGAAACCGTTGAGTTGCCACATGATTTTAGTATTTCACAAGATTTTCTTAGTTCAGGAACAGAAGCAGAAAGTGGTAACTTGCCTGGTGGTACAGGATGGTACAGAAAGACTTTTGTAATGTCGTCTGATTCTCGTGATAAGGCTGTTATTCTTAATTTTGATGGTGCTTACAAGGATACTTATGTTTATGTAAACGGTACTCTTGTAGGTGAAAATCACTATGGTTATAACAGCTTTTCGTTCGACATCAGCGAACATCTTACATGCAACGGCACAACTGCGAACATTATTGCAGTAAAGGTTGAAAACCAGCTTCCTTCCAGCCGTTGGTATTCAGGTTCAGGTATCTATCGTGATGTTACAATGACAATTGTTGACCCAATTCACGTTGACCTTTACGGTACATATGTAACAACACCTAACCTTGAGAGTTCAAACGGTGCAGATGGTACTGTTAATGCAAAGATTACACTTGTTAATACTCAATATGAGGAACCAACTGTAACAGTTAAAGCACAGATTCTTGATGCATCAGGTAATGCTGTTGGTACAACTGCGTCAGTAGATGTTGTTCCAGGAGGCAAAGAAAAGACAGAAGTAACTCTTAATCCTTCAGTGTCTAATCCTACTCTTTGGAGTTCATGGGATTTAGGTACTCCATACCTTTATACTCTTCGTACAACTATTTCTAAAAACGGAAAAGTAATTGATACTTACGATACAGAATTCGGTTACCGTTGGTTCAAGTGGGATCTTGATGGTGGCTTCTCTCTCAATGGTACAAATTTAAAACTTGAAGGTGTTTGTATGCATCACGACCAAGGTGCTCTTGGTTCTTCTCAAGAATATGATGCAATTTATCGTCAGGTAGCAATTCTTAAGGATATGGGTTGTAACTCAATCCGTACTTCTCATGGTACTCCTTCAAGAGTATTTATGGATGTTTGTAATGACCTTGGTATGCTCGTTATGAACGAATTTTTTGACGGTTGGGATGTTGCAAAGAACAGCAATAGCAACGACTTCAGTGTATATTTTGACCAGGAAATTGGTGCAGATAATAATCTCCTTGGTGCTGAAGCTGACCAGATGTGGTATGAATTTGTTCTTACTCAGTCAGTTAAGCGTGACCGTAACGACCCATCAGTTATAATTTGGGACGTTGGTAACGAAATTTCTGAAGGTGCAGGCGTTGGTGACTTTGAAAACATCGCACGAAATATGAGAGATATGTTGGATACTCTTGACCCAACAAGACCAATTTGTCAAGGTAATAACCAGAGAAATGTTACTTCAGGTTGGCCACTTACAGTTGAAAAGTATATGACTGTTGTCGGCGGTAACTATCAGCCTGCAACATGGGCAGGTATGTACAGCCAGATTGCTGCTATTGCTGATGCGAAGACAGGTAATTCAGCAGACGCTGGTAACCCATTTGTTATGACAGAAACAACTTCTGCTCTTACAACTCGTGGTGAATATTTTGACGAACAATTAAGCGCTAACTATGGTGCAAACTCAAATCATCAGTACACAGCCTATGATTTGAAGGCAGTTAGCTGGGGTACAACAGCAGCGGGCACTTGGTACACAACAATTACAAACGACTGGTTCTCAGGTGCTTATGTATGGACTGGTTTCGACTATATCGGTGAGCCAACAGGTTTCAACCATACAACAGGCAACTATGGCGTAGGTTATCCAAATACTTCATTCTTTGGTATTGTTGATACTGCAGGTTTTGCAAAGGATACATACTATCTTTACAGAAGTATGTGGAACGAACACTCAACAACACTCCACCTTGTTCCTGGAACATGGAAGTCAAGTGACCTTACATTAAGCAATGGTTATGCTAATGTTGCTGTTTATAGTAATGCTGACCATATCGAGCTCCTTCGTAACGGAAGTGTTATTGCAACAGCTCAGTCAACAACACATACAACAAATGCTGGTCATAAATATCAAACTTGGGTAGAAACAGTAGCTAATTCTTCTTATGCTACAACTACTGAATTCTACACAGGTACAGGTAAAGACCTTTATCCACAGTTTACTGTTAAGCAGTCAGATTCAGATGTAATTTCGGTTAAGGCTTATGATGCAAATAACAACGAAATTACAAATACTGTTGGTACAGATGAAATTTCAGCTGTTGTAGCAACAAAGATTGTTCCAACAACTTGGGCTGACAATTCAAAGACATATACAGCTGACGGCGACAATTTCGTTTATATTGAATATACAGCACAGGATGCTAATGGTAACTTTGATGCAACTTATGACGGAATACTCAATATCACATTGAATGGCGACGAAGCTGAAATTGTTGGTGTTGATAACGGTAATCCGGTTGATACAGTAAGATTCCAGCAGGATTCGGTATTTGCAAATGGTGAAAATACTGCAAAAGTTCAGATGTTCAATGGTAAGGCTCTTGTTGTTCTTCGTACAAATGAAGAAGTTGGTGATGTAGAAATTACAGCAACTACAACAGGTGCTACTGTTGACGGTATTACATTTACAACATCATCAGAAACTGGCAGTGAGCTTCTTGACGAATTTGAAGAAGTAATATCGCAACCTGATAATCTCAGATATGAACCAACTCTGTTTGATGAGTGGGAAGCACTTTATAACAAGCTTACAGCAGGTGGTTCAGCAACTTTATCAAATGAATTTACAAAATATACAGCAGGTAGTGCAACTGGTGGTACTCCAACAACACTTGAAGTAGTTGCTTCAACTGACCTTAACTCATTCTCAAATGGCTGGTACGTTATTACAGGTGTGGCAGACTGGAATGATTATTCAGAAGGTGTAATGACACACACTACTGTTAACTCAGGTTTCCGTGCAGACGGTACAGAATCAACTGATGTTCCTGCGGTGACATCTGATGCTTGGTATTTTGAGCGTCAGGGTGATGGTAGATTCTACATTTATTATGAAAACGAATCAGGAACAAAACAATATTTGAATATCAACAGTTCAAAGCCTTATGTTTCTACATCTCCACAGGCACTTACTGTTACTATTTCAACATCATCCAAGTTAACTATCAGTGATGGTAGTGGTCATTATATTAACTATTCAGGTGGTGAGGTTGACGTTGTTGGTGTTTGGACAGCTTCTACACCACTTACTCTCTACAAAGTAGTTGGTGGCACAGGTTCAAATGCCCAGTATCCGGTTGAAGATGGTACATATGTAATTTACAATGATGATACTCGTTATCCAGGTAATTCAGGTATCCTTACAAATACAAAAGACTCAATCGGTATTCCAATTGAAATCACAACTCCTGTAAATAATGTTATTACTACTGACCCTGTAAACGCATATACATTTACTCGTGTAGATGGCACAACTGATGAATATTACATCAGAAATAGTGAAGGCAAGTACCTTTCATTTGGTTCATCTGGCGGTTCAATCGCATTTACTGATTCTGCAGCAACACTTAAGGTGTATGCAAGAAGTGATGGTACAATCAATATTTACAATGATGCAGGACAGTTCCTTGACCATTACTATTCAAGCTCACAGAACCATTACAACACATGGTCATCAACAACAAGCGCAACGGATGTAAACCGTATTTTCGGTCTTTACAGAAATGAATCAGGTGGTGTTACTGTTCCTGCGGGAAAAGAAAACCTTTATAATGCACTTTATGAAGGTATCCAGAATGCTCCTGGCACATATTCTGCAGCAACATATAATGCACTTTTCACAGCTATTAAAGATGGTTATGCTGTATTTGAAGATAGCAGTGCTTCAACAGATGATATCAGTGCAGCAACTCTTAGAATTACAAATGCTATAGCGGCTCTTGAGGTTGAGATGAAGTACATTCCTTCAACACTTTGGAAGTACGGTTATTATCCTCAGAATACAAGTAGCCCTTATGCAAATGGCGGTGCTGCTTTCAATGAATTGACTTATGCATCAATGGAAGAGATTATCAGAGCTGATGACAGCCTTATGTCACAGATTAAGGATGCTATCGGTTATGATACAAGAACATGGGCAAGTGATACTGAAAAGACAACTGCTCTTAATACTGCAGTTACACAATATGCAAAGATTTACTCGATTTCATTTACCGGTAATGGTGTAGCAAATGAAGCACAAGCAGAAAACTTTGCAAAAACAAGCTGGAATGTATGGTGTAAGACAGGCACTCAGGGTGCTGGTGAGGCTTCTGAAGAAGGTGCTTCAGTTCAGGGTATTTTCAGTGCTTTACGCGTTGACGGACAGCCTGTTGACCACGCTGATTATTCAGTTCTTCCATACGGTAACGCAATTGATAATACAAACAGAGCAAACTTTAATACAATCAATGGTATTTCGATTTCATTGACAATCAACGGCACTGCAACTAGTGTTAATCTTCCTGCTCTTGAAGGTATAAGCGTTCATATCAACGAAATGTTCAAGAAGGAAGATATTTACGCTAACGGTACTGATGCAAGTCAGGGTTATGCAAGAAAATATTGGGATCTCGGCTTCCCATTCCTTGTTACTACTAACCAATTCGGTATCAATACTTACACTTATTCAAGTAGTGACACATCATATTTGTTCCAGGCTGATTTTGACGATGCTAACAACTCTGCAACAGCTGTTCTTACTCCTGTTGATGAGTGGTCAATAACTCGTGATGGTAAGGGTGAAGGAAACGGATTCTTCCCATTCAACTATCAGCAGGGTGCAACAACACTTTCAGGTGAAAAGGCTATTTACCATTACGCATTAAACTATGATATGGAATTCTATATTCCTCTTGCAGGTACTTATGCTGACGGTGAAGATGTAGTATTCGAATTCTCAGGTGATGACGACGTTCTTGTTTACATCGACGATGTTCTTGTACTTGATAACGGTGGTCTTCACGGTGCTCGTTCTGCATCTATTAACTTCACAGAGGCAACCATTTCTTACCAGTACGCTATGAATGTTGACGCTGCTGACGGTCTTGTTGAAAGCACAACTGAAAATGCTATAGTTTATGCTTATGATGACCCTAACAAAGCAACAACTTGTAATGGTGATGAGCTTGCTGCTCTTGAAAAACTTCAGGAAGTTCGTACTGACGGTGACTATCATACATTCAGCTTCTATTATGTTGAACGTGGTTCAACAGACTCAAATTGTGAGATGAGCTTTAACCTTCAGGAAACTTCTGAACATGTTCTTCTTTACGACCAGACAATCGTTGTTGATAATGGTCTTCCTGTTGAAGATTTCAGCATTACAGAAGACAACTTCCTTTCACAGGATGGTATAGCTGCAGGTACAAAGACAATGCTCCTTGGTATTGTTAAAGGCAACACTCCTGTTTCAGACATTGTTGAATTTGAAGATGTTGAAAATCTTTGTGATACATTCAAGGCTTCGGGTGATGTACTTACTGTTCCTAATATGAAATACGGTACATGTACTGTTACAAGAGTCGATGATGAAGCATACAGAGATAACGCTGTCGTATCATATACACCAAATACTATCAGAATGACTGGCGAAGATTACTTCTATGTCTGCTCCGAAATTACTGATGACCCAACCTATGCTGAAGGTACTGTTTACCATCAATACGAAAAGGTAACATTTATACCTGCAACATCAGTTTATTACGAGGATAACTTTGGTGGTGAAGGAATCAGCTTCATAGATGGTTCAACAACTGATAATTCAGGTCACGGTGTGTGGGAAACTGTTTATACAGAAGGTGCAGATGCAACTACATTTGCAGGTGCAAAACAATCTGCTGACTTTGTTGGTGATAGTTTATCAAATCCATATGGTTTTGACCCTGTTTATGCAGGCTTGGATACAACTAAGGATTATACTAAGTATAGTGGCTTCTCAGCACAGAAGGTAACAGTAAGTGCTGCAAACAATGCTAAGAATGGTGGTACTAATCCAACTGTTGAGTTTACATTCACAGGTACGGGCTTTGATGTTATCAGTATGACAGATAGCACAACAGGCGTTTTCTATATGGAAATCTTTGATGAAAACGGCACAAGAGTTGGCAAGAGAAGTGTAGTTGACACTTACTATGGTTACTCTTACGGTCAGCTTTATGCAGATGAAAATGGTGAAGCAACACTTACCGAAACAGATAAGCCTCTTTATAAGAGTGCTGACAATGAAGCAGTTACAAGAGAAGTAACATATTATTCAACCAACGATTCAGGCGAAACAATTGTTGTTCGTGAACCATCATATCTTGATGTTTCAGGTTATGGTTATACAGATACTCCAACATATTATGATGCTGACGGTAACCTTACAGAAACTGAAACTGAAAATATTGCTTACGCTTATGCTTACGCTTATGGTTGGGTAACAGCAGATGATGTTGAAGGTCTTTATCAGATTCCTGTAATCAAGAAGACAGGTCTTGACTATGGTACATACACAGTTGTTCTTACTGCAATGTATACAGCAATGTTTGACCATACAGGTGAAGAACAGTTTGACCTTTACTTAGATGCTATCCGTATTTATGACCCAGCAGGTAAGGATGACGGAATAAATTCATCAATTCTTACTGAATACAAGCTTGATAATGAATCTTATCCAAACTACCTTTCAATCAAGGATATGCTTATTGGTGCAGATTCTCTTTCTAAGGATTCATCAACTCAGGGTGTTATATTCATCGATGGTATTGCAGCTCTTAATAATGACCTTGAAAAATATAAGCTTGCAGGTCCTAACAATGAGCTTTACCTTGCAAAGGGTCAGGCTGTTGCATTTGAAATTTGGGCAACTGCAGTTCCTGATGAAGTTCAGCTTGGTATGAAGTCTGCGACGGGTAATCCTGTAGTTAAGGTTACTTACAATGGTCAGGAAAACACTAAGGATGCAGTAACACTTAAGACTGCAACAGAAATGAATTACATCATCAATAATTTACTTCCTACTGATGGTAAGCTTACATGGTCAGAGGTTGTAATTGACGGTACTGTATATTATAGAACAGGTACAGTTGTAATTCAGAACACATCAACTGATGATAGTATTCTTTCTCTCACAAGCATGAAGTGGACATTTACAGGTGTTGGCCAGTACGGACATTATGAAACAACATTACCAGAAACACCTGCTGTAATGTCATTCATGGCAAGAAGAACAACTGTCAGTGATGCTTACTCAATGATGGGAACTAACGATGCTACTGATACAGATGAATCTGTTGATAATGGCGATACAGGTGAAGAAATAATTCCTGATGATAACGGTGGCACAAACGATACTAGCGAAGAGCCTCAGGAAGAACTCACTTGGATTCAAAAAATCATTAGAGCAATTACAAACTTTTTTAAGAAGATTTTTGGTATGGCTTAATTTTGAAGGGAGGATATGAATAATGAAAAAAACTTATGTAAAACCACAAATTGCATATGAATCATTCCAACTTTCAACAAGCATTGCTGCAAGCTGTGCACTATTAGGTACTCAGTCTGCACAGTATGTTTGTCCGGTGACAGACCCGGATTCAGGCTTTGTACTTTTTGCAGATAATATTGCATCACCTTGTGATACGGTACCGGCAAATGGTAGTATTTGCTACGACGTTCCTGTGGCAAATTGGAATGTATTCTCATCATAAATGAAATATAACGGAGTTCGTCATAGTGATGGTGAACTCCGTTACTTTTGGGATTAGATTATGAAATTATTTAAAAATATTATTATAACTCTTTTATGTTTTTTAATTACTGTCGGACTTTGTTCTTGTAATAAAGAAGATGAAGTCAATAAAGAAGAACCTATGGACATAATTACTGTTGCAACAGAAGAAGTTGATGTTGAACAGGTATCTGAATTTGAGGCAAAACAGTCTGAAAGCTCTCAAATTGGTGTTACTGTGGATAATTTTCTTAAAATCATCAGTATCGGTGAAAGAGATGGTGTTCTAAGTGTTTTTGTAAGAAATATATCTGATGAAGATATTAAATATGCTCTTTTGAGTGTTAAGGCGGAAAATGGCAGAGCTGAATTTCCAATTTCTACATTAACAGCTGGCTCAAGTGCTACTCTTCGTTGTAATAACGGATATGTTTTTAATGAAGAAACAGTTTATTATAGTTGGAAAATTGAAAACAAAGTAATTTTTAATGATAAACTTTCATGCTATCCTGATATTTTTGAAATTGACGGTGTGGATGGTTTTATTTCAATTAAAAATATTTCCAACAAGGATATTGAAGGCAAAATTTATATTTATTATAAAAATGTTACTGACGGAGTTTATGATGATGGTGTAACATACAGAGCATATGTTGATGGCCTTAATAAAGGCGAAAAGTCACAGATTAAGACTCAACACTATTTAAGAGACTCAAGTCGAATTTTATTTGTGGAATATGAAGAGTAAGAAGTATAAGTTTTTTGATACTGTTATTCAGGTTTTGACTCCAGAAGAAATTGCTGATATGGAACCATTTGTCAATTTCTTAACTGAGGAGGAACCAGATTGTACTGTTACATTTGAATATGTGACAGAATTACCTGATTTAGTTGAAAATGTTACGACTGACAATGAAATCAGCTTTACAACAGAAGATAATAAGAGTATGTGCTGGTATAGAAATCACGGTAAAGAAGGTTACTATGCTTGTCGTATTTTTGATGGCAAAAAACATTTTGTTCAGGTACTTAATGAATACCGTGGCAAACTTTGGAATGGTATTATTTTCAATCTTCTAGGATTTGAAGAAATTATTGCTAAGCATAACGGTGTTGTTTTACACGCTTCGGCTATATTAAAAAATGAAAAAATGATTCTTTTTACTGCTCCTTGTGGTACTGGAAAATCAACTCAGGCTGAATTGTGGAGAAAATATGCAAATGCTGAAATTGTCAACGGGGACAAAGCTCTTATAAGTTTAAAAAATGATATGATTTTTGCAGGTGGACTTCCATTTTCGGGTTCATCGGATATTTGCAAAAATATTTCAGCACCTTTAGCAGCGGTTGTCTGTTTGGGTCAGTCGAAAGAAAACAAAATTACAAAAATGAATGCTAGAGAAGCTATTGTTGCATTGTTGCAAGGAAATTATCGTTCGGGCATAACGAATGTATCATCGCAGAAAACAATAGATGTATTAGAAAAATTATGTAGTACTGTTTCGGTGTACAAGTTTGATTGTCTTCCAGACAGAACTGCAGTTGAGTGTCTAAAAAAGGAGTTGAAAATATGAGCGCAGAACCAAGATTGTCAACATATCTTCACTCAAAAGCTATTGAAAAAGGAATTCCTCTTTCAGGTACTTTTGAATTAACCTCACGTTGCAATTTCCGTTGTGAAATGTGCTATGTTCATGATGATTGTCATAGTAGAGATAAAATTTCAACAGAACAGTGGTTACATCTTGCGGAGGACGCAAAAAAAGCGGGTACACTTTTCTTGTTGCTTACAGGCGGTGAACCTCTAATTCGTGAGGATTTTCCTTATCTGTATACAGAACTAAAGAAAATGGGATTTATGGTATCAATTAATACCAACGGAAGCTTATTGCATAAACATATTGATTTATTCAAAAAAAATCCGCCAGCAAGAGTGAATATTTCTCTTTATGGTGCGGATGATGAAACCTATGAAAAACTTTGTAAAACGAAAATGTTTTCACAAGTATTGGAAAATATAAAAATACTCAAGGAAATTGGAATTTCAGTTAAGCTTAACACCATTTTTACTAAGAGCAACAGTCATCAGTATAAGCAAATAATGGATGTTGCTGAAACACTTGATGTTCCATTAAGCACAACAGCTTATGCTTATCCCCAGGTTCGTTTGGATAAGGAATTCGGTGAAAATACTGGCAGAATGACTCCTCTTGAAGCGGCTCAATGTACAGTTAATTGTGAAAAATATCGTTTTCGTAATGGTGATTTTTCAGCACGAGCAAAAGAAATTCTCAAAGAATCCAATGATGAAAAATGTGACAGAGTTTCTTGTCGTGCAGGTAGAGCAGCATACTGGATAACAAGTGAAGGGCTTATGCAACCATGCGGAATGTTACCTAAAATACAGATAAATGTTCTTGAAAATGGGTTTGAAAATGCATGGAAACAGTTAAATACAGAGGTAAAAGAAATTCTTTTACCCCAAAAATGTAAAAGTTGTAAATACTCAAATATTTGCCATGCCTGTGCTGCAATGAGTTATACTGAAACAGGACATTGTGAACAAGTTCCTGAATATGTATGTCAGATGAGTAAAAATATTTATGATTTGACAAAGAAGGAGTAGGACAAATAATATGCAAATAAAGAAAGAAATGATACTTCGTGAAATTGCAGGGGAGAATATTCTTGTTCCTAGCGCAGATACTGTTCTTGACCTTAACGGACTTTTTGTTGTGACAGAAACAGGCGCTTTTATATGGAAACTTATTCCTAAGGTTGAATCTGAAATAGAGATTCTTGATAATATGCTTGAAGAATATGAAATCGATAAAGAAACTGCACAGAAAGATATTTCAGATTTTCTTGAAAGATTGAGATGCTTTGGAATAATTGATTAATTAGATTTATTAAAAATTTATGCACATATATTCTATTGATTGTTTTCAGTAAATTTTTGTTGTTTGTAGTATTGAAGATAGTATCCTAAAAAACAAAGCACAGTCTAATGAATGATTTAACCTTACTGGAAGATGGTAGAATGATAATGCGTGAACTTGAAAATACAACTGCCATTGATACTGAATGTGCTAGAGAAAAGCGTAAAAAAACAACTTGACAAATTCTCATTTTATTAGTTTGTTTCAGCTGTTTAACGATTATCAGTAATTTAACGATAGGTTAGATAGATTTTCTACGTAATCAACTTAATAACACATAAAAAGCGTTGCAAAAATGGGACCACCCCTCCCCTCTTGCAACGCTTAATTCTTTTAAATGTCTTAAATACTATATAAAACAACGATACCACTACTGGCATTATCGGTTAGGTAATAACAGCAATTAAAATGTTATTTTATCTGCGGTTTTTGTTAGATGATTTACCGTATGGAAGATTAAACTCTACGGCAAAAGCAACGCTAAATAAAGATGTAAACCCTCCAGCTAATCCTACACAAAAAGCAGAGAAGATTTTTTAGTCTTCTCTGCCTTAATGTTATCGTTTGTCGAATCAATATTTTCTTGACAATTTACTTTCTGCTTCTTCTCTTGTAATTGTGCCACTGTTACATTGAGCCATAATCTGAACATCTCTGTCCTTAAGATTATAAAATCTCCAAGCGATATAAGCAGCGAGATAGCCTAATGTAGGAATCATTGCATAAATGAACCAGAACGCATCAAGTGCCTGTGGTGTCTGAGTAATGCCCATAGCTGCAAGTTGCTCAAAATTATCAGCCTTAACAGTTACCCAACCTACAATAGGAAGTCCGAGAAGTCCAACGGAAAGTGAGCTTGAAACTGCACCTGAAAGCTTTATCACAAAAGTCTGTATTGCGAATGTTATTCCCTTTGCTTCAATATTAGATTTGTACTGACCATATTCAGCACAGTCCGGTGTAAACATAAACAGCATAACACCCATTGCAGATGTAGGAAGTGTCCTTAAAACAGAGAAAATCACAAAGTAAACAGGATTTTTATATCCGAAAAGCCACATCGATATGCCTGAAACCACAACTGCAACAGCGCATATTCTGAACATCATCATTTTGTCATATTTTCTTAAAAGCTTTGGTATAAGTAAATTTGCCGCAAGACCGAAAGGAGTACCGAAAATACCTACTATAGTTGTGAAAAGTGAATCGTGGAACAAGTAGTATGACGCCAAAAGATTAAGCGCACCCACATAGTTTACGCTTGAGTAGAAAAACACACCTAAATAATAAATTAAAAGATATTTATTTTTGACAAGGTATGTGAACATCATTTTTATAGTAAATGATTCTTCTGTTACTGTTGCAGGATGTCTTTCCTTAACATTTATACAAGCAGGAACCATAGTTGCAAAAGCAAGAACAGCACTGATAATAGCAGCTGTCATATAGTTACTGCCAACTCTTTCACTAACTAAAAATGTAGCAATCATAGGAGAAAGTGTACCGCCAACAGAACCCCAAAGATTCTTATATGCCATCATACCGTTTCTTTCGTCCATATTATCTGTCATATAAGTGATAACGCTGTAAATAGGCACATCACAAAGTGTATATGCTGTATCCCAAAGAAGATATGTAATTGCGAACCACAAAAGCTGTGCACTTTCCGATATACTGTCAGGTATAGCAAACATAAATACACTTACTATTGGAATGAAAAACAGAGATATTTTTAACCAAGGAAGACATTTGTTGCCACTTTTAAATTTAATTCTATCAAAAAGAACACCAAAAACAGCATCATTAACTGCATCCCATATTTTAACTGCAAGCATAACGGCAGCAACCTTCAACGGGTCAAGACCGAGAAGCACAAAATATGTAGTCAGACAACTACCCACAAAGGAATTAATAATGCTCTGGCCAGTAAAATAAACATAATAGCTTCTTCTTTCAAGACCACTTGTCTGCCATTCGGACGGAGCTTTTAATTTAATCATAATTCTTCCCCTTTTCATATATTTTCAAGACATATCAGCAACGCCTTCAAGAAATCTGCATCATTTTGTGGAGTTCTCTTTTTAGGACCCTTTGTCCTGTTACCTGCCATTCTCTCCTTTTTGCCTATAAAACGAGTGAAAAGGAGATTTTCTATATTATTATCCGTGTAAATGAATCCATTCTGGTTAAGTGCCTTTCCGCCTTTTCCAAGCACAAGAGCAGCAAGACCATAATCCTGCGTGATAATCACATCACCTTTTTCGGTGATATTTGCTATACGACAATCAGAAGAATCAGCACCCTTATCAACCACGATAGTTTCAGCACCATCTTTTTCAATAGCGTGAGTATTGTCACAAACAACTATGCACTCTATATTTTTCTCTTTTGAAATTTTAACCGTAACATCCACCACAGGACACGCATCAGCGTCAATTATAATTTTCATATGTCACCTTAACATTGTATTTAAAATATAATAGCACAGTTTAAAATAATTGACAATCCTATTAATTTTGAATAAAACACTAATACACACAACCAAACCAGGAAGCCTTCGTACAAGCTGAAAAACTTGGTTTAAAAAGAACTACAGAGTCCATTTTTGCTGATTTATATATAATTTCAAGGATATGTAAAGAAATCTTGTTATAAGCCAATTACAGCAAAATAACGATTATCAGTAATTTAACGATAGGTTAGATAGATTTTCTCAGTAATCAACTAAATAGGCAATAAGAAAGCGTTGCACGAAGGAGTAATAATTCCCAACTGCAACGCTTATTTCTTTTAAATGGCTTAAATACTATATAAAACAACGATACCATTTCATGTAACTTGATAAGCTTGAATTACAGTTCAATCCGGCACTATGGTACACCACCGTTAACCATGTAACTGTGTACGCAGATGAACGATTACTGTTCCATTTCAAAAATGGTAGTGAGGTTGAGGTTAAACTCTAAAAATGCTTTTAATCTTATGTCCGTTTATGTGTACACTTATCAAATTATTTTAGTTACAAACTGCTGATAATATGCTAAAATAATATTGGTGATAATTATGAATGGTTTATTTGTGCGTGAAATCAGTATAAGCAACAATATTCCAAGTGGGAATTATATCAATAATCTTCCCGTTGTAAATTGGCTTAAGAGCAACTCTTTAAAATTCAACAAGCCAGTAACATTTTTCGTTGGTGAAAATGGAATCGGTAAATCAACATTGATTGAAGGTCTTGCTGTAGCTTTAGGCTTTAACCCTGAGGGTGGAAGTAAGAATTTCAACTTTTCAACCGAAAACTCACATTCTGACTTGTATAAATATTTAAGTGTTCGCAGAGGGTTAAAGCAACCACGTGACGGTTTCTTCCTTCGTGCAGAGAGCTTTTATAATGTTGCTTCTAATATTGACCAAATGGACAGAATGCCAGCTGCTGCTCCACCTGTAATTGACAGTTATGGTGGCGTGTCACTCCACGCACAGTCCCACGGAGAAAGTTTTATTGCTCTCACCGAGAATCGTTTCGGGGGTAATGGATTGTATATCCTTGACGAACCTGAAGCAGCTCTTTCACCAATGAGAATTATGAGATTGATGTGTAATATTGACCGTCTTGTAAAACAAGGCTCACAGTTAATAATCTCAACCCACTCACCAATACTTATGACATTTCCTGATGCATATATTTATGAAATAACTCACGAGGGAATTGACCTTGTTCCATATTCTCAAACGGAACATTTCCAAATTACAAAACAATTCCTTAACAATCCTGAACGAATGCATAAGTACTTGTTTGAAGATTAAAATAAGAGTATCAACAAAATGCCTATGAAGTTAGAAATTGCTCTAACCTCATAGGCATTTAATTATTCTACAGTAACTGCACATGATAAATATTCATCAATCTTTCCAAGTGTAAAACTAGTTTTATTTTTCCATGTATGATTATCAATATCTGTTACTGAAATTACCACATTTAAATCTTTATTTTCATTGGTTACATCAAACGCATGTCCTTGATATGCAAAAACATCATAAATTGAACCATATATTGGTGATATTGTTATAGCCTCATTTGCTTCTATAAATGCTTTTTCTTGTTTTATTGCCCAAGCATTATCTCTTGTACCTAATTCATAGAGTTCCTTTGTTTTTTTATCATATGCAGTTAAGGAAACTGATTTTATTACTAAAGTTTTATTACCTGTATTCCTTATGATGATAAAAAATGAACAATGCAAATCATCCCACACCATATTAGCCTCTAATTTTTTAATGTTTCTAGACCAAAAACTATTCCACATAGATATGCCTATTGCTATTACAGACAATATTATAGGTGCAAATATTCCAATATAATCCCATAAATCTTTTTCTAATGCTGTTGCAATTTGTTTTAATACCTCTTCCAAGATTATAACCTCGCAAATATAAATTTTTTCTATTATATCAATGCTTTGAAAGATATTCAACAGTTATTAATATGAATCAAAATATCCAATTATCTTTTTGCTTTGGATTATGATTCTAAAACATCAGGATTATATGTTTCAATGAGTGTTTTACATTTTTCTAGACAAATTTTTGTGGTGACCTGTGAAGGACGAACTCCGTCGTGTGTTGCATCATTTCGAACTATAATTATTGTTTTTTTATAGTCGGCAACTGGTATGGAAATGTTTTTTTCAACTAACCAATTAAATCGACCACTTAACGTGCTATGTTGCTTATTGCCTTTTGCTTTCTTGAATTTCGTGTTGCTATTATATTCCATGCGCAATCGTTTCAAAATTGCTTGTTCTACAGCACTACCACCAAGAATGACAGCACTTCTAAAGTCATGTCTTTCCATTGCACGATATGCAGTTATGAGCAATTCGTATGCAAGTGATATTTCATTAGGACTTCCTGTTTGTGAAAATATATTATTCAATTTGTCTGTTGTATAAGCTTCTTTAGTTTCAATAAAATGAACGTGTATAGGTTCTGGTGTCCGAGAGTTTGTAATATACTTAAGTGGTTTGTCCTTTGAGAATTCAAATATTTGAAAACCATCATCTAATCCACCACCAACTATAAGCGAGGGTAGTTTTTGTTCTGGTAATAAATAGTCACCCGTATCAATTAGGATTAATTTGTATAGTTTTTCTTTCCATCTTGGAAAATCTTCATATATTTCTTGAATAATTTTCTCATCGCCAGGAATATAGCATAATAGATGGTTGACTGAAAATAAACCCTGAGGCCATGCATTAACATTTCCCCATACTACATTATTCTTAAAAAAATTTCCTGGAACAATTAAGTCTCCTTTTTGAATATTATGTTGCTCAGGATTATAATCATCTGGTATAGCTGGGAAAACAATTAAAACATCGTGCCCAGCAATTTTACTTTTGAATTTTTTTCCTGAAACTTCTTTTTGGCAAGGAATAGGTTTATCAAGAGTTATCACAGCAATATAGTTACACATATATTTTTCACCACCAAAATGCGTTTATTTTATACATAATTATAACACTATAGTATTTTTCTTTCAAATAATTCATATTTAATGATGTACTGAAATTACATAATAATATATTTTATGAGACAATGGAAATGGTGCTTTCTCACATAATATTTGAAATTCTTATAAAGTGTTATATATTTAAAATTTATCAACACGGTTAATAAACATTTTTTTAACTTCCGCTAAAGTAAACTCACCATATAAAGCATTATCTATTTTTTGTCTTTGAGAAATTAAGTATTTTTGTTTTTCTTTTACAAAAGTGCCCCAGTTGGTTATCAGTTCTGGTAACTTTTCTTGTATTAGTTCGCTCTTGGGCTCATCTTTGGAAATTTCTAATATATCCTTAATGTTGCTATGTAACCTGAAAAAGGAGATTTTAAGTGGATGCATTTCTGCTTTGTACACTTCGTTATCTCTTCTGAATTCTTGTGCTATTTCAGTAGATAAAATATCTATTTCACTTTCAACCTTTGCAACGTTAATATATAAACTTGAAGGCGCAGATAGACCTATACCAATTTTTTGCACATTTGAAGTCTCTTCATATGCGTTTAATAATTTTTCTAATGTATCAACTCTTCTGCTTTCATATTCAACAATAACACTAATGGTAACACTATCACTAATGCGATTATTTATGTTTTCTAATCTTGTTTGAGCTTTATCATTTTCAATTTGAAACTTTTTGTTTTGATAAAGGGCAACAACACCTAAAATAGTTGCACCAATAAATGATAGTAAAGCTCCATAAAAAGCTAGTATATCTGCAGAAGTCCAAGTTACCAAATAACCATTATCTACCTTAAATGATTCATTAATAATTATTGGTATTGCAAAAATAAAAATCAGAACGAACAGTATAATAGACAAACCTATTAACATTTTCCTTTTCATTGTCTTTTCTCCGTATAAGATTAATTTTTACTTCATATAATATGTATCGATAAAAACTCTTGTTTTGTGACAAAATATATAATTTTTTTGAACAGAATGATATAACATTCAGAATGAATAATTATAATTCAGCTGTTTAACGATTATCAGTAATTTAACGATAGGTTAGAGAGAATTTCTTGGTAATCAACTAAATAAGCAATATAAAAGCGTTGCAAGAGGGAGTGGCGATTTCCCAAATGCAACGCTTATGCTTTCTAAATGGCTTAAATACTATATAAAACAACGATACCACTATCAATACAAATTGTATCAATAGTGGTATCTGATTTGGTACGAGTGTTGATAACGGATTCAATTTTTAATATCAATTAACCGACAGACAAACACATATTCTTGCTTGTATCAAAGGATTTTGTAGTTTCTTCAATAATCAAAAACGATAAATTTATTAAGAATATGAAAGGATAATACAATTATGAAAAAGATTACATACAGACAGGTCAATGATTATATGATACCCAATCTCATACTCCCACCTGAAGAAGCAAATATCACTCTCGGTAAATGGGGTATGATGTACAAAGATTATCTTGAAAAACATAAGAAGATATTTTTTAGTTTGCTGCTTGGTCAGGGTAAACTTTATCAGCACTGTGCGGAGATTGAAAAGCAAGCAAAGCAGATGTTTGATACTCTTGTTGAACAGATGAAAGTGGCTGAATGTGTAACCGAGCAATTGAAAGAAGAAAATCAGATGGAATGGGTATGCCGTATGCAAAACATTGAGGCAAGAGCAAGAGAAATTATTGAAAATGAGCTGATTTACACCTGACAACAATTAAAAACTTGACAAAGCAATATTTTTGTGTTATTCTTGTCAAAATTCAATTTGAGGTATTATTATGAACGCATATCTTCTCAAAAATCTTGATATGGATATGAATTGGCTTGCACAGGATGATTATCATTCATCAATGGGCAGGCTTATACCTCTATATTCATTTTGGGATAGATAAAACTATATTTCCATATGTTTATAACGGTGTAAGTTGCTGCAGAAACTTACACCGTTTATTTTTATATCCAAAAGGAGGATTTTTTATGAAATTATTTAATTTAATCAAAAAGAAACTTTTCAAAAAGCATCACGAATTTACAGGAAATTATCTTGTTGATTATTACAACACTCACGATGAAGAATCCCGTCTGTTATCTAAACACGGGAAGGTTGAGTTCTTAACAACTGTGAAATACATTGAAAAGTATTTGAAAGACAATATGAAAATCATGGAAATTGGTGCGGCTACGGGCAGATATTCACATTATTTTGCTCAAAAAGGTTTTGTGGTTGATGCAGTTGAACTCATTGAGCATAATATCGAAATTTTCAAAGCAAAAACTCTGCCCAATGAAAAAGTCAGTATCAGACAGGGAAATGCAATCAATCTGGCTGAATATCCCAACGATAGTTATGATGTAACGCTTTTGTTAGGTCCGATGTATCATCTATACACAACTGAAGAACAGCGGAAAGCACTTGCAGAGGCAATCAGAATTACAAAACCTGACGGCTATATATTTGTTGCTTACTGTATGCTTGAGCCCTCAAGGTTCTGTTGCTTCAAGAACAACAGAATTGACAAACTGATTGAAAACGGTAAATTTGACCCGGTTACCCTTGAAGCGCATTTCCCGCCACACGGAATTTTTAAGGTGTACTTAAAAGATGAAATATTTGGTTTAACAAAGAGTTTTGGTGTGGAACGGTTACACTTTGTTGCTACTGACGGTTATACCTGTCATATGAAAGAAGCTGTTGACCAAATGGATGAAAAAACCTATGAATTATATCTTAGATATCATTTCAAAACCTGTGAAAGACAGGATTTAATCGGCATGTCACACCACACCCTTGATGTTTTGAGAAAGGAGATAAAACAATGATACTAAAAAATAAAATACCTATACTTGAATTTGATACAGATGAAACACAGGTTATTAACCCAACACACGGAAATTTGAATCTTAAGTTACCCCAAAAGGCTGTTTTTGCGTTTTTAGATGAACATATAGAGAAATATGCTAAAGAACATAATGCCGTTCAAGTCAGTACCTTTACATCGGAAACAAAAGACTACCCTATATATGTTGTAAATCATAAGGGAGAAGATGTTTGTCTTTGTCAGGCACCTGTAGGAGCATCTGCTGCAACTCAAATTTTAGACTGGCTTATCGGATACGGCGTACGGGAAATAATTTCAGGTGGATGTTGCGGTGCACTGACGGATTTTGAAGAAAATGTATTTATTGTTCCATATAAAGCGTTGCGAGATGAAGGCACATCATATCACTATATGAAGCCATCAAGGTTTATTGAGATTAATAAGGATTCGTTAAAAGCAATTAAAAAGACTATTTCCGAACACAAACTTCCATATCGTGAGGTAATAACATGGACAACAGATGGATTTTATCGTGAAACCAAAGAAAAAATTGTCTACAGAAAGCAAGAGGGTTGCGAGGTTGTGGAGATGGAGTGTTCTGCTCTTGCGGCGTGTGCTTCTTTTCGTGATGCAGTATGGGGATGTATTTTATTTACTGCAGATACACTTACAGACACAGAAAACTACGATGAACGAAATTGGGGTAAAAATTCTTTCAGATATGCTCTTGAATTGTGCCTTGATGCAGTTATAAAACTCTGAATGGAAAGGAGTGTCAGTAATGAATCAAAAACAAATAGAATATATACAAAACACTCCTGTTCTTGAAACAGAACGGCTGATTCTTCGTCCCATTACACAGGATGATGTAAACGAGGCTTTTGTGTGGTTGAGTGATGAAAAAGTCAATAGGTTTATGCCGTATAATCTTTACAAAAATACAGAAGAAGCATTGCATTGGATAAATGTAATACTCCCCGATGACAGTAATTTTCATTGGGGGTTTGTGCTTAAAGAAAACAATCTGCTAATCGGCAGTGGTAGCATAGGTCCACACAAAGGCAATCCTGACGAGTGGGGGTTCGGTTATAACATTCGTTCAGACTATTGGAACAAAGGTTTAACCACAGAGGCTACAAAAAGAATGATAGAATTTGCATATAAAGAACACGGCATAAAAAACTTTGTTGCAGACCACGCTGTTGATAATCCTGCTTCGGGCAGAGTTATGGAAAAGTGCGGTCTTGTATTCGATCACTACGACGAATATCAAACCTTTGACGGCACCGAAACTTTCAAGTCAAAGTTTTATAAAATGCATTTGGAAAGTTTATAAGGAGGATGTTTATGTATAAAACAAAATATTGCGAAGTTCATTATAAATAAATGTGATTTTTTGTCGGTTTAATTATTTCTTTATTTATCGTGTTTCCCAAAATTTAAAAAGGCTTTCTTAAATTTTCTAACCTTTCTCTGTGAAGTATAGATAGTATATTGATTATTTCTATATTTTAAAAACACATAATCTTGAGTTACTTCTGTTACATAATTCAGATTGACAATATAACTATGATGTGGTCTTTTAAAACATCTTGATGATAAGAGTTTCTCCCAATGAGATATATTATAATTTGTTCTTATGACTCTCTTATCAATTAAGTAAAGAACTGATTCTCTATCTTCTATGGCAATATGCATTATCTCATTAGGATAAACTTTATAAACATCTTTATCGCTTGTTTCTATCACCAACGGAGCATAATAGAAATCACTTTTAAGTGTTTCATTCTCAAAGTTCAAATCAATGCAAATACTTTCAAAAGTATCATTTTCTGTTAAACTATATGGAATTTCATTTTTCTCAAGGAATTCCAAAACGATTGATTTCACCTTTTCTTTACTATCTATATTTTTATCAATTAATACACTCATAAAATAACCCCGAGAACTTTTGTAATAACGAATGAATTAACATCATCCTATACAATATAAATCGAAATTAAATGACAATTTGTGACAAAAGATGTATATGTTTTCTGTCACAAAATAACTCATATATACGATTGTGGTAGTAAGAAGGTGTTTGGGGTGATTTTATGAGCAAAAACGAAAAGAAAAAACTAAAAAATATGTTTGAATATGAGTGTTATCTTCGAGATAAACCATGCTACATTATGATAAAATATGGTTTTTATATTGCTATGCTTTTTACTGCTATTACCTATTTTTATGGCATAGTTTGTCTTTACATGGAATTCATTTTGAATGTGTTGATAGTAAAAGAAATCATAATGCTGATGTTTTTATCTATTATATTTATTGGTGCAGTTATTTTTAGTGTAGGAAATATTGCATTTGAAATAGAATTTAGAAAGCAAATCAGGACTTGTTGATAATTATTAAACGATACACATAATACGGCTTTCAATATATTGACTTTCTTGGTACAGAAGAGTATAATTATGGAAAATTACTGAAAGGTAGGTGGACAAAATGATGATGAATCTTAATCTTATGACTTGGAGAGCCGTTTTGTCCGTTTGCGATTGATGTAATATATCTTTCAAAACCTACAGGCATCTCCGTATATTTTCGGAGGTGCCTTAATTTTTTGTCGGAGGTATACAATATGAAACTTTTAGTTATCCGTCACGGCGAATCAGAAGCAGATTTGCTTGATGTACACGAAGGCAGAGCGGATTTCGCATTAACTGAACGAGGACACAGACAAGCAGAAGCGATGTCAGAGTACGTTGCCGAGAATTTTGGTATTTCTAAAATATATGCAAGTACTTTAACAAGGGCGAAACAAACAGCTGTGCATTTATCAGAAAAAACAGGCATTCCCATTGTTTTTGATGAAAATCTTATGGAATTTAATAACGGGCTTCTAGCAGGCTTGCCAAGAGCAGTTGTAAGAGAAAAATATCCTGAAATTCCTGATTTGCCAATTGATAAAGTTGTTTACGGACAAGAATCTCAGATTGAGTTCAGACAAAGAGCTGAAAATGCACTTTCAAGAATTATCAGTGAAGCTCAGGCAGATGAAACTGTTGCTATTGTATCTCACGGCGGAATGATAAATCAGTTGTACCGTTCATTGCTTCAGATGCCTGTTGACTGTAAGTTTTTCTTTAATACCGCTGACACAGGTATTCATATTTGGAGTGTGAGAGACACAGAAAGACGAGTTGTAAAGGCTAATTTTGATGAGCATACAAAAGGAATTTAAGAAAAATGATTACATTTACCGAATATTTAAATAATCCTTGCGGTACTCTTTCGATTCCGTATTGGAAGGTTAAAAATATAACAATACCGCCTGATATGAAAATCCTACATGATAAGGATTTTTCTGCTGATATTTTATCGGATTATACTGATGAAAAATATTTTCGGTTGTATCACAACCTCAAAGAAATACCGAAAATCATAGCTAATGATTTTGAGATTACAACAGCAACACGAAAAGATATTAAAGCAATCGTGCAGATAATAAACGATTCATATACGGATATATCTGTAAACAAAGACCTTATCAAAAGTTATACCAAAACACCTGTTTACAATGCAGAACTGTGGATTATGGTTAAGGAAAAAGCAACGAACAAATATGTAGGTTGTGGTATAGCTGATTTTGATACGGAAGCGAAAGAACTTATACTTGAATGGATACAGGTGTTGCCACAATACAGAGGCAAGAAAATCGGACAGTTAATTGTAACTGAACTGTTATTCAGGATGAAAGCTTTTGCAGATTTCGCAACCGTTTCAGGCAAAGTCGATAATACAGCTAATCCAGAGGCATTATACAGAAAATGTGGCTTTACCGGCAATGATATATGGCATATTCTGTATAAGAAATGAGGGGAATTATGAAAAAACGAGGAACATTTATTATTGAAAAACGTTTTGGAAAAATCAGTAAGCCTTCAAATAAACGTTGGTTAAAAAAAGCATTATTAGTGTTAATCTTTTTATTTATCATAACAGCTATTTCGTTTGGATTGCTGTATTTTATAGAGAAAAACTATAAAATTAATATGGAAATTTGGATAAGTGCACTGCCTTCATATTGGGGAGGAATAATCGGGGGCATTATTTCAGGTACAATATCATTTTTAGGAGTTTTCTTAACAATTAAATATTATCGAAATTCTGATTTGACAAAAAACAGAATTGAGCACATGCCATTCATTCACATTAGCTTGTTAGATGCAAAATGTGTTGAATCAGAAAAATATGAAGATATAAAAGTAATAGAGGTTCTGGGTCGTTATTACGAAATCAATAAAAACAAGGCTGTACTTGTCAACTTGATATTAGAAAATGTGGGACATGGTTTTGCAAATACGCTTGTTTTGAAATTAGGTAATAATTTTGGTGGCGAAGCATATCAAAAGTTACTTAGAGTCGGTGACAGAGAGAAATTACAATTAAAATTCTATCCTGATGATGTACAGCATACTTTACCGATTTCATTTTCGTTACAGTATATCGATTCTATGACAAATGAATACTTTCAAGAGTATTCTATAGACTGCAAAAAGATAATTGGTCTAGGATTTATTGACAATATTAATGAATCAATTTCTATTGAAAACGGTTATCCTAACTTTATAGGGCAAGTTCACAACTTAACTGAATAGTACTTTTCTGTAATAGAAGCACAATTGCAGTTCTATTATGTTCTATTATAATAATTAACATAAGGAGTAGTATGTATTGATTTATAGAGTAGATAATTTTATAGAAAACAATATAAATCCCATAACAAAAAGTGAATATGATTCCTCTTGGTTAGTATTGGTTCTTTCTTCCAATATGGATACTGCTATGATTGTTGGTGCGAACAATAGTTGTGCTTACACCATAAAAATCAGTAAACAGCTTCACGATGATTGGAAAATGGCTGTCGGGGATTTTATTGGATATTGTGATGCAAATAATCTAAACGGCATTATTGCAATTACAGAAGATGAATATAATGATGTTCAAACCTATTATGTTGGACACAGTCATAATGAAACAAACCTACGTGACTATGAAATGCCAGTTTTAGTACATAGTACATCAATGGAAAATTGGTTTCAAATACAAAAAGACGGTATGCTTAAAAGTTGGAACAAGCTCAATGTTTTTGAAAAAGAGCCTATTGGAAAACAACTTGGTGACCCTGTTCATTTTAGTGATTACATTATGTTCGGCGGCGGTGTCAGCGGTGAAATCGTTGTAAACTCAAAACAATCAGGCAAAATTGTAATGGATATTGATGCTGAATATAAAACAGGTGCAAGACTTTATTTTGATGCCGAGAAGATTGCAAAAGACGGTTTGCTTGTTCGTGACGGTGCACATATCAAAGTAAAAGACTGTTTACCGCTTAAGCCGTATCTTATTTGGACAGCTACTTGGGATAAAGTAGGATTAGAAAGTCAAATTTCTACACCGAGAATTTTTGCAGAACTGTCAGATGAGAAATTTGAAAAAGTTTATCATTATGGTGAATGTCAAATATGCGGTACATACTGCAAATTATCATTTGAACATATTCCACCTGAAAATGCTCTTAATAATAATCGAACTAAAGTATATACCGGAGAAGATGCCATTAAAAGATACAAAGGTGAAAAGGCATATTATAAAAATCAACAACAAGGTATGGGCAAATACTCTTTGTGTGAAAGATGCAATAATAATACCGGCGCATGGTATGCTACAGTATATAATGATATTGCTAAAGAAGTTGCTTATGCTTTATATAAAATGAACCCCTTGAAACATGGTGAAATTTTTGCCTTTAGCACAAGAAAGTTTCCTGCTTTGGCTTTTGTGAAGCAAGTAATCACTATGTTTTGTAGTTTATTGCCATATTCAGAGGTCAAACGATTAGGCTTCGATAATTTTTTGCTTAATAAAGAAAGTAATACTATTGATAAATCATTATTTGATTTGCACATTTATTTAACTCATAAAAATGTTGGACAATTAATGGTTGGACCAACTACCCTTGCTAGTATATCAGATGCAGGTCCTAAAGCAACAACGTGTTGTGATTTGGGTGCATATCCATTTGGATTTATATTAAACTTAACACCTGAAAATCCTGTTGAGTATGGGACAAGTTTGATGAATTTATTTGATGCTGAGTATGAGAAAGAGTATAATCTGCAATGGATATTGATGTTGTTGGAAAGAACAAGTGATATTCTCCCGCTTCCATTGTTATTTAAACCTTTACCTGACGGTCAATATGTAGAAGAAAAATAAAGAGTATTAATATATAAATCCCCATCGGTGTCAGCAACTACACCAATACTGTCTTATATATTTGATGATAATCTTGATGAAATAAAAATGTGAATATGAAACAACCGCCTTACTTGTGTTTCACAGTAAGGCGGTTGTTTTTGTTTGGATAGTTGTGCAAATTGTTTATTTCGACAAAGTTCGATAGTTTTCGAGAAAATGGCGTTACTTTGTCCTTTATACAGCACTTTATAAGTATAAGACAGATTATATTTTAAGGAAAATGCTTATGAAAACAAAAGAGGAAATAGTAGAAATCCTGAATAGCAATGGTTTATCGCATTATCCAGAAACATATCACGGTTGTAACGGCCTTTTCATTTCTGAAAGTGACAGCAAATGTTATCGCATTTACCAGGGCATGTCTGTGACAATGCGCAACAAGGATATTTGCAGGGTGTGCCTACACGAGATTATATACATTGAGGACAGAAAATCCGTACTGTATCTGATCGACGGAAAAAATCGAAACTCACTACACAATGGACCGCTGGAAAGAAACTCTCGATAAAAAATCCTTCATACAACACTCTACAGCCACATAGTCGACCTGCATTATGTTGAAGACATAACCAGGGATTTGGTAGCCCTCAGATGCGGTGAGGATGGTTATACTTCTATGAGAAAGATAGTCACATTTAAGAAGGTTGTGTTGGAGTTTGCTAGCAATGCAAAATGAGGCGAAAAATAAGCGTTTTTGTCGAAATATACTACGTTTTTGCAAACTGAATTGAAAAAAATAATTTCTTAACTATAATGAGTATTAAAGTTCAGAAGGCAATATTTTTATGTAAAATCTTTAAATTTTATAATATTCAATGAAATACACCATAAGATTAAAATTGGATTTTATTTACAATAATATAAAAATGAAAAATATTTCGACTAAATATTATTACGTTTTTGCAACAAATTAATGCATTTTTGCATTTAATATTGACTTATATATGCTTTTAATATTATAAATTATTAAAAGTGCAAAGGTGGTGAGTTATATTCGTACAATGTATAAATTTTTATCTATAAGATTAAAAAATAATCTACAGGGATTATTTTTGAGTCAAGAAAAAACTTTTATTAATAACTTTAACCTTTGTTGTATAGTTCCTATGAAAATACAAATTTAACTACCTATTTTTCATTTAACAATTATTGTAACCACATCAAATAAAATGTGTAAAATATAATATAAAACTTGAATTTTTTTTAAGATAGTGTTACAATATATAATTAATATGATATAATGATAGGTGATATAGTATGGAAAATCAAATTCAATTAACAAATGTTCAAAAGTTAGCAATAAAAGAAAAAATTCTTAAAGATACTGATCATAACAACCCGAAGATACCACAAGCTAATGGGGGTAATTTTTTTAATGCGCTGAAAAATGGATCAGAAAAGTTTTCAAACAGTAAAATTAAAAATGTTTTTCCAATTGAAGGAGAGGAAGTATAATTGGGCGATTCAAACAAAATTAGAAATTCAGAATTAGAGTATACTGATATTCCTGATGAAGAATTGTTGTTTATTTATGATGAATTTGAAAATCAATTCGTGAAATTTCTAGAGGAGATAAAATACCCTTCAGATACAAAGTATAAGATTGATTCATATGCATTAATTGATGCCATTGTTAGAGTTGACAAAAGAAAGGCATATTTTTGGTGCTTTCACAATATGGAAATAAACGAAAGAAAAGAAGTTGCTCTATATGCGTATTGGTTTTTGAAGTTTAAGCCGTTTTCTATCTGTGATAATAGATTCGCAGATAAAAAACAAACAGCATGTATAAATGAGATGTTTGCAATTTATTTAATAAGTTCAATTCTTTTATTTGATGATGATAAATTTGCAGAAGTGAATGTTTCAAAAGCAAATGACAAATTTACATATTTTGACAAGTTACTGTATTCTCTACACTATCGTTGCTTTACAATAGATTCATTTATGTTATTGGTAGATTCAATTACCCCAGAAACATTCGAATACGAGTTTTCTGTTAAAGCTTGACGTCATAGTAAAGGTGGTATTATGTTAGGGAATATTATTTATCCGATTATAACAGCTGCAATAACCGCAGTAATAGGCTTTTTTTTAAGTATTTTTGGATTTAATTTCAAAGATCTATTCGGTTCATATTTATCAGACCCTTATTTAAAAGAAAGAATTTTTGTTTTGTTTGCATTTATTGCTATTCTGTTAGTTATCTTTTTTGATTTATTTAGAAATAAATTAAAAAATACAAAAGAAAAACTAAAACAAACAGAACAAACATTGTCCGAAACAAAAATGGATTTGTCCGAAACGAAAAGAAATTTGGCAGTCACAAAAAAAGCATTAGATGATCTGTATGAGAAAGAGCAAAAGCTGCATGCATATTCTGCTCTTGTTAATTTCAGAGAAGATAATTAAGCAAAACAAAAACCACATTAAGTTTTTAATTTCTGTAACAACACAAGTTGTTACAGATGTTTTTTGCGTGATTCGTTAACCAAAGCAAAGAATATGCAAAAAGCATATTTATCAGTTCCCCGTTGTCGCAGTACGCTTGCCTCAACGGGGATTTATATTATAAATTACTATATCTACCAAAGTTTAAAAGAATTATGTTTATATGCTACAATTATTACAAAACATTCCAACCTTTTATAATCTTCCGTGTTTATATAAGTGAAAGCAGCTTTCAAGGAGGTCAAAATGAACAGAGCAGATGCTGAAAAATGGACAACAGAATATTTAAAGTCTGTATTTGGTTTTGCTTTAAAAAAGTGCAAAAGCATAGAAGATGCAGAAGATTTATCTCAGGAAATCATGGCTAAGGTTTATGTTGCTTTAATTAAGCGTGATGATATTGCAGATGTTTCAAATTTCATATGGACCATTGCGCATAACTGTCTGAGTAATTATTACCGAGATAATAATTGCAGCTTTACAGGTGTGCCTATTGATGAAGTTGAGAATTATCTGTATGATGAAACCCCAACTGCCGAAGCATCACTTGTTGAGCGAGAAGAAATTTCAAAGCTGTATTCTGAAATTGCCTACCTTTCAAAGTTGCAACGCAGGATAGTAATTATGTATTACTATGAAAACAAAAAGCAGGAGCAGATAGCTAGAGAATTAAATATTCCTGTCGGCACAGTGAAGTGGCATCTGTTTGAAGCTAAAAAAGAACTGAAAAGAGGTATGGAAATTATGAGAGAACCAAGTGAATTAAAGTTTAACCCCAAAAGATTTGAAATGTGCAGTTTCAGCGGAAAAATCGGCACAAAGGGAGATATATCAAATTTCTTCCGTAGCGCTATATCACAGAACATTGTTTACACCGTAAGAAACGAAGCGAAAACAATAAATGAAATTGCTGATGAATTAGGCGTATCACCAGTGTACGTTGAAAGTGAAGCAGAATATCTTGAAGAATACGGATTTCTATTAAAACAGAAAAATAAATATCTTTGTAACATCCTTATATCAGAACCAACAGAAGAATTAAATCGTTTACACGATGAAATGTATTTGAACGCTGCAAAACTCTTTGCAAATGAATTGTATGATGAGCTTGCAAAATCAGGTTTGTTAGATGAGTGTGCCTTAGGCGGTTTCAATGATACTCGCGATAATAACTTTCTTATGTGGGCACTTATACCTTTTATTACTGCTTTTAGCGGTGAAAGCACATTGGATAAAAGTATAACTTTTTCAGATATTTATACAATAAGACCTGACGGTGGTAAAAATATTTGCTATGCAACGGTTTTTGCACCTGATGTAACCCCGCCAATGTATAATGAAGAAATGAAAAAGTTCAAAGGTCCATTTTGGAACGGTCTTACTGATAAAACAACTCTTTGGACTGTTGATTCTGAATGGTCAAAAAATCGCATTGAAGAAAACTATCAGTTAACCGTTGTCCGTGATTTAACCTTGCTCGACAATTATCTCAACGATGTAATTCTGAGCGAAGATGATTATGCTTATCTTGTGGAAAAAGGATATATTTCTGTTAGTGGTAAGCCTGATGAAATATTTAAAACTGCCTTGAGAATTGTGTATATCAAAAATGAAGAATCACAGAAGAAACTTTTATCTATCGGCGATAAGATAAAAGAAAAGTATCAGGATGAATTTAAAAAACTCAAAGAAGCATATATCAATGCGGTACTTCAGAATACACCAAAACATTTACAGAAAATGAGAATGTACGGCTTACAGCACATCTTTTACAGTGATGCTTGGTTTATTTTGCATTGCCTTAAAGAACTTGTTAATAACGGAAAACTGACTTTACCTACTGAAAAGCAAAAGCAGTCATTGATGACAGTTTTATTTAATCAGTAAATCATATCAAATTTAGACACTTGTTACTTCAAAAGTAGCAGGTGTTTTTTGTGCAGAAAAACTGCCCTCACGAGGAGAGTAATTGTACACTTTATATTAAAGATACATTTCTAATTCTAAACATTTCCATTCTTCACCGAGAACGGTATATGTTTCTGTCTTTTGTAAAACAACATCTTGAAAACCAACTGCCTTGTAACAGTAATAAGCAGATTCGTTGTTTTCAAAAACGCCTAAAGAAACCTTTTTGGCACCGTAGATTTCTTTTGCAAAAATCAAACCCAACTGAAGCATTTCCTTGCCGTAGCCCTTGCCACGCTTTGAAGGGTCAACAACCACAAACCCAAACCTCAATTCATCAAAGCTTTCGGATGGTCTTCTCATTGTAAAAAATCCTACAATCTCATCATCTTCAATAGCTGTAAAAGCCATAAGATTTTCAACGAAACTAAATTTCTTTTTGCTTATGGGATACTTGCCCATAACACCTGCTGACCACTTGTAAAATGATATTTTATCCTTACTCCAAGAAAGTATTATGTCCGCATCATTTTTATTATAAGGTCTTAGTCTTAACATTTGCATCCCTCCTAAATTAACTGTTTTAATTCTATTTTCATAATAACTTTTCCAATTCTGCAAGAAGTTTTACTTTCATATCTTCCAACTCATCAAGCGAAGGCTTATTATCTTCTGACCACATTATTTCCTTGGGCAACCACCAAACGGGACCTTTGCCTTTGTTTCCATAGTCCAATAAGTCACCGGCTTTTCTCGGGAAGATGTGCCAATGCAAATGAATATCACCATTGCCAAGACATTCGTAGTTTATCTTTTCGGCACCGAAAGCATTTTTAACAGCTTCAGCAACAATAGTCATTTCAAGTAAATATTTTGTTCTGAAATCAATATCTAAATCAAACAACTCAACGACGTGCTGTTTGCAAATGAATAATGAGTATCCGTAAAAATGATGATTCCAACCTAAGATAACATATCCGGTTTCAAGTTCTTTTACAAACCACGGATTTTTACCTTTTTTAATTTTCTCAATAACATTACACATATCACATTTTTCTTTATTAAAAGGGTTGAATTTGAATTTCATTATTTTACCTCCAATAAAGCAGCTTTTATATCTTCCAACATCTCTTCGTGCTGTTTGCAAAACAGTTTCGGAGTGTCGTTTATGGGGAAATATCTAAGTTCAAGAGTTTCATTGTTATCGCAATAAAGTTCACCGCCGATAACTGAAAGTTCGTATGCAATACAAACACTCTGATATTTATCACCGTTGGGACAAACAGCATCAGTGTCGGTATAAACACCAATAAGCTTGCTCACTTCAACATCTAATCCGGTTTCTTCTTTTACTTCACGGACTGCTGCCATTTCAGGAGTTTCACCCAATTCAAGAGCACCGCCGGGAAATCCCCACATATTACAATCGCCACGGCGTTGTAACAGCACTTCACCGTTATCGTTGAATATGCAACCGCCAGCATGAACTAAAATAATTTTTTCATGACCGACTTTTCTGCGAATCCATTGTATGTAATTCTTTTGACTTTTATTTTTATTAAACACAACAAAACATCCTTTTATCTCTCTGACTTTAACAAAGCATAATAACACGCATCACAGATTCCCTGATTGTTCCAATCATAACTACGCAAAGTTCCTTCGTATTTCATGCCGCATTTTTTCATTACTCCGCCGGAGTTTGGATTTCTCGGGTCGTGTCTTGATTCAATACGATTTACATCTACTACATCAAATAAAAAGTTCATAACTGATTTAAGTGCTTCTGATGTAATTCCCTGATGCCACCAATCTCTACCTATGCAATATCCGATATGCATCATAGAAACTTCTTCGTTCATATGTACTACAGCAATATCACCAATAGGCTCATCGCCGTTTTCTTTTAATACAATAGCCCAATGATAATAATTATCGTTAGAATATTCTTTTAACCATTCATTTATAATGCTTTGGCTTGCTGCCTCACTGGAGTGTGTCTGCCACATTAAGTATTTAGTGACCTCTGAATCGGATGCCCAATTTTTATACATCGCGGCAGCATCTTCACTCACATATCTTCTTAAAATCAATCTGTCTGTTTCTAACATTTGCGTTCCGCAATGCTTCATTTTAATTGCACCTCCATAATTCTAATAAGCACATTATATCACACCAACACCACAAAATTCAATCCGTTTGCATTCACTTGCTGTCTCAAACATTTGCATTCACCTGCTGTCTCAAAACTTTTTTCAACACGACACTTTTTTGAAGAAACCATGTTGACAAGCATACATTCGTTCTGTATAATGATGTCACAAATTAAATATTAACTTTGTAGCGCGTAAGCGGAGCAATTTATATTGACTACCCAAGCACCGTATGAAGATAAGAACAGAGGCAATCTGTACTTATTTCAGCGGTGTTTTTTTGTTTGTCTTGCGTGATACCGACGGTAAAAGTCCTTTCCTCTGTTCATCGGAAGTGAGGACTTTTTTTGTTTTTTGTGCACCTTGAAAATTTAATGACCGTCTGAAAGTGATACGACTTTGCAAAGACCGTGGGGCCCCCGAAAAGCATTTGCTTTTTGGGGAGAGGAGGAGCAACGAAGTGAAAGAGCTTTTCGTGTTTACACGGAAACGATTGATACGGAGTTTGTGACGACGAGAGCAAGGCAACGCTGCGGTGAGATTCCGGGGCAGGAACTATTTCAGGTGAAACGGCAAGAAATTTGTAGAAAATCATTGACAAAAGAACAAATGTTCTTTATAATGTTAAATTGGTAAATAATGTATTTGCCATAAAACTTAAAATTAACTGAAACACATATTATTTTACTTATTGGTTTTATGCCACACATATTATTTGACCGAATCAGTATAGTCCGATACTCGGTCAGAAACATACGGACAATCAGAGCTTAAATTTTAAGCCGTTACATAGTTTCAGTACAAACTGTGCGAGAGGATGAAATGTCCTCCCGCTATTTGTGCTGTCTATGTGACGGCTTTTTTGTTTTCTGAAAATCAGGAACATTTTGTATGCACTTATGTCGTAGATAAGTGAAGGCAGTTTCTTTATATAATAACTGCCCCCACAAAAGCATCTTGGTATAAAGGATACTACTGCCACCCTTACATAGCGAAGCTCGTCTGCGGTATACACCGCAACTAAAGTTTATCGCTCCCTTGATAAGCGAGAAATTTTAGTTTATGAGCCTCGCAGAGCCCACTGACATCTTTGCAGACTTTTACGGCTGAAAGTGTCATAGTGGATTACGCACTTTCGGAGAAAGCGGACGTGTCATAAGAACCTGCCTACGGCAGAACCTTGGCGGCGTGGCTTCGCCACTGGCTAATGTGGGATTACGAGCTTTCGAAGAAAGTCAGCGGAACAAATAAAGCAGTAATGCAGAAAGGAGGTAAAACCTATGTCAAAGAAAAACTACAGTGTAGCAAGAGTTGTCACTCACACACAAAGCACAATCGGTAAATGTGAAAGACATAATGAGAGAAAGAATGAGTCTTACGCAAATATGAATGTTGATACGGCTCGGTGCGATATGAATGTGCATTTCAAAGGTTGCGGTGAACTGACCTACAATGAACAATTGAATAAGCTTATAGCCGAAAACAGAGTCTGTATGCGAGGTCTGAAAGCTGATGCTAAAGTATTTGATGAATTGATATTCGATGTAAACACAGACTACTTTGAAACACACGGTGGTTATGAATATGCCAAAGAGTTTTATGAAGAAGCCTACAGATTTGCAGTGGCCTTGTATGGTGAACAGAACATCATCTCTGCCGTTATGCATGCTGATGAACTTAATGTGGCTCTCACAGAACAGTACGAAAAACCCGTGTATCACTATCATATGCACCTTGTTGCTCTGCCTGTTGTTGAGAAACAGATTCTGTGGACAAAGCGGTGCAAGGACAAATCACTTGTAGGTACTGTTAAAGAAACCGTCAATCAGATAAGCCATTCAAAGAAATGGAAGTCACCTCAGGCTGTTGATAAAAACGGCAATATCCTGTTCAACGAAAAAGGTAAGCCTGTGCTGATTCCCTCTTATAGTATCCTGCAGGATGATTTCTTCAATCATATGCAGAGATCCGGTTTCAATGATTTTATCCGTGGTGAAAAAGGCAGTACGACTGAACATCTGTCTTGTCTGCAGTATGAGATTCAGCAGGATAAGAAACGCCTTGAGGAAATCAAAAGTCAGGTTGAAAAGGAAGAAATCCGTTATGACACTATTCAGACCATTAATAAAACTTTCTATGAGATTGACGGTATGGGTAAGAAAACGCTTACGGGTAAAGTAACAATTTCAAGTGAAGATTTCAATGACCTGAGCAATATGGCGAAGCAATCCGTTGCAGCAAGGAGTAAGATATTTGACCTTGAGGGTGAAAATGAAAGACTCCGGAAAAGAAATTGGGAGCTGCAAAGCAGTATAAACAGACTGAGTGCAAGGCTTCATGAGCTTGAACAAGTCTGTGCACCGTATCTTGAAGCACTAAAAGCTATGCCTGAAAAAGTAAAAGCATTTATATCGGATGTACTAAAAACTGTCCGAAAAGATAAAACCAACAAAAATATAGAAATCAAAAAAGAGAGGTAATTAAATGAATAAAGATGAAAAATTTGTTGAAGAGTTATTTGGAAAAACAGAAGAATCCGAAGCTGTAAAGCCTCAGACAACAGAAATTGTAAATATGTCAGTCGGTAGCGTTGTACCCAACCTCAAAAATCCATATAAGTACCGTGAAGAGGATATGAAACCGTTGGAAGACAGTATCCGTGAAAACGGTATTATTCAGCCTCTGATGGTGCGAAAGGATGATAAGGGTGATGTGTACGAAATCATATCAGGACACAGACGTTTCCTTGCAGCTTCGAGGCTTGAAATGACAGAGATACCAGTTGTTGTATTGGACATAAGCAAAGAGGAAGCAGACATCATTCTTGTTGACAGTAATCTGCACCGAGAGCATATTCTACACTCGGAAAAAGCCTTTGCCTACAAGATGAAAATGGATGCCATTAAAAAGCAAGGTAAACGTACGGATTTAACTTCGGACCAAGTCGGACCGAAGTTGTCTGCAGATGAAATATCTGATACTGATAGTGCTTCTCAGGTAAAAAGATATATCCGCCTGACAAAGCTTATCCCTAAACTTCTTAATATGGTGGATGAGAATAAAATCTCTTTTTCTGTATGTGTTGAGCTTTCGTATCTTACCAAAACAGAACAAACTGATTTGTTTAAATTTATTGAAGCAGAGCTTTGTACACCGTCTCTTTCTCAAGCACAGAAGCTGAAAAAGTTATCACAGGATGGTAAACTGAATTTAGAGGAAATATATTCCATTATGAAACAGCCTAAAGCTAATCAGGTACAAATGGTTAAAATTCCTGAGGACAGTATAAACAAGTATGTAAAGTCCAATGCAACAGTAAAGGAAAAAGAGGATTTTCTTGCAAAGGCTGTTGAGTATTACGGAAAAGCCCTTATGCGAAAGAAAGACAGAGGTGCGCGATGATGAAGAAAATTAACGATTTTTGCGGATTTATCGGTGAGGATGAATATGTAATCGGCGGTGTGCTTTACAAGGTTTCTTCCACATTTGCCCCTGCCAATATCTGTAACCTTGAAAACACATTGGAAGATAAAGTGCAAAAATATGTCGGCAGTGATTTCGCACATTTGACATTGGTGCCTGACGAAGATAAAATTGAAGCAGAATATGTGACGACTGCCGGAAAGGAGGACTAATGCAGTCAAACAATATAGGAATTACAGCTCTTTATTGTCGTCTTTCCCGTGATGACGGAAGCGATAAAGAGAGCAACTCAATTGAAAATCAAAAGCTTATGCTTTCTCGGTACGCTAAGGAGAAAGGCTTTGAAAACACAAGGTTTTATGTGGATGACGGCTTTACGGGAACGAATTTCAATAGACCTGATTTTAAGCGAATGATGGAGGATGTTGAAGCAGGATATATCTCAACCATTATCGTAAAGGATATGTCAAGATTCGGCAGAAATTATGTTGAAGTTGGTCTTTACACCGAATCATACTTTCCCGAAAACAATATCCGTTTTATTGCCATAACCGACCTTGTTGACAGTGCAGACGGTGACAATGAAATAATCCCGTTCAAGAATGTTATGAACGAGATGTATGCAAGAGATATTTCAAAAAAGGTACGTTCTGCCAAAAGAATCAGAGGCAATATGGGTGAGCCACTCTCTCAACCGCCATACGGATATATGAAGGACCCTGAAAATCCCAAAAGGTGGATTATTGAACACGAGGCGGCAAGCGTTGTAAGAGAAATATTCAGGCTTTATCTTGAAGGCTACGGACAAGACAAAATTGCAAGAACCTTGCAGGACAGAGGAATAAAGAATTGTACCTCATATTGGCAGGAGCGAGGCATAGGCAGAGGCGGTAAAAAAGTACAGCCTAACCCATACAAGTGGAAAAGCTCTACCATAGGTCAGATTCTTATTCGTCAGGAATATTGCGGTGATGTTGTAAACTTCAAAACCTACTCCAAAAGCTTTAAGAACAAGAAAAGGCTTCAGAATCCCGAAGAAAACTGGAAGATTTTCAAGGATGTTCACGAGCCTATCATTGACCGAGAAAACTTTGAAGCGGTACAGGCTCTTATCAAGAAATGCAAACGCAGAGACCCGAAACCAGAAAACGGTGACAAAAATATCTTTTGTGACTTTCTTGTATGTGCTGAATGTGGGCATAAGCTATGGTATCATGTGAATACACGCAACAAGGATATTCACTATTTCAGTTGCAGTAATTATGTAAAGGATTACAGAGGAAGCTGTCAGCACAGACATTATGTGAGAGCAGATGCTATTGAGCAGATTGTTATGCTTGAGCTCAAAAAGATGTCAGCTTGTATAAGGCATAACGAAGAACACTTTGCCGAAATCCTTGCACGGAAAACCAACAGCGACAAAATTTCCGAGGAGAAATACCTTAAAGCAGAGCTTGAAAGACTTATAAGTAGAAATGCAAAGGTTGAGAGAATTTATGAAAAGTTGTATGAGGATAATATGGACGGCAAGGTAACCGACGAATGGTTTATGCACATGTCAAGAAAGTACGAAGAGGAACGAATTGAGTTAAGGTCAAAGATTTCAAAGCTCAGAGAACAGCAGGAGCAGCTTAACAACAAAGAAAAGGAAAAAGCACTCTTTATTTCTGCGGTTCGCAAGTTTATGGAAATGGAAACCTTAACGGCACCGCTTCTTCACGAGCTTATTGACCACATTGACATTTATGAAACCGAAGGCACGGGCAAAAACAGAACACAGCGTATTGTAATTCATTACCGCTTTGTGGGATATATTGAAATCCCGTCAAACGCAGATAATTACAAAGCAGATACCCGTCAGGGCGTTGCAGTGGAATATCTCACTGCATAACAAAAAAGAGCAGGTTTTATCCTGCTCGATACATAATCAGAAACTATGAAATTAAACAAAAAAATCGAGTGTTCATCACTTAAATCCGTAATGAACACTCGAAATGGTTGCGGAGGAAGGACTTGAATGCTAAATTCACAATGCGAATGAGGGATTCGCATTGTGCTCTTCGCTAAAAACAATCCACCGAATTGTTTTTTATACGCTCAGACCCAAGGGTTCAAGTCCACATCTTTTCAAACAAAAGAAAAACACCCATCTTATGATGAGTGCTTCCCACTTTCTGGTTGCGGAGGAAGGACTTGAACCAACGACCTTCGGGTTATGAGCCCGACGAGCTACCAACTGCTCTACTCCGCGATATTTAACTTTTCTCTCTCGAGTGCTCTAATATAATACACTCATTTTCACTTTTTGTCAAGTGTTTTTAATAATATAGTTTTGTAATTAATAAAATTCTACCAAAATTCTGAAATAGCACATAAAAACTTAATATCAACATTCACTCCATTGTTATTATTATATTCAAAAATTTTACTAATATGCTAAAATATTATTGACAAATTGACACAAAAATATTAAAACATTGTCACAACGACACAATTATTTAGGATGGGATTTTATGAAGTATTATTTATTAAAAAGTACAGTTGTGACAAAGGATTTTTCTGATTCAAATTACGCTATATTACTTTTGCATGATAATGGTAACAAGGAATATATCTGTAACCTTTCAGATAATCGTGACTTAATCACTACACTTGTGGATAAGCTTAATAATCACCACATTGAGCACTGTCATATTAACTCTGTTATTGAGGATTTTAAATATACTCTCTCTTCAGATAAACACGACTAATTTTTTGTAATTTTCTTCTTAATCTGTAATTTTTTTACTTGACAAGCAGTATTATTTATTGTATTATAATATACGGTTAGCGTTGGCTAACTATATATTATAATCAAAAGTTAGCCGACGCTAATTTTATATAACAATTAGGTGGATATAATGAACTTAAAAAATGCACAAGAAGGAATTGAATATATCATTAAAGCAATTGAAACAGACGATGACGAGCTTGACTCATTTCTCTTTTCACTTGGTTGTTATGCAGGTGAACCCATAACAGTTATCTCTCATAAAAAAGGTGGCTGTATAGTTTCAATTAAGGATTCACGATATAGTATTGATAACCAATTAGCTGAAGCCATTTCAATTTAAGTATGATAGTTTGACAAAATTTTAAGGAGAATGTATTTATGAGAATTGCCTTAGCAGGTAATCCAAACAGTGGTAAAACAACAATGTATAATGGTCTTACCGGCAAAAATGAAAAAGTCGGTAACTGGGCAGGCGTTACAGTTGATAAGAAAGAAAGCCCTATTAAGAAGAGCCTTTATAATGGAAATGAAGAACTTATTGCAGTTGACCTCCCGGGCGCATATTCAATGTCACCTTTCACATCAGAGGAAAGTGTTACAAGCGATTATGTTAAAAATCAGAAGCCTGACGTAATTATTAACATAGTTGATGCTACAAACTTAAGTCGTAGTTTGTTCTTTACAACTCAGTTACTTGAACTTGGCATTCCTGTTGTTGTGGCACTTAATAAGACTGACATTAATGAAAAGAAACAGACAACAATTAATGTGGCTGCTTTAGGTAAAATGCTTAATTGTCCCGTTATTGAAACAATTGCTACATCTTCTGACGGTTTGAAAGATGTTGTGGCTGTAGCTGTTGAAAGTGCCGGTGAAATGCAAAAAGCACCTTATGTTCAAGGTAATATTGATATGACAGATAAGAAGTCTGTCAGTCAGGCTGACAGAAAGCGTTTTCAGTTTGTAAACGAAATCGTAAAATCAGTCGAAAAAAGAAGAGTTTTCACAAGAGAGCGAAACTTTCAAGATGAAATTGATGATATTCTTACAAACAAGTGGTTTGGACTTCCGATTTTTGCAGTTGTAATGTTCCTTGTTTTCTGGATTTCACAGGCAGGTCCCGGTGTATGGATTGCCGATTGGCTTGTTGGTATTCTTGAGGGTGTTCAGGAATGGATTGCAGGATTTTTTGAAAATGCTAATCCACTTGTTTCAGCACTTCTTGTTGACGGTGTAATCGGTGGTGCTGTTGCAGTTATCGGTTTCTTACCACTTGTTATGGTAATGTATTTCCTGATTGCGCTTCTTGAGGATTGCGGGTATATGGCTCGTGCTTCTGTTGTTCTTGACCCGATTTTTAAACGAGTTGGACTTTCAGGTAAATCTATTATTCCATTCGTAATCGGTACAGGTTGTGCAATTCCCGGTGTTATGGCTTGTCGTACAATCCGTGATGAGCGTGAACGCAGAGCAACGGCAATGTTAGCACCATTTATGCCATGTGGTGCTAAGCTTCCTGTAATTTCACTTTTTGCAGGTGCATTCTTCGGTGATGCATCATGGGTTGGACCTTTGATGTATTTTGCAGGTATCGTTATCATCCTTGTTGGTGCACTTCTTGTCAATAAGATTACAGGTAACAAGATTAAAAAATCATTCTTTATTATTGAGCTTCCTGAATACAAATTACCATCACTTAAAAGAGCATTCCTTTCAATGTGTCAGCGTGGTTGGTCATATGTTGTGAAAGCTGCTACAATTATTCTTCTTTGTAATACAGTAGTTCAGCTCATGCAGACATTTACATGGAGTTTCACAGTAGCAGAAACTGCTGACACATCAATCCTTGCTTCAATTGCAGGTCCATTTGCTTATATTATAGTTCCTGTTGTTGGTGTTCTCTCATGGCAACTTGCAGCAGCTGCTGTTACAGGATTTATCGCAAAGGAAAATGTTGTAGGTACATTGGCTGTATGCTTTGCAATCACTAACTTCATTGATACAGAAGAACTTGCTCTTACAGGCGGTGCAAGTGAGGTTGCAGCAACAATAGGACTTACAAAAGTTGCAGCACTTGCTTATCTTATGTTCAACCTCTTTACACCTCCTTGCTTTGCTGCAATCGGTGCTATGCGTTCCGAAATGAAGAGTGCAAAATGGTTTTGGGCAGGTATCGGACTTCAGCTTGGTACAGGTTTTACAGTAGGTTATCTTGTGTATCAGATCGGTACTCTTATTACAACAGGAGAACTTGGTACAGGCTTTGCAGGTGGTCTTATCACAGTTGCAATATTCGTTTCAATTCTTATTATTCTTTGTATCCGCGGTGATAAAAAAGCAAAAGAAAATAAAGCAAATAAGAAGAAAAAAATAGCTGTTAAATAGGAGTTAGCATATGGAAAACTTTATAGTTATAGCAATTCTTTGTATAATCATAGGATGTGCCATAGCTTACATAATAAAAGAAAAGAAAAAGGGCGTAAAATGCATAGGTTGCCCAAATGCTGATATGTGTTCAATGGCACAAAAACAAAAGTGTAACGGAATTGATAAATTTGATAATTAACTAATAAAAGAGGTTACTTTGTGTAACCTCTTTTTTGGTGCGAGTGTTCATAAGGGATTTACTCAAAATATAAGTAAAACCGGCATCAAACATAGTATTCTACACTTTTGCTGTTGCTTAATAGAGTAAAAAGAAAGGACAAATACTATGAAAATTAATAATATTACTTACAGACGAGTTGGAGATTATAACATATCTAATCTCATCTTGCCACCCGAAGAAGTAAATATCAGAATCGGCAAATGGGGAATGTCACATAAAGATTATCTTATTAAAAATAAGAAAGTTGTGTTCGCGACCCTCCTTGCCGAAGGCAAACTGTGGCAGTATCTTTCTGATATTGATACTCAGGCACAAGATATGTTTGATACTCTTATTGATCAGATGAAAGAAACTGAAGGCGTTACAGAAGAACTGAAAGAACAAGACCAACTTGAATGGGTTCAAAGAATGGGTAATATCGAAGCGAGAGCAAGAGAGTTTGTACATAATGAGTTGATATATGTATAATGAAATTAGTGCAGTAATTTTGTGACTACTGCACTGTTTGATATTATTGTTAACGAAAAACATAGTTACTGTCCAAAGTTACAAGAATATTCATATAATTACCTCCTCAAGTACTGTGCTTAACAGCATTTTCTGTTTTTAGGAAATAATAATTTTAATTTAAACATAAGTCAAGCAGCTTCAAATAATTGTAAGAATATTTTAATTTATGTATAATAATCAGATAGATTTTCTTACAAAAAATCGACAAAATTGTAATGTTAAATAGTCCTGTTTTAATCACAGTCCATTTATTCTGTCGCTTTGTAAAGCATGCAGGGTCTTCCGCCTGTTTCATAGTTTATTTCACCCTGAGCTTTACCTGATTCGACAAGGTAGTTCATGTATCTTCTGACTGTTACAGCGGTGATTCCCGTCTTTTCGGCTATTTCGTCACCGGTCAGCCATTTGTTTTTGTTTTCTTTTAAATGATCAGAAATAATTGAAAGTGTCTTTTCCTGTATTCCCTTCGGATGCAGGTCTTCACTTTTTTTACGGGATGAATCAATAATAAAATCAATACTTTTTTGATTCAGAGTGTCAAGCTCATTTAGTGCTTTTTGTTGTGTTATATACTTCTGAAGTGCTGTTTGAAATCTGTCAAAGGTAAACGGCTTAACGAGATAATCAACTATGCCAAGGTGAAGAGCTTCTTCAAGCGAGTCTCGGTCATTGGCGGCAGTTACCATAATCACATCAGCAGATATCTGTTTCTTTCTTATCTGACGTAAGGTTTCAAATCCGTCAAGCTTCGGCATATATACATCCATTATGATAAGGTCAACGCTGTTTGTTTCCAAAAATTCAAGAGCAGAAAGACCGTCTTTACATTTG
>JAZQUG010000034.1:0-4310 GCA_045631225.1 Candidatus Fimenecus sp.
ATTTTAAAATGGATAATTTTAAATATAAGACATTATTCAAAGCAATTTCAGAACAAATAGACTTACCTGATAATGCGGTAATTGCAGATTTAGGCTGCAAGAATGCAACATTTCTTTTGGCTTTTCAAGAAGCCTTTCCTACTGAAATCAAGTCAGCTATAGGAGTAGATATAACTGATAAATGGTTTAAGGATGTTAAATACAAAAAGCCAATTAAGCTTAAGGTTATGAATTGCTCAAAAAAGCTTAAGTTTGATGATAACACTTTTGATTTTGTATTTACAAAAGATATGTTTGAGTGTGTATCAGATAAAGATTTCTTGGTTAGTGAGATTCACAGAATATTAAAGCCGGGTGGGGTTGTAATCTGCGTAAACTGTGATTGGGACAGTGTTGCATATAACGGTGAAAACAAGGAACTTATTTCAAAAGCAATTCATACATACGCTGTAACAAAACAACCTTGGATGGATGACCTTGATAGTTGGATTGGCAGAAGAATGTATGGCTTCTTCAATAAAAGTAATTTGTTTGAAAGTTCTGTTAGCGTACACAATGTTATTGAAACTGAATATACAGAAGGTACATTTGGTTATGATTTAAGTATTGACATATCCTGGCTTTACAAAGAAAACACAGGAGCTCTTAATAAGGATGAATACAACGAGTTTATTACCAATTTGAAATCAGCCCAAAATGAAGGACACTACATTTTTTCAAAACCTTATTATATATATAAAGGCATTAAAAAATAATTTAGGGTTCAAAATCGGGGTGAGAACACAGAAAAATCCGTTCACGAAAGTGGACGGATTTTTTAGTGGTGATTCAAAAAAACATTTACATAGGTGACAATATGTGTTACAATGACCATATAGAAACCAATCGGAAAGGGTGATTGTTTGTATGAAGTTTACGATGAATTATAATCCATACAGATATACAGATCAGCATACAGAGGTAACTCTGTCTTTTTTTCGTGTGTATAATACTATATAACTGACCGTTCGGGTGTGCTTTTGTGTGCCTGAACGTTTTTTATTTTTCATCTCAAAAGGAGGATTACCTATGAGAAATACAATGAAGAAGATTTTATCACTGACACTTGTTGTAATTACGGTTTTTGCAATGACTTTGTCAGTTTCGGCAATGCAGATTTTTGTAAAAACTGCCGAGGAGAAGACTATTACACTTGAAGTTGAGCCTAATGAGTCAATTGATGCTATCAAGGTTAAAATTCAGGAAAAGGAAGGCATCCCACCTTCGCAACAGAGACTGATTTTTGCCGGTAAAGAGCTTGAAGAGGGCAAAAATCTTTCCGATTATAATATCCAGAAGGAATCAACTATTCATCTTACTATTATTGAGATAGAAGAAGCTCCCGAGGTTGAAGAAATCTGTCCTGATTGTGGCAGAGTTGTTCATGATGACAGTTTTTTACAGACTCTGATCTGTTTTACAATCCGATTTTTTAATTTCCTTAATAATTTGTTCTGATTATCGGACAATCTGAATAAAAATCCCGAAAGGAGAAATGATTATGAAAAAATTATTATCAATCATCCTTGCAATCTTAATGATTGTAACAACTATTCCTTTTGCCTTTGCGGCTGATGAAACCCCCGATTTCAGCGATGCTAAAATACTTACGGTAAACGATGAAGGTGTTCTTTGTATTGACGGTGTTGCGGTAGTTTGTAAGAATTTGGGTTATAATGTTACTGAACAATACATTCCAGATGGCAAATATAAGTTAGCAAGTGATATTTCAACTCTTTACTACAATACCCTATTTCATACGGATGCAGGTTCTAATGTCGAAATTGACCTTAACGGTTATACATGGAGTGCAAAAAAATTTGTTTTGTATGTTCAGGGTTCACTTTCCATATATGATACTTCTGCTGAAAATACAGGCAAAATTATAAGTACAGATACAAATGGTGGGATTTTGACTTACAACGGAGCTCGTGAAATAAATTTATATAACGGAACTCTTGAAAATATCGATATATCTGTATATCGAGACAACTGTGTTGTAAATCTTTATGGCGGTAAAATAAAATGTGATACAAACGCTTTGATTTGTCATATGGAATATTCAAGTATTATAAATATTTATGATACTGTTCTTGAAACAAGCGATGGAGTGGCTCATATTGATGCATCCATTTACGATACAGATGTTGCAAAGGCAGTTATCAATGTGGCTGATTACTCAGGTGATGGCTTAACTATTGACGCTTGGATTGATATTGCAGGAAAATTTAAGCTTCTTGAAGGAATTGAAAATGCTGAAGAAGCGGAAAAATATACTGTAAATTATTGTTCTGAATTCGAGAATTGCTTCTTGGAAAAAACAGAATATGATGAAACAACCGGTGAACTTTATGTTTATGTTGTTGCAAATGCATTCACTCAGCAACCTTCAGCGGAAAATGGTTACACAGTTGACTTTAATAATTCTAATGCCACTTTCCAATGGTATGAGGCAGAAAAAATTGTACTTACACCTGATAATGTAACGGCTATTGACGAGGTAATCTTTGAAAATGAAAAATGGTTGCATGGCGGTTGGTATGTCGAATTATTTACTGTTGATGTTGAAGCAGGAGATATGATAACAGTTTCAACAACATCTGCTCGTTCATTTGATTTGAGTGTTTACACAGAGGACTATTCAATTGAAGAGTATGTAAGAGCTACGGGAAAAGCAAGTGTAACAATAGATTCCGATGCAGAAGTAATTGTCGGAATAGATGTTGATGTTCCTAATGAAACTACAGAATTTGAAATTGAGCTTATAAGAACAAGTGAACTGGATGAAACAGAAACAGATAAGACCTTACAGAACCCTGAGTGCGGAAAAACATACGTATGTAAGGCAACTGTAGGTGAAAATGTATATCTTTCTGATGTTGTAACTGTTGGACATAATATTGTTTCAGTTGATGCTAAGGCTCCCACTTGTACTGAAATCGGTTGGGATGCATACGAATATTGCTCAGCTTGTGATTACACAACATATGAAGAACTTCCCGTTGACGCTGATGCTCACACACCTCTTGAAGCTGCAACAGAAAACGAAGTTGCTCCCAAGTGTGATGTTGCAGGCTCATACGACCTTGTAGTTTACTGTGATGATTGCGGCGCAGAGCTTGACAGAGATACAAAGACAGTTGATGCTCTCAAACACTCCTTCACAAAGTACGAAGTAACAGAAGAAGCAAAGTGCGGCGTAGCAGGTAAGGAAGTAGCAACTTGTGATAACGGTTGCGGTGCAACAGATGAAAAGGCTATTGCAGCACTCACTCACAAGGATGCTGACGGTGACTATAAGTGTGATAACGGTTGTGGACACGAATTTGAAAAGCCTGCTCCCGAAGAACCCACACCCGACACACCTGATGAACCCACAGACAACTGTGACCACCTTTGCCACAAGTCAGGTATCTTAGGATTCTTCTGGAAGATAGTTAAATTCTTCTCAAAGCTCTTCAAAATCAATCCCGTATGTGAATGCGGTGTAGCTCATTATTGATACAACTGATAAAATAATAACCGCCGGGGAGTAAAATCCTCGGCGGTTTTGTATTGGTGGTATTTTATTCAAAGAATTTAAATAATTCACTTTCTATTTCATAAATGTGTTCTATTAATATTATCGTACCGTCAGTCAAATAAATCTCTTTATTGAAATCATCAATCTTTTTAACTGTTCCTGTAGTTTTCAGGTAAGCACCACCGCCTTTTTTTGTATCAGGCTCAAAATGAGTGAAAGTAACAGTAGGCATCTCTGAAAGATAATCAGAAATCATTTGTATTTTCTCGTTCAAAACTGACTTTGTGCCTTCATCAAGCTCAATTTTTCTGTCAGTAAGTCTTGCTGTTTCTATAATTGCATCATTATGACCCGTAAGAGCTGCAAAGGGACTGAATTGTGCGGCACGGTCAATCATTGACATTCTCGGCCTTCTTTTTGATTGGTGATGCGGAAGGTTAATAATATCTTTGTATTTATCAGTGCAATCATTATTCATACGGCACATCCTTTCTATGCTTTATGTCCGCCGATTTGTTCGTTGCGGTCTTTTGCTGTTGCACCTTCCTGTAGATTAAGTCCTTTAAGTATAGCGTTTTTACCGAATTTGGTTTTTATATCGATAAGGGTTTCTTGTATTTTTCTTTCTTTTTTAAGTTCTGCTTCTTCTTTTGCTTTTTGTTTTTCTGATTCCTCATAATTTTCAAACAATGATAATTGATAGGGTGCAGGTGTTTGAGAAAGAGTTTCTTCAGGTACAACACGGTTA
>JAZQUG010000035.1:0-45964 GCA_045631225.1 Candidatus Fimenecus sp.
CGGCAGGTGAGACTTAGCTGTCTGCGAAGCAGACTGAGGGGTAGTCAACTATACTATTAAACTATCTCTCCCTCCGTCAAAATCAAAGATTTTGCCACCTCCCTCGTCAGAGGGAGGCATAGATACATAATTTATCTCCCCTACAAATTATAATTTGACAATTAAATTGCAAGTTATAACTTAAACATCTTGACAGTAAATATGCCTTGTGATATACTCTTTTATGTAAATATTTGAAATTATTCAGACAGGAGATTATTCAAATGGAAAGAATTAAGACAATTGAAACAAGAGATTTAAAAGAAAGCGCAGTTAAGGGCGGTTGTGGCGAATGTCAGACATCTTGCCAGTCAGCTTGCAAGACATCTTGTGGTGTTGCTAATCAGCAGTGTGAAAACTGCGAAAGCAAATAATTAAAAAATCTATTGCTGAAAGCAGGTAATGCGTTAGGTATTACCTGTTTTTTGTTGAAGTGAGTTGTTTTTTTATGGTACATCAGTATAAATTAAACGGATATAATATTGTGCTTGATACTTGTTCAGGTTCAGTTCATGTCGTTGACGAAGTTGCTTATGACATTATTTCAATGTACAAGGAAAAAAGCACAGACGAAATTGTAAAATATATTCTCGGAACATACACCAATGAAGAAATTTCAGAACAGGATGTTCTTGAGTGTATTGAAGATGTCAAGAGTCTTGAAAGTGCAGGAAAGCTTTATACTCCTGACACATATGAAGGTATGGCTTTTGATTTCAAGAACAGAAATACTGTTATTAAGGCCCTTTGTCTTCATATTGCTCACACTTGTAACCTTAACTGTGAATACTGCTTTGCAAGTCAGGGTAAATATCACGGTGAAAGAGCATTAATGAGCTTTGAAGTGGGCAAGCGTGCACTTGATTTTCTTATTGAAAATTCAGGTACAAGACGAAATCTTGAGGTTGACTTCTTTGGCGGAGAACCACTTATGAACTGGGACGTTGTGAAGGAACTTGTATCTTATGCACGTGTTCAGGAAAAAATTCATAACAAGAATTTCCGTTTCACTCTCACAACAAACGGAATTTTAGTAGATGATGATGTTATTGATTTCTGTAACAAGGAAATGAGTAATGTGGTCCTCAGTCTTGATGGTCGTAAGGAAGTTCACGACAGACTCCGTAAGGATTATCAGGGTCGTGGCAGTTATGATATTATCGTTCCTAAATTTCAGGAATTTGTTAAACGTCGTGAAGGTAAAAACTATTATATGAGAGGTACATTCACTCATAATAATGTTGACTTTACAAATGATATTTTCCATATGGCTGATTTAGGCTTTACTGAGCTTAGTATGGAGCCTGTTGTATGCTCACCTGACGATGCAAGTGCTTTGACTGAAAACGACTTACCAATTCTCTTTGAACAGTACGAAATCCTTGCCAAGGAAATGATTAAGCGTAAAAAAGCAGGAAATGGCTTTACATTCTACCACTATATGCTTGACCTTACAAACGGTCCTTGCATTTACAAAAGAATTTCAGGCTGTGGCTCAGGTACTGAATATATGGCAGTTACTCCAACAGGTGACCTTTATCCTTGCCACCAGTTTGTTGGTGATACAAAGTATCTCCTTGGCAACATCTGGGACGGTGTTACTAACAAGGACATTCAGAATGAATTCAAGCTTTGTAATGCTTATGCTAGACCGGAATGTGATGACTGTTGGGCAAAACTTTACTGTTCCGGTGGTTGTGCAGCTAACTCATACCACGCATCAGGAAAAATCACAGGTATTTACGAATATGGTTGTGAGCTTTTCAAAAAGCGAATTGAATGTGCTGTTATGATTCAAGTCGCAGAAAACTATGATAAATAAGGAATAAAAATATGAACACACCAATTTATGACTTTGTGCAGAATTACATTAAAAGTAATACTGCCCGACTGCATATGCCGGGTCATAAGGGTGTGTCTTTTTTAGGTCCTGAAGCCTTTGATATTACTGAAATCCGAGGTGCTGACGAGCTTTATGCACCAACAGGAATTATCCGTGAAAGTGAAGAAAATGCTACCCACCTTTTTGGTACTTCCAAAACTGTTTATTCTGCAGGTGGCTCAAGCCAGAGTATCAATGTAATGCTTTATTTAGCATATTTGAGAGCAGATAAAACAAAAAGACCTTTTGTACTTGCAGGGCGAAATGCTCACAAATCATTTATCTATGCTCTTGCAAAGCTTGACAGTGATGTGGAATGGCTTTATCCTGAAACTTCCGACAGTATATGCAGTTGTATCATTACTGCCCAAATTCTTGAAAAGAAACTAAATGAGCTTTCACACAAACCTTTTGCCATTTATATCACAAGTCCTGATTATTTAGGTGGTATGAGTGATATAAAAAGTCTCTCAGAAGTTTGCAAGAAACACGATATACCTTTACTTGTTGATAACGCTCACGGAAGTTATCTTAAATTCTGTCCTCACGATATGCACCCAATAAGTCTTGGAGCTGATATGTGTTGCGATTCTGCACACAAAACATTGCCTGTACTTACAGGTGGCGGTTATCTTCACATAGCAAAGGATGACAAGTACAATTTTTCACAAGATGCTATAAATGCTATGGCGATTTTCGGCTCTACAAGTCCATCGTATCTGATATTACAATCTCTTGACCTTTGCAACAGATACATTCACGGAAATATTAAAGAAGATTTGTCAGTTTGCATTCAAAAATGTAATGGAATTAAGAAATATATGGATGAAATTGGTATTCCTAACACATCCTCTGAGCCATTAAAAATTACTGCAGATTTTCGTGGTATTAATTTGGATTCAGAATGTATTTTTAGTGAAATCGGCATTGAATATGAGTATTTTGACGGTGACTTTGCAGTGTTTATGGTCACCCCACAGAACTCGGATAATGATTTTTCAAAGCTTAAAAAGTTATCTGAAACCATAGGTAAAGTCAAGAAAACTAATGTCACTGATATTCATTTTCCGCAAACAGAAAGAGTTTTGACAATTCGTGAAGCTGTTTTTACTGAAAATGAAGAAATTAATGTGAATAATGCTCTGCACAGAATATGTGCAAGTCCTGCTGTTTCTTGTCCTCCTGCTATACCGATTGCAGTAAGTGGCGAAAGAATAACATCAGAACATATTGAACTATTTAACAAATATAAAATAGAAAAAATCTTAGTTACGAAATAAGAATTCATTAAGGTGGTATATTTTATGAAAACTAAAAAGTCATTAGCGTTGTTACTCTCTCTTATTATGGTATTTTCTTTAGTTGGTTGTGGCAAGGATGAAAAAACAGAAGTTCCTGAAGAAAGCACTCCTGATACAACAGTTCAGGATGTAGTTGAGGAAATTACTGATGAAGCTACTGATGTTGACAATACTGACTTATCTGACAGCGTTGAGGAATCAACTACCGAAAGCGAAAATACAAGTGCAGAAAATCAGAATGATGAAGATGAAAGCAGTACAGCCGCTACAGAAGAAACAACAGGGCTTTCCGATGACCCTGCTGATTGGTCAAAGGAGCAGATAGTTGAAGAATACAAAAAAGCCGCTATTCAGTCACATTCATCCACAAAAACAAATCACGAGGTCAAAATCACAAGTATCTCCGTTAATAATGGTCAGTTCGAAGGTTTTTTTGATTTCATAATGTCAATTATGTCAAAATTTCTTGCTAACAACACAGAGGATAAGGACGGAATTACAGGCGGATACAAAAACCTTATGGCATCTGATGTAAAATCAGCAAAGGCATATAAAATCGGTGATAAGATTGCCATTGAAATGGTTATGAATGACCAGACCTCCGGTATGAAGGAGGATGCAAACAGCGGCAGCGTAGGACATGCTATTACTACCGTCGGAGACATCAGCGATGTTGTAAATCAGTTCAAGGATTTGGGACTTCCCCTTGAACTTAACGAAAAGGCAACAAAAATTTATTACACAAATCCTACTGTTAAGATTGTTATGGACAGCAACGGAAAAATCCTTAACGGCACTTGGAAATATACAGTAGAAATCCGAATGGATGACTATAAGGCATTCGGTAAAAAGGTTGAAACAACATCAATTGTGATGGACAATATTCTTACCGTAAATGGTGGTTTCAAAAAATAATCCTGTGAAATGATATAAAAAAGCTGACTGAAACGAGAAAATCAGTCAGCTTTATTTTTATGCTTATGTTATTTATCGGAATCCATTTTCTTAATGATTTGTTCGTACGGCATAACCATACCTTCATTCATACGGTTACCCATTTTCGAAAGAATTTTTTCATTTGAGAGCAATGCACCAACAGCATACATAAGGAATGTTTTACCCTTATTCTTATGCGGAAAATCGTAAATTCCCTGTTTCTTATAGAATTTATGGTCAGCCTTCATCATACCACGCATCTGATAAATAAGGTCACGGAAGATTTTCATACCACCTACACCCCAGAAGTTAGCAGGTGCTGTATGCTGAGTTTCAAGTGCAAAATTAAGAGTTTTTGCAAGTGTGTCAATTTCCTTATCAGTATTACATTCATCAGTTGCAACATATGACAAGAAATTTCCTCCTGTCTCAGCACGAGCCTCAATAATATTGCGAAGGTTGATTTCTTTTGAATATTCACCTGAAACAATGTAGCCAACAGGCATACCAACAGTCAATGTTCGATGACCGTTACAGAAATTTCTATCATCATACATCTTAAAACGAACACCCATTGAATGGTCAGAAATACTGAATGCATATACAATTGAGTCTGCCTTCTGAATATTTTCACGAAGGAATGTATCGAATCCGTCTTTATATACACATTTTTCGGTTACTGCACATCGCATACAACCAAGACATCCGCCTGAAAACGGAAATTCTGAAATGTTGACTACTCGTGTTTTATATGGAAAAACATTTTGGAAGCGTTCAATCATTTTACTGAGATTAGAATCAGAGTTTGTTTCGTCTGTAAGAATAAGAACATCCTTATCAGTTTTTTGATTGCTTATTTGTGGTGCCGATGTAGCAGACACCTGAGAATAACTGCTTTCAACCTCAGTTGCAGATGTATAAACCTCTTCTTTTACAGACCAGATAAATCTTTGGAAGAACTTTTCAGCATCTTCCCTACCCTTTGCTTCAAGCAAGTCCTCCATATCTGCAGAAAGTCCACGGATATATCTCATACCCATATCAAGTGAGTTTTCCTCAATATATTTATGTGCTGTTACATCATAAAAATGCTTTGATGTTGAAATCTGAGTTGCATACTTATCCTTAAGGTCAACACCATTTGACTTAATAAGCCCAATAAATCTGTGAAGCTGTGCAGGTGCTAAAAAAGTATATACGGGATAAGAAAAGAGCACTGCATCTGCACCTTCAAGCAATTCCTTTGCCTGTGCAAAATTCTTTTCAAGTGCTTTGATTTTCTGTCCTGCATGGAGAACTTCAAATTCATGTTCAGGATATTTTTTCTGCAAATACAAAACAGTCTGAAGTGTAACGCTGTATTTACCCTTAGGACTACCATTGATAACCGCTATTTTCATAGTAAACTTCCTTTTTCAAATCTTTTTATCATTATATCATTAATCACAAAACATTTCAATTGTCAATTAAACAATTACACTATTGTAATATCGGAAAATAAATGATAAAATGAGTGTAAAAGGAGTTGGTTTATATGAAAAAGAAAATTTTAGGTATTGTTGCTGTACTTTTAGTAATAGTAGGAATTACCCTTATTTTTACCGTTGCTATTCCAAAACTTGAATACGCAAGAGATTCAGCCGATACCGAAGAATTATTCAGACAGAATGTAGCTTTGGTGGGTTATGAAAATACTATTGAAACTGCTATCCCACAGACTGAAATTTACAATATGATAAAAAACCATTTTGAAAGTGAACTCCCTGAAGGCAAGACTGAAAAGAAAGCAATTATTATCGGTTATGACGGTTGTCGTGCAGATGTGCTTAAAGAAATGCGAGATGAAAAGAGTGCAGTTTCTACTTTGCTTCACGAGGGTGCATCAATTAATCTTGCATATTGCGGTGGTGTGAACTATCCTGCAGAAAATACTCAGAAGACTTCAACTGCACCGGGTTGGTGTTCAATTCTTACAGGCAAATGGGCAGATGAGCACGGTATTACTGCAAATGGTATCACAAAAACAATAGAACCAAAAACACTCTTAACAACACTTACTGAAGAAAAAACAATCGACAGCGCTTCTTTTATCACAAAATGGAAAGGTCATTTTGATAAAAAGGATGCTACATATAACGATGAAAAAGCATACTGCGAAGAGAAAAATCTTAATGTAGCTTTTAACAGATTAGAAAACGATGTTGCTTCTTATGAATATACATTAAATGAAGTAAGTAAAAAGGATTGTGCTGATTTTATCTTCGTAATTTATGAACCAACTGATTCAACAGGTCATGATTATGGTTTCACAATCAACAATCCAAGATATAAAGAAGCTTTCCAGATTGCAGACCAGTATGGTGCTGATACAATTAGTGCCATCCAGGAAAGAGAAACTTATGAAACTGAAGACTGGCTTATTATCGTAACTTCTGACCATGGCGGATTTAAAAGAGAACACGGATACGAAAGTATTCAGGAAAGAATGACATTTATCGTATCAAACAAGGAATTCTAAAATGAAAAATATTTCTTTTGAACAACTGAACAATGCTCAATTCAAGCTTTTTGATAGTAATCCTGTAATCAGAAATCCTTTGGATAGCTTTGTTATTGCTGACCCCAGTGTACTTACTCCCGATGTGTCACACGATGGCAAATGGCACTTATTCTGCCACACATTTTTTGGTGTTTACAGATATGAAAGTACAGACGGAATAAGCTTTAAAAATACAGGCAAAATCGTTAATCGTGCTATGCGACCAAACATAAATTATATTAACGGCAAGTACTACCTTTTCTATGAGCGAACACGACCGGTTATTTTTAATCTTTTAAGTCTTGTGGGTGCTAAATGGAAATCAGAAATTTACTGTGTTGAGTCAACTGACTTGAAAAATTGGTCAAAGCCATATCTCGTAATCGGAAAAACACGTGATTATGAGGAATGTAAATACGGAATTGCGATTTCCAATCCATTTTTAATGAGTACTGAAAATGGTTACAGAATGTATTATTCCTGCGGACAGACATTCATTAAGGACTGTGGCTTCTGTGAACCCACACACATAAGCTTTGCTGAAAGCAAAAGTATAACAAATGGCTTTGTGTCAAGAGAAGAACCAATTATCAGCCCTGACAAAAATGTGGAATATCTCAATCTTTGTTCAGGTTGTTTAAAGGTGTATAAGCTGAAAGATTGCTATATAGGACTTCAGAATGGACTTTATGAAAAAAACGGAAAAAGTCACTCTGCAATTATGCTTTTAAAATCAGATGACGGAATTAACTTTGAATTTGTAAAGCCGTTTTTAGTGCCACAAATTCAAGGAAACAGCCATTGGATGGAGCAATATGTATATGCTTGTTGTCTTACATATTACAAAGGTAAATTAAGACTTTATTTCAATGCACGAAATGTGTCAAACAACCTTACCGGCAGAGAATGTATAGGAATTTATGAGGCAGAAATATGAGAAAAACTATTTTAAAAAATAAAGATATTAATATCCGTGACCCTTTTATTCTCTTTGAAGACGGAAAATATTATATGTATGGAACAAGAGCACGGTTTTTCGGTATAAAGGTTGGCGGATTTGATGTTTATACATCAACTGACCTTGAAAACTGGAGTAAACCACACGAATGTTTCAACTCTAAAAAATACAGAATGAATACGGCAGTAAACTGGGCTCCTGAAGTACATAAATACAATGGTGCTTACTATATGTTTGCCACATTCACACGCAAATCCAACAAGTTAAGAGGTACATTCATATTAAAGGCTGACAACCCTCTCGGACCTTTTGAGCCACACAGTAACGGTGTTGTCACACCTGAGGAATGGGAATGTCTTGATGGCACACTTTATATAAATCGTGATGGCAAGCCTTATATCATTTTCTGCCATGAACACACACAGATTATTGACGGAACAATCTGTTATGCTCCGTTAAATGATGACCTTACTGCTCCAATCGGTGAACCTGTGACACTTTTCAAGGCTTCATCTCCATATTGGGCAGATAAAAGCAAGCACCCAAAGGAACATCGCATAACAGACGGACCATTTATGTATCGTTCAAAAACTGATGAGCTTTTCATGCTCTGGTCAACATTTATCAAAGGTAAATATGCAGAGTGTCTTGTTAAGTTCAATGGTGGCGAAATAGGAATGGACTTTACTCACCTGCCACCTATGATTGACAACGATGGTGGTCACGGAATGGTGTTCAAGGATGATGAAAAATTCTATCTCACATTCCACTCACCTAACCAGACCGGTTTTGAACACCCAAGATTCATTGAAATTGAAGATATTGGCGATAATATTGTACTGAAATAATCGTTTTTTCAAATTTCTGTATTCTATTGAAAATTATTGTTAATAGGTATATAATTACTTTGATAAAAAAATAACACATTTGAAATGGGGTTTATGTATGGCAAGATATGCGATTTACGGCGCAGGCTCTTTGGGAACTGTACTCGGTGCATTTATTACTAAAAACGGTGGTCAAGTTGACCTTATCAACAGAAACAAGGCTCACGTTGAAGCACTTAACACAAAGGGTGCAAAGATTATCGGTACAGTAGATATGACAGTGCCTGTAAAAGCAATTACTCCTGATATGATGGAAGGAAAATATGATGTTATCGTACTTCTCACAAAGCAGTTGTTCAACAAGGAAGTTGTAACAATGCTTAAGGATTTCCTTACAGATGACGGTGTTATAGTAACACTCCAGAATGGTATTCCTGAACCTTCAATTGCTGAAATTATCGGTACGGAACACACAATGGGTTGTGCAGTTGAATGGGGCGCAGCACTTATCGAACCGGGTGTTTGTGAGCTTACAAGTGACAAAGATTCTCTTTCATTCCATATGGGTAAAATGAAGGGAATTACAGATGCACAGTTCAAGAAGGTTAAAGATTTGCTCGAAATGATGTGTCCTGTCCACGAAGAAGAGAACCTTATCGGTGCTCGTTGGTCAAAGCTTTTAATCAACTCAACATTCTCAGGTCTTGGTACTGTTGTGGGCGGTGTTTTCGGTGATGTTACTGAGGACAAGGACGGTCAGAAAATTGCAGTTCGTTGCATGAAAGAAATTATTGATGTCGGTCACGCTTCAGGTGTTGAATTTGCTCCTGTTCAGGGTAAAAACATTGTTGGACTTTTCTATTGGAAAGGTGCAATTAAACGTGCATTTGCTCAATTCCTTCTTCCGATTGCCCTCAAAAAGCACAGAGATATTGAACCATCAATGCTTCAGGATTTGAAGAAAGGCAAACCTTGCGAAGTTGATGCAATCAATGGTGTCGTTTGTGATTTCGGTAAGAAGTTCAATGTTAAAACACCAATTAATGATAGAATCGTTGAAGTTATCAAGAAAATTCAGAATGGTGAACTTAAAGCTGAAAAGAAGAATATTCACCTTTTTGATGACCTTCTTTAATCCTAAAATCAAAATTCCGGGCTGTCTGCATCTCGTCAGGTAGCCTTTTTATATATTTTCAACATAAAATGACCAATAAATTTTACTTGTAGATTTGCCTTTGTCGTATTGCTTTTAATGTGAATATCATATATAATATTTGCTGTATGTGTAATTATTAAATGAGGAATAAAAAATGGACTTATCAAAGAAAAACATTAAAAAAATTCTTGGAATTATAACTTTTGCAGTTATTCTCTTTACCCTTTCACAGAATTTGTCGTCAGTTGCATCATTTTTCAAAGGTGCTCTGACAGTCTTTGCGTCCACAATTATCGGTTTTTGCCTTGCATTTATTCTTAACATACCGATGAATGTTCTCGAAAACAAGGTATTCAAAGGAATGAAAACAAGTAAGAACAAAGTGGTAAACAATATGTTAAGACCAGTAAGTCTTACATCAACGGTTATTCTTACAATCGGATTTATTGTATTGTTGCTGTTTATAATTATTCCACAGCTTCACGATTCGATTTTGCTCATTATCGAAAAAGTTCCTGAATACTATCAGAGTTTTGTCACTTGGGTTGATGATATGGTGCTTCGTTTCGGACTTGATATCAGTACAGAAATTCTTCACAACCCGAAATTTGATATTAGTACAATTACTGCTATGGCTGAAAAGCTTTTTACATTTGATGGTGCAAGTGATATTTTAAGTACAACAATGGGCGTTACATCTTCTGTTTTGTCAGCAGTTGCAAATGTATGTGTAGGATTTATCGTTGCTATTTATATTCTTGCTGAAAAAGAGAGAATCGGCAACTTTACAAACAAAATTCTTAAAAATATACTTCCTGAAAAGATTTATGATAAAACTATTGATGTTTGCTCCGTAGCATCCGGTTCATTTACTAATTTTATTACAGGACAAGTTACAGATGCATTTATTCTTGCAGTTCTTTGCTTCATAGGAATGAGCATTTTCCGTTTCCCAAGTGCTGCGGTTATATCAGTTATAATCGGCATAACAGCTCTTATACCTGTTATCGGACCGCTTATCGGTGAATTTATCGGGTGCTTTATAATCTTTATGGAAAGTCCTTTAAAGGCTTTGTTTTTCCTTATATTTGTGCTTATTCTTCAGGCTATTGATAACAACTTCATTTACCCAAAAATTGTTGGTAAATCTGTTGGACTTCCCGGAATCCTTGTTCTCCTCGCAGTTATTATCGGAGGTAATTTCGGCGGAATCTTAGGAATACTTTTAGGTGTTCCAATCGCTTCAGCGGGTTATGCTCTTGTGGTTGCATGGCTCAACGGTAAAAATCAGCCTGTTATTGAATCAGCTGAAATCGCAGAAGAAAATGAAAATAATGTTAATGTATAAATTGTGTAGGTGTAAATTATGCGTAAATTAGGATTTGACAATGACAAATATCTCCGTATGCAGTCGGAACATATCAAGGACAGAATCAGCAAATTCGGTGGTAAGCTCTATTTGGAATTTGGTGGTAAGATTTTCGATGACTACCATGCTGCAAGAGTACTTCCCGGTTTTAAGCCTGACAGTAAAATGAAGATGCTTCTTCAGCTTAAGGACGACGCTGAAATCATTATTGCTATCTGTGCAAAGGATATTGAAAAGAACAAAATCCGTAGCGACCTTGGTATCACTTATGACCTTGACGTGCTTCGTCTTATTGACATTTACCACGGATTTGGTCTTTATGTAGGCGGTGTTGTGCTTACACAGTATTCAAACCAACCGTCTGTTACTGCATTTGAACAGAAGCTCCAGAATCTTGGCATAAATGTTTATCGTCATTATCCTATTGAAAACTATCCTCTTGATGTTCAGCTCATAGTTAGTGAAGACGGATATGGCAAAAACGATTACATTGAAACTACACATCCTCTTGTTGTTATTACTGCTCCCGGTCCCGGTAGTGGCAAAATGGCAGTTTGTCTTTCACAGCTTTATCACGAGCATCAGCGTGGAATTAAAGCAGGTTACGCTAAGTTCGAGACATTCCCGATATGGAATTTAGCGTTAAAGCATCCTGTGAACCTTGCTTATGAGGCTGCTACAGCTGACCTTAACGATGTTAATATGATTGACCCGTTCCACCTTGAGGCTTATGGTGTCACAACAGTAAACTATAACCGAGATGTTGAGAACTTCCCTGTTCTTAATACAATTTTCGAAAAGATTTATGGTGAATCACCATACAAGTCACCTACTGATATGGGTGTAAATATGGCCGGTAACTGTATCATTGACGAAGAAGTTGTTTTAAAGGCATCAAAAAAAGAAATTCTCCGTCGTCATTGTAATTACCTTGTTCAGCAGAAGAATAACAAAAATGTTTCAAGTGAGCTTTACAAAATCGAGCTTATTATGAAACAGTTGAACATAAGCACAGACGACAGACCTGTTGTTACAACTGCACTCAATATTTCAGAAAAGACAAATGCTCCTGTTACTGCTATTGAACTTCACGACGGCAGAATTATTTCAGGTAAAGCATCTGACCTTTTAAGTTCTTCATCTGCTATGCTTTTAAATGCACTTAAGGCACTGGCAAATATTGGTGATGAAATTCTTCTTATCTCACCTACTGTATTCGAACCAATCAAGGCATTAAAGGTTAAAATGCATGAAATGGACACAAGTCTTCATCCTGACGAAATCCTTATTGCTCTTTCAATCTGCGCTACAATGAATCCCCTTGCAAAACAAGCGCTTGAAGCAATCAATGGATTAAAGGGCTGCGATGTTCACGCAACAGTTGTATTGTCTGATACTGACAAGGAAACACTTCGCAAAATCGGTACAAATGCAACTTATGAACCATATAAAAAGAACGACAATTTATACTATAACTAAATCGAGGAGAGCTAAATGCTCTCCTTTTTATATAAACAAATCTTATATTAAAAGTTTTCGTCATTTGTAACAGATAATCTATATAAATATCGACATTATCTACAAAAAAGTTTTTTGCTGATTTAGTTCTTTATTTTATGTCTTTTTTATTGTATAATTATTTTCATATATAAGGAAAGGGATGGTTAAATGACAAAAGCTGAAATCATCGGCAAGGTAAAAGAATTACCTGGCTATGTTAAAAACCATTGGAACACACCTAATGAAGGTGAATACCTGACACTTAAGGAATCTACTGCCTATATGCTTACTCAGGCAGGTTCATATGTTTTTTTAACTGCTTCAGGTATCATTTCATTTTCTGCAGGTTATTTTTGCGGTTCTGTTATGGGAATCGCTGCAATTGATTTTTCAATTATCAACATTATAAGCACAATCGTAGGATATGTGCTTATGTTCATGAACCCTATCGGTGTTCTGATTTATGAGAATCATGGACGACTTACAAAGAAAATGAAGATTTTTGCTCATTTGTCTTATGCAGGAAAATTGATTATCGGTATCAGTTGTTACTTCCTACCGCAGAATATGTTTGAATCTGTTATCAACGGTATGCCTCAGCTTGTAGGTAATATGCTTGTAACAGGTGCTATCTGGGATTATTTCAACTGGTTTGTCCGCCGAAAATTCTGCGAAAAACACGGAAGATTCAAGCCATTTATTCTTCTTTGCGGTATTCCGTGTGCATTTTTAATTTCTGCAATCCCTTATCTTCCTGTGCAGAATATGACATACACAAACAAGCTTATTGTTCTTCACTTTGCGTTTACTCTTATGTCATATTTCTATAACAACTACACTGGTGTCAATACCCTCGTTACATTTATGACACCAAACTCACAGGAAAGACAAAAGCTTCACTCAATTGTTCCTATCATATCAGGTTTCTTCTCCTCAGTTGTAGGAGCACTTCTTCCAATTATTGCCGATTTAACGGGAGGATACTTAAGCCTTCAGACTTATAAGGTATTCATACCTATTTTCACAATTTCAGGCGCTGTTATGTCTTTGTTAGCAGTTTTCTGTAAAGAGAGAATCATTGAACCTCCTATGGAAAAGCGTGAAAGAGTTACTTTCTTCAAGGGTGCAAAAAATGTTCTTAAAAACAAGTATTTCTGGATTACGAACATATCAAATGTTATCGGTCAATGGCACGGACTTGTGGGTAATCTTCTAAGCTGGTGGTTCGTTTACTCTCTTCGTATGGAATGGTTCCAGGGACTTGCAGCTAACATTGTCGTTATGGGTATGACTTTTGGTAACATTCTCTGTCCTATACTTACAAAACGATTCCAAAAACGAAATATCCTCATTTCCTTCCGAGGAATCACACTTCTTACTGTTTTGGGCATTGCTCTTGCAGTTAAGATGGAAAACATTTATATTTTTATGATTGCAATGTTCCTTAAAAACACTCTGGCACCGGTTGTTGACGGTGTTAACGTTGGTCTTAACGCCGATATTCTTACATATCATCAATGGAAATATGGTGAAAGAGCTGATGCTATGGCCGGTGTGTTCGGATGGTTCTTAAACCCTGTCAATGTGGCAATCGGTTACATTATGCCTTGGATGCTTTCAATGATTGGCTTTACATCAGACTGGGATGTGCTTTTCGATTCACAGATTCTCAATAATGTATTCAGTTTATACACATGGGGTTCAGTTATCGGTCTTATTCTTCTTACTGTTCCGTTTGTTTTCTACGACCTTACAAAAGAAAAACACGATATGTGTGTTAAGGAATTACAAGAACGAGTTAAAGCCATTGAAGAAACAGAAAGTGAGGTAGCTGCAGTATGAGTAAAAGAATAATTTCTGTTATTGCCCTTCTCCTCTGTATCTGTGTAATTTTTTCAGGTTGTGATTCTGTAACATCTATTTTAAGTGGTACTGACGCAAGCATAGAGTACAAAATCGAAAATGGTGAAGCAACTGTTGTAAGTGTTCCAAACAAATCAACTGTTAAAAAGATTGTTATTCCCGATGAGTACGAGGGTGTCCCTGTAACAAAGATTGCTGATTTTTCTGCAACAAATCTTGAGTATGTCACCGATTTTTCTATCGGCAAAAATGTAAAAGAAATCGGTGTGTGGGCACTTGAAAATAACCAGCATATTACTGCATACAACGTTGATGATGCTAACGAATACCTTTGCGATGTTGACGGTGTAATCTATACAAAGGATATGAAAACATTGCTTTTCTACCCTCCTGCAAAGGACTTGGTCGATGAAACAAATGACGATGGCAGCGTCATTAAGGTTTCTCAATATATTATTCCTGATGGTGTCGAAACAATCCGCACAAAGGCTTTTTATAAATGTTACTCATTGACAAATATACAAATTCCTGATTCAGTTAAGAGGATTGAAGAAAAAGCATTTTTCCGATGTGATAAAATCAATGAACTCAAATTACCTCAGTCACTTGAATTCATCGGTAAAGATGCTTTCTCATACTGTTATGGAATTACGGAAATAAATATTCCTGCAAACATCAAGCAGATTGATGAATATGCCTTCTATAACTGTACAAACCTTCTTACAGTCAATGTTGACAGTGCTGAAGAAAATCTGATTCTCGGTAACAAGTGGTACCCCACTAACCAAGGGAAAAATATTGATGAATTAGAGATAAACTGGAAATAAACTCAAACTATATTGTTCTTAAACCTTGAAAACAATAAAAAAATAATGTAAAATACTTTCATAAAATTTGATAAAGGAGAAGGAATATGGATTTTTCAATTTTTGACTCATTTGATATGAGCGTATTCACTTTTTTCGGTGAACAGATTCAGGGTGCAGCAATGAACATCGTTGCAAACTTTATCACTTTCTTTGGTGGTTCTGAATTTGTTATACCAATGGCAGTTTTAGGCCTTGTTTTAAGTTTCTTCAAGAAAACTCGTAAATTCGGTTTAGCTGTTCTTTTTGCAGTTCTTGTTGGAACACTCGTTACAAATCTTGTAATGAAACCTTTATTTGCTCGTCCTCGTCCTTATGTTTACTATGCAGACAATCCTCTCTTTATGAGTTGGTATGAATTTGCAGGTGCACATATTGAAAGTGACAAGTCATTCCCATCAGGTCACACAACTGCAGCATTTGAAATCGGTGTTGCACTCTTCCTTGTACTTAATAAGAAATACAGCTGGATTTTTCCTGTATTCTCTGTACTTGTGGGTCTCTCAAGAATTTATCTTATGGTTCACTATGTAACAGATGTTCTTGGTGGTGTTCTTGTTGGTACATTTGCAGGTATTATGGGTTATGTTATAATGACTGCAATTATGAAAAACACAAAAATTGCTGAATTTGATTTAGCAGAAAAGCTTAAAAAGAAAAAAGCATAAAAAACGACTAAAAACTATCACCTGTGTCAAAACTTGATACAGGTGATTTTTTATGCATAAAAGAATTTCAATCGCATTTTTTTCTCTAATCTTTATATTTGGACTTTTAGTATCTAATATGGGAATTATTATGCTTAAAACAGGTGTTTCTCCATCATCATATAGTACAAGTAAAAAAAGTATCATTCTTTCAGATTCAAGAGGAATGATTTATGATACAAACAAGAGAAAGCTGGTAAATACCGATACAAATAATATAACCGTTTGTTTACCAACACAGAAAGCTTTAAATGCCCTTAAAAACAGTTTAAATGGAAATCAATTAAAAGAACTTTATGACAATGTAAACAACGGTAAAATAAGCATTTTCGAGACTACTGATACATTCCGAGATTCTTATGTTCAATCTGTAACCAAAATTGAACGATACTCAGATAATCAACCTTGCACTCACCTTATTGGTCATCTTGATGAAAATGGTCATGGTGTTATGGGGCTTGAAAAGGCATACGACAGTTATCTGTCACGATACAGCGGTGAATTAAAAGCAAATTGGAGCGCTGATGCTATTGGTAATATTCTTTTAGGCGATGGAATAAAAATTGAAAGTAATAACTACCTGTCTCCTGCCGGAATTCAACTTACAATAAACCTTGATATACAAAGAATTGCAGAAAACTCACTTGTTAAAAATAATATAGATAAGGGAGCTGTTGTCATTCTAAATTCATACACAAATGAAATTCTTGCAATGGCATCTGTCCCGAAGTTTAATCCATATAATATTTATGCTGATATAGAAAATAAAAACACACCATTTATTAATCGTGCTGTTACACCATACAGCATAGGTTCGGTTTTCAAACCTATTATTTCTGCTTGTGCATTGGAAGACAATACACAACTTATTTATAATTGTAAGGGAAGCATTAAAATTAACGGTATAACATTTAAATGCAGTAACAGTGTCGCACACGGAATGGTTAATCTGAATTCGGCTATGGAAAAGTCTTGCAATTGCTACTTTATAGCATTGGGACAAAAGTTAAATTTAGAAAATCTTTTAAATCTCTGCAACGATTTTGGGTTTGGTAAAAGCATAGAGTTAGCTGACAACTTTTTTACTAAATCGGGAACTCTACCACCCGCAACTTCAATAAGTTCACCTCAATCATTAGCAAACCTCTCGTTTGGTCAAGGGGATTTGCTTGCAAGTCCACTGCAACTTGCAGTTGCATATTCCTGCTTTGCTAATGGAGGATATTACAGACCACCTACTCTTATGAAAGGCATCATTGATGAAAACGGAAAAGTTGTTCAAAAAGTGAAATTACCCGATAGCTATCAGATTTTAAATAAAAGCACCGTAAATAAGATTGATAAAATTCTGTTGAATGTAGTTAAAAATGGCAACGGAATAAAAGCGAATTCAGACTTCACAGTTAATCACGGAAAAACAGCAACGGCACAAAGCGGATGGTATGAAAATGGCAGAGAAATCAATCACACATGGTTTTGTGGATATTTTACGGCAAACGATACCACATATACTGTTGTAATTTTCAAGGATGATGGTAAATCAGGCTCAACAGATTGCGCGCCTGTATTTAAAGAAATATCTGAGGGAATCTCATTCATAAAATAAATAAAAAATGAATAAAAATAATTAAATAACTCTTGACAACATGAGTAAAAGAATATATAATATTTTAGCAACCGTGTTAAGGGCCAATAGCTCAGTTGGTTAGAGCATCCGGCTCATAACCGGATGGTCCGGGGTTCGAGTCCCTGTTGGCCCACCATTCCGGTTGTTAAAATATAGGGGTATAGCTCAGTTGGTAGAGCAGCGGTCTCCAAAACCGCGTGCCGTGGGTTCGAATCCTACTGCCCCTGCCATCAAAAACCGCTTAACATCAACGTTTAAGCGGTTTTTATTTTTTTCTAAAATTCTCAAAAACACGTTTTTCTAAAATTTTTCTAAAATTTCGTAAAATCACAACTTTTTAAAAAGTCGACAATCCCCTATTCAGAGCCATTTTCAGGCCCTTGTTTCAGGGGATTTCTTTTTGAAAAAAATTCCGAAAAAAATTCTGAAAGCGATAATCAAGTAGATTTTACCCTTTAATCGTCAATTTCGTTTGTAATCTTTTCAAATGTTAACGACTTTTCAATCATCTCGCCTGTACGGATTTTCGCATTAGAATCCGTATGAGCATAAAAGTTAAGCGTTGTTGATGGTTGGGAATGTCCCAACCAATGCTGAACATCCACAATGGATGCACCATTGCTTATGAGATTTGATGCTGCACTATGTCGCAAATCATGAAGTCGGATGCATGGCAAATGACTTTTCTTCACAATGTCGTGAAAAGTGCTTGTGAGATAGTTAGGCGTGATTATAGAGCCATCCTCCCACACAAATACCAAATCATTTTCCGCATAACTCTGTGGAAACAGTTTGGAATATATCATCCTGCGTTCTTTCAGAGTCAACAACAAATCTCTCATTGATGGTGTAAGCGGTAGTGTTCTGCAACTGCTTGCATTCTTGGTGGCTGACTTCAGATAGTTTTCCTCGTTATGCTGAATCATAGTTCTGCATATAGTAAACTGGTTATTCTCAAAGTCCACCTTATCCCAACAAAGTCCCAAAGCCTCACTTCGTCGCAATCCGTATACCGAAATAAACTGAACAAGAGGTTGCAGGATATGTCCGTCAAAGAGTGCTGATAGTTCCATAAGCTGAGAATAAGTCAGGAACTGTCCTTCGAACTTTTGAATTTTAGGTAGTCTTGCTAACGATGCAGGATTACTTAAAATCATTTCAAGTCGCAAAGCATCATTCAATGATTTCGAAATAATTCTGTGACAATGTCTGACACTTTGTGGCGAAAGATTCCTTCGTGTTGTGAGGAAATGATAAAAATCCTCAAGATGTCGCACACGAAGTTCAGTCAACTTCATCTTATTGCCCTTGAAATACGGGATGATATGGTTCTTAAGTTTTTCCCGATAGCCTCTTATCGTCGAAGGCTGAAGCTCTGAGATAGTCTTTTCAAACCAATTCTCAAGATATTCATAGAACATCAGATTTTCAGCCGAAATATTACATCCTTCATGTTCTGCAAGCCACCTGTTCAGCATAGCCTGAGCAGCTTTTTTGTTGCCTTTTTCCGACAAACATGTGGATATCCATTTGTTTTTGCGTTTACCAAAGTCATCAATATAATTGATAACCATGTAATATTTTCCGTTCTTAATATGTAGACTTCCTGTCATAATGTTACTCCTTTCTGACAACAATGTCGTCGGTGGAGTCTACTCCAACGGAATGTACGTGTTGCTCTTTTTCTAAATACTCAATTAAATATGCTTTGGGTATGCGAATCTGATGTTTTACCCATACGCATTTGAGTTCACCGCTATGAATTAAATCATAGGCAGTATTCTTGCCAATCTTGAGTAAAGAGCATAAATCCTTGATTGTAAGAATGTCATCATGCTGATTAAACATAATTCTTTCATGCAAAAAATCTTTGAGGAATAATTATATTATCTCTTAATTTAAAAATTTGTCAAACCACTCAATGAGTGTATTGAATAAATCATCACTCATTTGAACGCAAAATTTTGTGCAATTTGCATCAAAGCAATGCCATTTTACACCCAATTCATTTATTAATGCACAAAACAGTCCTTGAAATGTTTATAAATAATTTACAATTTCTATATTAATCAAATTAAACACCAAACAATTTATTGCAAAAAAACACTCTAATAATATCTAATTATTATCTACTAACACAAACACTCTTGAGATTTCATTATCTTATAGTTTAATACTTTAGCGAAAACAAAAATACGCCTATGAAGTTAGAAAACTCATCTAACCTCATAGGCATTTTACATTAGTCAACCTTCAAGTTTTAAACCAACAAGAAAATTTGATATTTTTACATCTTCAACAATAATTCTATTTTGTGAGACATAGTTTATCTGAATATCGAAATAAAGAAATCTTTTATTGGATTGAAAATCATTCTAAAGAATGACGCAATTTTCTGCCAGAAGGTTTCCTCTTCAATTTCAAAGGTAACGGATGTTTTACCTGAGTAGTTTCCGATGCCTGTGATTTCGGCTGTTGCTGTTCCGACTTCGGTATTATTCTTGTATGTTACAGTATAATCAACACCCTCTGTGAGAGTCTGTTCTCCGTTCGCAACAACAAGTTCCGGCTTGATTTCAGCACCTGTATAAGCCTGATTCTCAACAGGAGCAACAACGATGGTTCCAATGTCTTTTGTAATGATTGTGAAGTTCGCTACGCTTGCAAGAACCTTGTAAGTCCCTTTACCGCTGACAAGAACTTTTGCAGTACCAACATTTACATTGTCTGAATATTTAACTGTAAAGTCTGTATTTTCAGTAAGTTTTTTATCTGAAACTTTTACATTCACTTTGGGTTCAATTTCTTTGCCTGTATATACTTGATTAGGGATTGCATCGATAATAAATGTGCTGACAGGAATACCTTTACTGAGAGCATATGAGTGAGCATAGGAATTTTCCACGCAGTAGATTGTAAGTGAATCACATCCGTCAAAAGCATCACCTGCAATATCTGTAACAACAGGAGAAATAACTGCAGTTTCAAGATTTTCGCAGTTTGCGAAGGCAGCAGATTTAATTGTGGTTACATTACCACCCACAGACAGTGTTTCAAGATTTGCGCAATTCTCAAATGATGAAGCCTCAATCACTTCAAGCTCCGTTGCTTCTTCTTTCTTGTTTTCACCCAACATAACAAGATTTACGCCTGAGCCTGTAAAACTGTTAGGATAAATTTTCTCTACACCTTTGAAATCAAAATCAGCAAGAAGTGTATCATCTGCAAAAGCATATTCACCAATAAGCTTTACATCGGACTCCCATTCAAAGGTTGTGAGTGAATCACAGCTGTTGAATGCACTTTTCGGAATAAGCTTTACATTTGGTGACATACGAACCTTAACAAGGCTGTCACAATCATAAAAGGCTGATTCATCAATATCAAGAACTGAATCAGGAATATAAAGTTCAGTAAGGGAATCGCAATTTTGGAAAGCTGATTTACCAATCATTCTTAAAGACTCCGGAAGTGAGTTTTCTGAAAACTTGATATTTGAGCCCGAGAATGTACCTTCTTCAATTGAAACAAGATTTTTCGGTAATACAATATTTTCAATTGAACTATTCTCAAAAGCAAATTTTCCTATTTCTGTTACAGAATCAGGAACAATAAGAGTTTCTTCATAATCATAATTACTGAAGAAGTAATCAGGGATTCTCTTTACTGTATCACCAATTACAACTTTTTCAATGCTACTTTCCGCAAACGGAGAAATATTTTCATTATCAGGGTAATAAAACTCACAATTCTCAGCATTAAAATATACTGTTGTTACTGTTTTTGGAATAGCGTTTTTACCAAGAGACTTTACACTTTTCGGTACTGTAAATTCAGTAAGGGAAGTGCATCCCTCAAATGCTCCTACACCTATTTCCGTTACAGAATCAGAAATAGTAAGCCTTCTAAGCGATGAACAATTTTTAAATACGTCTTTACCGAGAGATTTTACATTTTTTGGTACTGTAAATTCAGTAAGAGAAGCACAGCCTTCAAATGTCCCTATACCTATTTCCGTCACAGAATCAGAAACTGTAAGATTTTTAAGCGATGTACAATTCTTGAATGCATTTGTTCCGATAATTTCAACCGAATCAGGTATTACGATGGTTTCAACTGCATTCTGTTCTTCAAAAACAGAGTCGGTAAGTACCTTTACATCGTTTCCGATAGTGATATTTTTAAACCCGCCATTACCCATATTCTGAAAAGCTTCAGTATATGTTAAACCACCACTGTTTGGTGTCAGATTAGGAATATTGTAATAAAGGTATGTAAGATTTGTAGAACCGAATGCCTGCTTACCTATATATACAAGATTCTTTTCAAGTCTTATTTCACCACTTAAATTTTCACACATCTCAAATGCGTAAGCCCCAATTTTCACAAGTGATTCAGGGAAATCGATAAATTTAAGAGATTTGCAATAACGAAAAGCGCTTTTTCCGATAGTTTTCAGATTATCAGAAAGCACAACACTTTCAAGATTTTTGCAATTGCGAAATGAATTTGTACCGATAACAGTAACGCTTTCAGTAATGACAATACTTGTCAATGGTGTTTCCTCAAAGCATCCTTCGGGGATTTCTGTGAGTTCATCAGAAAAAACAAATGAATCGATTATTGTTCCCGCAAATGAACCTATACCGAGAGTGGTTATTTTTTCACCGCTGACACCTATAGTTTTTAAATTCTCACACAAGTTAAAGCTATCCTTACCAATTGTATGAAGTTCATCAGAAAACTGTACATTCTCAAGAGCTGTACAATACAAAAAGGCTTCGTCACCTATTTCTGTCACACCGGGTGCTATAACCGTTGTCAGGCTTTCGCAGTTTTTGAAAAGTGCGTCTGGTAATTTTATGATGTTATTGTTAAAGGTTATAGTTTCAAGTGTAGTACAATCCTCAAACGCATTCGCACCGAAGGAAACTTCCTTTTCCATATTGTATTCAAGTGTTTTCAACTTTTCGCAATACTGAAAAGCATACATGCCTATCTTTTCGATAGTGTCGGGTAATTTTATATATTCGGCAGGACAATTCACCAAACCAAGGTGACCGATTTCAGTTACAGGCTTACCCCCAAGAGTGTCGGGCACAATAAGTGTTCCTGTCTCTTTTCCTGTATAATCGGTGACAATCGCTTTATTTTCGTTGATAAAGTATCTGAAGTCACCTTCCGTAGACCATTCTATTTCTCCTCGTGGAGCAAAATAAGTCCAGCCCTTATCCTGATAATTATCAATATATCCCATTCTGTTAATGCCCACTAAACAAGCATAAACACTTTCAATAGGTTGATTCTTTACTATAACAGCCTTAGGTTTTCTGTTGATATAACTGCTGAAAGGTGTTTCTTCACAACATGTAATTTCTCCTTCAACAATTATTTCATTCATTGTTTCATCGCCTCTGTCAAGGAAGAAGCAATTCTTTTCAAGTCTTACAAAATCACTTTGGATAGTAACATTCTTTACCTTTGAATATCTGAAAGCATTTGTGCCAATGGTAAGTTCTTTTCCTTCGCCACCGTAAAATACAACATCAGTAATCGGCGTGTATGCTATAAAGCCTTCTTCTACTTTTTCAAGTTTTTTGCTGACAATGTCTATATCTGACAGCGCAGAACAACCGTAAAAAGCATAGGCTCCGATTTCCTTAAGATTTTCAGAGAGATGTACTGTTTTAAGTTTAGAACAACAAGAAAATGCATCTTCTCCGATATATTCTACTGAGTCAGGAATATGAATTTTTTCAATATGTTGCAAAGAGGTATTAGTTATTTCCTCTCCCGTATCAAGAAGTCTGCTTCCGATGGGACTGAAAGAAAACGCATCAATCCTTTTAACAGGCATACCCTCTATTTCAGACGGAATAGTAACGCTTGTTTGTTTACCTGTGTAATAAAAGATTGTCACTTCATTGTTTTCAACGTAGTAAAGATAGTTGCCATATGTTTTAAGACTTTCTTCATCTATTAATTTTACCTCTTCATCTTCTTCTGCCGATGCGTTAAATGTAAATAAATTATCAAATCCCATATTTGCCATTGGTATTGAACTGAAAAGCATCATAATAACGATAGCTATTGATAATATTTTCTTAAAAGTTTTATTCATAAATTTATCCACCTTTCCTTTGGAATAGCTTATAAGTACTGTGTCCTACAAAAATATTTTATTCTTTGAATATCATAAATGAACAGGACACTGTTTTATATCTAATCGTTACCATAACCTTTTCTTCTGTTTCATCAGAAAAATCATCAAAAGTCAGGATATAATCCTTCTCGAAAATTTCTTTTTCTGTACCGTCACTGAATACAGCAAATACCCTCATATCCTTTAAATCAAATTTTGCTAAATCACTTGATGTGAATGTGAAGTCATCAGGGAATAACGCATAAACGGATGAAAGCAATGCTGTGTTTTCCGTATTGATAACACGGACAGCAAAGGATTCTTCAAAACCTCCGTATTTAATGGTTATTTTTTCATAACCGGCTTTTGTACCAAAAGTGGGTGATACTGAAATTTCATACTGACCGGATGACAGCTTTTGTGAATTATCGTCTGAATAGGAAATAACAACAGTCAGTCCGTTCAGATTAAGGCTTTCACCAACTTTATACTCCCGTTTGAAAGAATCAGAAAATAAAAGTTCAATTTTTTTCGCCTGAGGAATTGTCTGCTGTGAAGCTGTTTCTGTTTCAGGCTTTTCAGTTGTTGCTTCTTCGCTATGTTTTTCTGTTGTAACCTCGTGTTCAAACAAGTTCTGTACCCAATTTGATGCAGATTTAAGCATATTGATATTAGTCGTTTTTTCAACAGTTGTATTAAGCGTCGCAACTGCCACAACTACAGCACAGGCTGCTGCAACAATTTTCAAAAAACTGTTTTTCTTTATAAAACCTGCATTTTCCATAAACTCACGTTTTGAAATCAAAGGTAATATAGTCCCTTCAAAATCTTCGCGTATTGCATTGATTGCATTTGCACATTCATCAATAAAATCGAAGTCTGCATCTTCTTTTGTAAGTTCTTCATCAATAAGAGAATCAAGATATCTGCACATAAGTGATTTGAAATTCTCCTCAAAATCAGGATGAAGAAAATGTTCTTTTCTTATTGCTGTTTGCATTTACCGTTCCTCCTTTCTAAAAATCGGTATTATACACTATTTCTTTAATTTTGTTTCTTAACCGCATCAGTTTCATCGACATGGCAGGTCGTGAAACTCCTGACTCTTCAGCCATTTTCTCAACACTCATTTTTTGTATGTAGCGCAGAGAATAAATTTCCTTTTCTTTTTCAGTAAGGCAGGAAATAAGTGTTTCTGCAAAAGCATCAAAGTCTATTTCGTCAATCCTTTGAAAAAACTCGGTTTCTGTACTTATTTCAACCTCGTCAATGGACACATTACGCTTTAAATCTTTTGCGTTCTTTTCTCTCTGCCGTTTGACGAAATTATCTGCCGTTCTGTAAAGAAAAGCTCTCGGATTTTCAAAGCTTTCACCTGATTTAAGTTTCTTATAAAACAAGGTGAAGGTTTCCTGCACGCAGTCGTCTGCTTCTTCACGGTTTCCCGAAAGCCTTGCAAGGCAGTAGTTAAAAAGTTTTATGCGATACTCTGCATAGCACTCTTCAAAAAGCTTATTCAATTGTTTTTCACTTTTCACTGCTTCACCCCCATCAAGAAAATGACCACTTTCTTTAGCTTTCATTATGTAGTCAGCTTAAATCGAAAATGTAACAAAAATTTTTATTGATTTCTTAACATAATATTATCACACTTTTCTATGCTGGGCAAATTGGAAAAGATTTAAAAAAGTTACATTGTCGTTTGCATACTTTACAAACCTTACAGACATAACACTTCCAGACAGTATTAAGTCTATTGAAAGTTCAGCTTTTGAGAAATGTAAAAGTCTCACAAGTGTATATTACGCTGGCACAAAAGAACAATGGAATGATATCGTTATAGAGAATACTTATAGTTTGAATTCCCACCTTCTCAATGCCAATATTTATTTCAATCATATCATTGAAGATTCACTTATATTATCAATTTACGAGCCTTCTACTACAACAACCCGTTACAATGACGGTATTGTTCTCCATGCAAACCTTGAGGGTGATATTCCCGATGGATGCACACTTATATGGGGTGCAAACAATTCCAATTTCAGTACATCTCAATCCGCAAACGGCGATTCAATGCAAATCATCTCTAAAAGCAAGGGATATACAACATTTACATTAAAGCTTGTTGATGCAGAAGGCTACACTCTTGCCGAGGACAGCATTGAAATGTACTCAAAATCAGGCTTCTTCGACAAAATCGGTGGTTTCTTCCGCGGCCTCTTCGGCTTAACAAAGATTTATGAAAACTAATCTAATTACAATTTAATAACATCATAAAAAAAGAGGCTGGCTCATCAAAATGAGCCAGTCTCTGTTCCTTTTTATGGTTCTATTTTTACATCTCAATTTCTTGCGTCTTGTTTGGTTCTTTTTCATTTAAGTTGTGTCCACTTGCTCTTTCTCGAGCCAAGTAAATTAAATCATCTACATTCATTTGATTATAATTATCCTCTGTATTACTTTGCTTAATTTTATGGGTAGCTTCAAAACCCTTTTCTAAGTTATTACCATAATAAAACTTTGGACTGTTTGCAAGAGAAATTCCAACTATAACAGACTGAAATCTCTCTATTTCATCTTGAAGTCTTTTTTGCCTTGAATATATTTCTTTCACTTTATTAATTTGCTCGTTCATCGTATTTTGACTTTTATGAAGACGCATAAATATCTCGTCTACTGTTGAACTTGAATTGAATTGTTCTTTTTTGAAACCATTGCGATAAAGAATATGTTTCGCATGATTTATTTCTTCATTTGTTCCTATGCCTTTATAAACTATATTGATAGCATTATATAAACTCTCGTTTCGTTGTAGTTTATTTTTCAATTCTTTCTCTATTTTGCGTTCTTTTCTAAGCTCCGTTTTAATTTCAACAAGACTATTTTCAAGCTCATCTTTTTTCTTTTCAAACTCTCTAATCGTTTTACAACCATATTGTTTTCTGCACTTTTCAGCTTCAACACCTGCATCATACATTTCCTGTAAACGTTTATCTGTTTCTACTTTTATTCCACAAATATAAACCTGATTTCCTTCAATCTTCATTCCACTTTGCTCCTGTTTTTTTACAAAAGCGAAAGCCACACGGACAATTATTTCCGGCTCAGAAAATTTATCAAATGTCTCTCTTGACATTCGTAATCCATACTTTTGAGCAAGAGTATAATTTCTTTCAAAAGCAATCTTTTTTATATCATTAAAAAGATTTGCCAGATTTTTTGGTTCCTGATTTTCAGATTTATTTATTTGTGTTTGATTGTAATATAAAACTTTATCAATAAATTCTGCCGTATAATACTCCCCTAATGTTCGGCCTCTGACAGTTCCTTTCTTTCCTTCTTTATATTTAAAACTTACTGTTTTTTCTGTGTTTCTTGGCATCGAAATATTGTATTTGTCCCACAGTTTTTCCTCAAATTCTTCTCTACTTGACGATTCAAGTGCTGTTATCAAAATTTTTTCACGCAATTCATCAAGTTCTGAAATACGATTATTTTTATGTATTTGTTGTTCTGCATAGTTATAATTGTCGCCTTTAACTTCAAGGGTTTCATTCTTTTCCTTTTCTCTTTTTGCTCCGACTGCAGCCCGCCAATTGAATGGTTCAATGCCATACAATTCAAATGCTATATGATTTACATAGTCTTTTCTGTCCATAAGTTCTTTATCTGTTCTATCAATCTTTTTTCCAGTTTCCATATCAACAGAATTTATACAAATGTGAATATGACAATATTTTTTATCAAAATGAACAGCCAATATAGACTGATGATTAGGATAAAAGTGTTTTAAATAACTTTTTCCAATTTCCATTGCCATTTTTGGTGTCACATTTTCTATACCTTTAAAATTAATTACTGCGTGATAATATTTTCTTTCATTAAAACTTTTGTTTTTATTCCAAAGTTTATTTACTTCTTGAAATTCTTTATATAAAACTATGGGTGACTCTAAACCATCTGAAATCATATTATAAGTTTCTACCCATTGTTTTCCATTTTCATCAACTGTTTTTTCTGGATTGGTAATGTATTTTATATTTTTTAAAGCAGTGCTTTTACAAGCAGTTTCTTTTTGTATTGGCATATTATTTAAGCTCCTTTTCTAAAATTTCGTTCAATAAATCTATAATTTTTTTATTGCTTTCTTTTACTTCGCAGAGAATAGAAATAAAAGTTTCTATATTGTTTTTTAAACTCCAAGGAATAAACCTTTTTTGTTCTAAACCTATTACATATTCATTGATTGCTCTCGCCATTTGATTTATATTTACTCCCTGTTTTCGAATTTCCACTATTGTTTCAGTTAAGTTTTCTATAACAATAATATCTTTATTTTCAATGCATTTTAAAATAAAATCCGTTCGATTTAACTTTGATTTTTTTATTTTTTTGTTTAATTCTTCAAATTCTTTTTCACTAAATCGCAAATTAAAACTTTTATTTCGTGTTCGCTTAATATCTTTTTCATTGCGTTTTTTGTTGTTTTTACTCATAGTAAAACACCTCACTTTTTCGCCTGCGAAAAACCTCTAAAAAGTTGCTTGCAAACTTTTTTAAGCACAATTTTTTTGTGCGTGTCCAAACTGGGTCGAGGGCTGTAACCCCTCGCAAGGATGGTAGGGAAAAATCACAAATTAGGAGTTATCTGATTTGTGGCGTTCCACACCCGCTCCTTGCTATATATCAACTACTTTGTTTTCTTTGCTATAATATACCGGTCACAATTAACCGGCATATTTGCATCATAAAAACAAAAAAGTCACCCTACCATCATGTAGAGTGACTTCATTTTTTGTAGAAATCATTATTCTTTAGTTAAGCACGTTTCAGTGAACGCTCATTAATTTTCGTACTCTGAAAATATTAATTATAATATATCGATTGATTTTGTCTTTTGAACTCCAATTTTCAAAGAGGAATTTCTTATCGACATTGTTATTGTAGCACAAATTTCTTAAGATTTCAAGTTCTTTGGCACAAGATATTGGTATCGAATATAAACTTTTCATCATAAAAGAAGGATTGAAAAATATTTAGGCAAGTTGAATACTTGTACATACAAAAAGCAGAGAGAATTTTAGTTCCTCTCTGCTTGATTTAGGTGTTTAAGTTTAGTATTCGTAAATCTTTGTTCCGCCGAAGAAACCTCGGAAGAAGTTGCCAATTTTATCGAAGAAACCTGCTTTTGACTTCATTTCAATTGTATCTGTTGCAAGAACTTTACCTTCTGCAATATAAAGTGTAGTTGTAAATGTTGTATAACCATTCTTGTCAGAAACAATCTTCAATGAATTGCCATCATTGATTTCTTCTGTTTTGAAATTGCCATTGCTTGCAGTCTATTTAACATATGAACCTGCAGGAGCAGTTCCCTCAACTTTTGCATGAAGCTTACTTCCATCCTTATGACGAATTTCAGTTCTTGATGGTGTCTGAATATGGAATGTACCGTTGTAATAATTTGATTTTTTTCACCAGAAATTCCACAACTACCATTCACATAATTATGACCTGTTGCAGGAACTACAACTTGTTTTCTGCTTGTTTCAAGTCTGTTTGTATATATACCTATCAATTTTTATGGTTACAAAATACTAACAATGTTAATGATAACTATAAATGCTTTATTTATATAATATCACAATTGATAATTAAGATTTTTTCTTCTTTTTAACTATACCAATTATTGCAGCGCCAATACCTGCGAGACCCACAACACCTATAAGGCCACCACTTTGGGATGATACTTTAATTTCACATTCAGCGCTCATTCCATCTGCTGAAGTTGCAAACACCTTTACTGTTCCATCTTTCAATGCTGTCAAAACCCCATTGGCATCAATGGATGCTATTTCAGGGTCACTAACGCTCCACTTGATATTTTGATTAGTAGCATTTGATGGAGTAAACACTGCTGACAGGGATATTGAATTGCCTACCTGAACATTTTTTGCACCTTCAATTTTTATAGACTCCGTTTTTATTTCGTCAACCTTTACTAAAATTGAATCGCTGAAACTGTTCTTTGATGTTGCTGTAATGAAAGTTTCACCACAGGATAAAGCAGTAAGTGTCCCATCTTCAGAAATAGAAATAATTGATGGGTCTTCTACAGTCCATGTAAGTTCGGGATATGTTGCATCATCAGGAGTTACCATTGCATTAATAGTACATTTTTCACCCAAGAATACTTTCATTTCATCATCAACTATTGCAACCGACTCAACACATTTTTCTTTTACATTGATTACAACTTTACCTAAAACGCCATTACTTGCTGTGGCTTTAATTTCAACTTCTCCTTCTGATATTAGGTTAACATTTCCGTTTTCAGAAACAGTAGCAATTTCCTCGTTACTACTAGACCAAACAATAGAAGGATTGTCTACATTATCAGGTGTTATAGTTGCAATAAGGTCAAATGATTCTCCTATATAGTAGTCTGTTGCATCAGGTAATCCAGACACAGAAACTTTATCTGCTGTAATTTCCTTAACAGTAACTCTTATAGTACTTTTCTTTCCATTAAAAGTTTCAGCCGTAATAATTGCAGTTCCATAACTTTTTGCAGTTATTTCCCCATCATAGACAGAAACTACTGATGAATCACTAGAACTCCAGGAAACATATGTATTGCAGGAGTTGCTAGGATAAACAACTGCATCAAGTGAAACTTCTTCACCAATTCCTAAAGTAGTCTTTTCGGTCTTTATTGTAACGCTTGAAGGTAATACATCTGTGTAAGGACAGTAACCACCATTATGCAAATGTGCAGGATATCCACCACAGTGATAATGATAACTACCAAGACCACTTTTATTTTGATTATCTCTATGTCCTCCGCTACTGTCTGTACGACCAGAGTGAGCAAATGATGTTATAACTGATGAGACAATGAGCAAAATTGCACATGAAATTATTATCGCCTGTTTAAATATTCTTTTCATTTTATTTTTCTCCCCATTTTCCTTTATTTCACCTATAAAATTTAATTATGGGTCACAATTTCCACAAGGACTATAACCAGATGCTATAAGTTGGTCACGAGTCATATTACTTTCCGCATAATTGTGTACTGCAATCTTCTTCGCCGAATGACAATATGGATAGTGGAATTTCTTTGTGTTGGTATTTAAAACATACATACTATCTGGAGTGCTCGGCTTTGTTTCTATTGGTTTCTCCGTTGGCTTTTCAGTCGGTTTTGTTACTATTCCTGTGTCTGTTGAACCACTTGAACCTGTTGTACCAGAAACACCATTCTGCGAACTCTTGCCAGTTGCATAATCAATTGTGATGCCTGGTTGAACATTGTAACAATATACATTGAAGCAAATACCATCACCATCATCTTCTATTGAATAGGCCTCCATTTGCACTCCACTTGCAACAAGGTTGTTCCCCTTAAATATTGGAGTTACTCTAAAAGCAACATGATTACCTGTTTCTTTTATATAGTCTGCTACCATGTTTTCAAACGGCAACATTCCATTTACATTCATATACCTTGTACCTGTGATAAGGTTCTGTCGGTTTGCATTCTCGGCGGAGAGTTGCCAACCAAGAAGATGACATCTGTTCCATAAATAACCACCAGAGATGCCATTATACTTTGCTTGAATCCAGCCACTTGGTTTGATACTACTGATGCTACCACGTTCTTCACCAGAAGCAGGCATTATTTCTTTGCCACAAGATGCAATTGCTACACCACATCTACCAAGACTATCCAATGGACTATATTTTTCGTAAGCCTTTGTTGTAAGTTCTGCAGAACTGAAATTAGGCTGATTATTGTTGATAGCAACATATGGCTTGTTTGTGTACGCAGGAATACTTGACGGATTTACCGGTTTAGCAGTTCCTGTTCCAACAGAACTACCGGTAGAACCACCATTTATTATTGCTTCAGTTGAACTTTCCGATTCGGAGCTTTTCTCATCTGACGTACTTTCAGTTTCTTTTTGAATGGTTGAACTTTCTTTCTCCGAATGTTCATTAGAACTATCAAGCACCTCATCAGTCACACTTGGAGGACCCGTTGTGTCGGAACTGTCAGCTGCTGGAGATATTCCAATTGCAACAAAAAATAAAACTACCGACAACACAGTGGAGATGGCACTTTTGATTTTGATTTTATTTAATGCATTTCTTATAGGCTTAATAGGTGCCATAAGAAATGCGGCTATAAGTACAAGGATACTTGATGCCACAGAGCCTGTACCTAACGATAGCAAGGCAAAAAAACCGGCAAAGCACCATTGAACAATTACTGATATCTTTTTCATAACAATCCACCTTTCGAAATATTACTAATATCCATATTATATAAATCGTAATAAAACTACTTTTTGTGACAAGAAATTCCAATTTTCTTATACATTCACAAAAAACAACTTGACAAAATCTCCTTTTAGAGTGATATATATGACACCCTGAAAGGAGATTTTTTATGGCAACTTTAGAAAATCTGTATTACAGAAGTGTTTACCCTGTGAATAAATACATAAAGCATGGAAATGAGTAGTCAAATCTCATAATTCTTTCTTCACTGCCCCATAATTTCAATTAAACATAAAAAATTGCCTACAAAGTTAATCACTAACTTCATAAGCATTTTCTCTTTTATTATTCTCCTAGCAAAAACTGTTGCTCAACAAGTTTTGCTTCTTAATTAATAAGTGTTATCTCGTGGCTGACAACACTTGTTTCAATTATCGTGATGTCTGTCAACTTTATTATTTCATCACTCAAGATTTAACGAATCCTGAAATCAAGCTAGTATCGTCTTCAATACATTCATCGATATTGGTACTAAATGTGATTTTTACAAAGCCTTGTTTTTGTGGTAACAAGCATTGCCTACGGTATGCTTTTCGCATATTCTTTGCATTTTCAGGGGATGCATCCCCCCTATACCCCCTTTCCCTCAAATAACAAAATTCAAAGTACATATTTTTATGATTTTGGCATTATGAGTTGGATGCAGATGTGTATTTCATACATCTACATTCAAAATGCTATCGCATTAAAGGTGGGCATACACCCAAAGGCAAATAGAAAAAGCCCTGTTTTTCAATCGAGAAAACAAGGCTTTTTACATTTTTCACTTACCACCAGCCGTCGCCGTCAGGGTCTTCTTCATCAATACTTGGTTTTGATTCGTCTTCTTCATCCTTTGGCAAATATGCAGAATCGTTTTTCTGTTCAATATTATGCATATCAAGAGCTTGAAGTTCAGTTTCGATTACATCAAAACCATCAACGGTGCCATCATGGTTTGTATCAGCAGCCATAAAACACCACTTGTTATCTATTGTTGCCTGGCAGATTGCCACATTTGTGATTATTTCTTTATCAGCATCATTTATTAAACCATCACCATCGACATCGCCATAAAGAACTACTGTGTATGTATCAAGAAGCTCGTTTGTTGCACTATCATAGATATAAACAGTTGTACCTGTACCAACAAGGTCTGCTTCATTTAATTGAATACCACTTATATCGGAAACTTCAACATAAATATCTGCCTTGTTAATTCTGTTCTTAAAATCGAGAACAGAGTTTAATTCATAAATAATACCTTCGACGTGCATATCTTCATCTATGAAAATAACATAGTTTTCAAAATAGAAATGTATAGTCGCAGATATCAGATATGTGTTGTTGATACCTATTGATATTAAATTCCACTCATCTTCGGAACTCTTATAATACACATCAGTTAGTGATTTACAATTATTGAAAACTGTATTACCAATTGTGGTTACACTTTCTGGTATTATTACACTTTCAAGTGCTGTACAACCATTAAATGCACCCAAGTTTATTGTCGTCACATTTTTTCCAATCTCAAAATTTTTCAATCCTATACAATAACTGAAAGCGTTGATTCCAATTGTATTAACTCCACCTATATCAACAGTTGTAAGAGTTGAACTATGATAAAATGCAAGTCTACCAATGTATGTTACTTCGTCGCCAAGGATAACTGTTGTCATTTCATCCTCAAATGCTTCCCAAGGACGAGTTGTTGCAGTGTAATCGAACATAGCACCTGTACCTGTAATTGTAAGTGTTTTTGTTTCTGTATCATAATTCCATAAAAGGTCATTTCCACAAAATCCACTTGTTTCAGTAAGTATTGGAATTTCTTTTGATTCAAGAACATTTCCACACACTGTACATTTCTTTGTGCTTTCACCTACAGATTCTGTTGTTGGTTCAATGGTAATTTCCCAATCACCTATTGTGTGCATTCCTGTTGCAGGAATATCAACTGTTTCAACAACTGCCTGACAATTAATGCATTCTTTTACCTTTTCACCAACTAAAGTACATGTAGGCTCAACAATCGTTATCCATGCTCCAGAAATATGCTCCGTCATCGCAATTTCTTGTGTTTTAAAAATAGAACCGCAAACTGTACATTTCTTTACTTGTTTGCCAACAGAAGTACAAGTTGGTGAAATTGTAGTCTGCCATCCACTGGCAGTATGTCCTGTTGCAGGCATCTTCTCATTCTCAAGAACTGCATTACAAATTAGACAGAATTTAGATTGCAAACCTGTTTTTGTACAAGTTGGTTTAATTCCAACTCTCCACTCAACTTCAGTGTGGCCCTTAGCTGATATATCTTCAGTTATGAGTACATCATCACAAACTTTACATTTCTTAACCTGTTCACCACTAACTACACAGGTTGGTTCATGCGTAATCTCCCAATCACTTTCAGTGTGACCACCTAAAGATGGAATCGCATTAGTAGTTCTTTCAAGTTCTGCAGAACAAATTAAACAATAAACAACACTATCATATGAGCCATCTTCAAGACAAGTTTCTTTGATAAGATTTTCTGTAACAGCATCAGCTTCTCTATGTCCTAAAGATGATGTTTCGTCAGCAACATAAGAATCACCACAAGCAGAACACATATATGTTGTATAACCATTTTGTGTGCATGTTGGGGCTGTGACAACTGCTTCATAATTATGGCCTGTTGCTGGGATTTCCACAACTTCAACTTTATCACCACAAATTGTACATTTCTGTGCTTGCTCACCTGCTTCTAAACATGTTGGCTCTATTACAGATAACTCATAATTATGTCCTGATGGAGAAACTTCTTCGGTTTCAAGCACTTCACCACAAACTGTACATTTCTTTGCCTGTTCGCCTGATTCTGTACATGTTGGTGATGTTGTACTTTCCCATTCACCAATATTATGACCATCAGCAGGAACAATCTCTGTATGTGATATATCACCACAGTTACAAGAATATGTCATTACACCATCTTTTGTACAGGTTTGTTTTGTTGTAACAGCACCTATAAAGTTATGGGTATGACAGTGAAGTGTTGCTGATGTAAGATAGTCATTGTTTATGCCAATTGAAATTACATCCCATTCATTCTGAATTCCCTTATAATACACATCTGTCAATACTTTACAATTATAAAATGCAGTATTACCAATTGTGGTTACACTTTCTGGTATTATAACACTTTCAAGTGCTGTACAACCATTAAATGCCCCTAAATTTATCGTTGTTACTTTACTTCCAATTTCTACATTTTTTAGTCCTGTACAATGACTGAACGCATTAGTTCCAATTGTTGTAACTCCACCCATATCAACAGTAGTAAGGGTTGAACTGTGATAAAACGCAAGTCTGCCGATATATGTTACTTCATCACCAAGGATAACCCTTGTCATATCATCCTCAAACGCTTCCCATGGTCGTGTTGTCGCTGTGTAATCATACATCGCACCTGTGCCGGTGATTGTCAATGTTTTAGTCGATTCATCATAAGACCAGCTAAGATTATCGCCACAAACACCATTTAATGGAATAAGATTATTTGTTGCAGTTTCAATTTCCGTAATTCTTGCGTCACTTTCTTCTTTAGTAATATTGTTGACAAGACTTGATTCTGCATTGTTTATTGCTACGTTTAAAGCTGCAACTGTTTCACTGGAATATAATGTTCGGTCTATGGCTTCGGCTTCAGTTAAAGCATCTTTAAGTGCAAAATAATAATCATTCTTTATGAACTCTGCGCTGATAAGAACATCTTCATCTGGCATTACAAATGTATTACCATCTATCACTACATCATTTACTGTTATTGAATTTTCAGTAAACACATATCCATCATTCTCAACAGGAACAACTGTTACTGTTGAGTCTATTTCTGCACTTATTGGAACAGATAAGGTTCCATTTTCAACCTGAACAACAATGTTCCTATGCCTTTTTGTAAAATATGCAGTTAATGTCGTATCACCCTTGGCAATAAATGTGTATTTAGCATTTTTAGATACAATATTTCCGTTTGCATCTTTCCAACAGTAAAAATCATATTTAAATGTTGGTTCTGCTGTTACCGTAACTGTTGTGCCACCAATTGTATCAAAATTCTCTGATACAATTCCTTTTTGCTCATTTTCTGTTTTCACAGTAATGGTACAAGAATTACCTATCGTCGGTTCCGGGTCAACATTATCTTTCATCCCATCGCCATCAAAGTCAACAAATGTTGAACCAGTTCCATTGTTGTAAAGAGTAAATGAGTTACCCTTATGATTGAAGAGAATATTCACTTTGACGGTACTTGTAAACTCTATTCCTTCCTCCGAGGTATTGTTTACAATTAAGTTTGCATATTCAGGATAGTTTTTTATTATTTGTTTTTCTGTTCCACACAATACGACTGTATTTGAACCACTTGCTTTTATATTGTCAATATCACCATAGGCATATATTGTACCATTTGATATTAAATAATTTTTATTATATGAAATATCAGTTTTTCCATGAACTGTTAATGCACTGTTCGGTTGTGTCATAGATAAACCAGAAACTTTAAAATCTCCATTAACAATTAAAATTCCGTTGTTTATATAATATGAATTTTTTGTATTTGATGATGAGGATATGTTGCCGTTAACTATTATTGTTGCATCTTCCGTAATTGTTATTATTCTAGAACTTCCAGAACTATACAAATTTCCATCAATGGTCACATCATTTTTAAATGTATAATTATTTTCTAAATAAACACTACTATAGTAATCACCCGGATACAAGGTCGCATTGCTACCCAGTTTTACATAATGTTCTCCACAATTGATTTTCTGTATTGGAGAATGATATTCACCCGATATTTTTATATCACTTGATAGTGATATTCCTTCATATGAGGTGTTAATGTTTATTAAATTTTGCATAGTCCATTTTGTTGAACCACAAATGGTTTGTTTAGACTCTCCACACAATATTAAATAATTTGTTCCCGATGAATACAACGCAGATGTTAAATCACCGTATAAATATATCTTTCCACCATGTAAACTTTCAGTATAAGTACTATTTGCTGATACAAACAATCCTAAAAAGGGTGCAAAATCCCCTTTGCATATTATTGTTGAATTATCACCATACATTCTTAACTTGGGAGAATATTTAGTGCCACCCTTTGTAACAAAGTCGCCTTCTACAACCAATCGACTATTATACATATGCAAGTTTGCATAATCGGTTAAATCCAAATTACCATTAACCTCTAGCGAACCATACACATCTACCATCATTTGATGACTCCAAACAAGACCATTTCCTTTAATAGAAAAGTCACCATTTACAATTAAATCCCCTTCAATTATAATTTTTAAACTTTGGTGTGATTCATTATAGTGTTGATTTAAAAATTGGTCAGTTATTATATTAATCTCCGGAAGTATAGTAATTAATTCATTCGTGTCCCTCCCAGTTGGTGCACCAATAATCTGAGGTAATTTCATCGATTTATCAAAATCAAATCCTGCATCACCTATTTTTAAACCATAAAACAGTTCATTATTAAAAAGATAAATAGAATGCTCTAAATCTAACTCATCACATGGATAACCTATGGAAAAATCTTTTGAATTGACATTATATGTTTCTTCCATATTAGCATCTTTTATGATTCTCTCATCATATGGTGTGTTGGTAACACTATTCTTACAAAGGCGAATATAGTTTTCATAAGTATAGTTGTTACATACACTAACATATGCATTATTTAATGTTTCTTCCTGCGTTGAATTTTTTGCAAGTTTTTTTGAATATTGCAATGTTGTTTTTATTGCCGAAATGTATGTGAAATATATAATTTGATAATCAAAAATATCACTAGTATAAAAGCATTTATAGAATTTTAATTTTTGACTAATAATTGCCGTTTCTAAATCTGTTACATATGTACTAAGAATTGTATCAATAATAACTTCTTCGCCCGAACCTAACGGAGTAATGTTTTCAAAAATTACCCAATCCAGAGCTTTAAAAATTAAATCTGCAATTAGTTTTTCAAATTTTAAGTTATCATTCGTCCATATATAATTATCTTCTATCCAATCCGATATTGTTTTTAGATATTCTCTATTAGCAAATTGTTTTCCAACATATAAATTAAAATTTTCTACATATATATCTTGTTTAAGCCTTTTCAAGCCTTCAAGGAGTAATGAGTTTTCAGGCAAAACATCAATTAAACTATTTATGTATTCAAGTTTTATATCTTCGATAAGACATGCTGTTGCAATAAATTTCCAAACTTCCACCATATCTTCAACTTTGTCCAATACCGAATCAATATTATCATCAAGTGTCTTTGATATTGTCTCTATTTGTGAAGAACTAAGATTTTTTACTGTTTTAGCAATAACAGAAGTTGTTAAAACATTTCCTGCATCAACCCAATACTTCATAGTTTTGTAGTCATCACTTGTTGAAGATACATATTTTGAAAAATCAGTTTCACTTTCGTATATTGTTTTCATCAACTCTAAAGTTGCTTTATCAAGACATTCGTAGTAGAAAGAATCCGTTAATCCTAATGCTCCACCTATTGCTTTAATATAAACATCTATTCCTTCTTCGTATCCTGTTCTTAATGCGGAAAGGAAAGTATCGAAACCATCGTAAGAGTTAAGAACTGATGTATATTGTTCAACAATCATAGAAGCATACGTTGATTCAATATTATTATTCAAATAATATGGGTAACCAAAAAACAAATCTGTATATTTAACGTCTGATTCTTGTTTATAATCTTTTAAATATGAAAACAACATTGAAATATCTAAAGCGCAAATACGGTCAGTAGGTGTTTCACACAAATTTCCTTCAATGGTGCTATATAATGTTGATGCCGATTCAAAACAGCAATACATATAATTGCCACAAATAGCAATACCTTCAATCATTGGTGGTGCAACTATTGTTTTCTGTGATTTTTGTATTTTTGTATATGTTGATGAAAAATCAGGTTCATAAAATTCTATTTGTGAAACATAACCATTTTTTTCAGAATTACGACCTAATGAACGAGATAAAACTAAATACGTCTTTTCATTTATCTCCTTAAATACGGCACCTTGAGTTTTTGCTGGAACATGAGAATAATAAATAGGAACTGCAACTTCAGCTGAACCAAGTTTATATGCATCATATGCATTGAATGCACCTTTTTTGTTTTCATCAAAAGTGCCTATCCAAAGCATGTTATCATAAAAAGTTAAAAAAGAGGGAACAATGTCTACGTTAACTATTTTATCGAATTCAACTGCAATTGAATCTTCGTTTGTTGCAACAGCATTTTGAACATCAGTATAGGATATAGAAGATATTTTACTTTCTCCATTGCTTATCCATATATTTGTTCCATCAAAAGCCATACCACCTACATGACTTTTACATGGCAATACCAGTGTTGTAAGATAATAATACGAATCAGAATTGTTGTTTGAAAGAACATACATAACAGAATTATATATATCACGTTCAATACAAAGTGAAGCATCTTCTTCATACTTTTCTTTTCCGTCATATGCACTTATAAGCATATAATCCCCAGCAAAACAAATTGCTTGAGGAACCATAGTATCACATTCATTACCAAGCATATTTGTATTTTCCAATCCTGGAATTGCAAAACTATTTGTTGAAGAGTAATAACTTGCAAAATCCATATATGTAGGCAATGTTTTTTCATTAAATACATCGTCATATCTATAATCTGCACTAGTTTTATTGTCACTATATAACACGAATTTCATATCCGAAAAACTATCAATAATATCAGACGCCAAGGCCTTGTTCATTGGCACTATTCCAAGCAATATTACAAACACCAAAAAACAAGATAAAAATGATTTAACTTTCATAAATTTTCATCTCCAGAAACACTTTAGTTGAAGTCTTATTAAATGCAACAATACATAGTAATATTATCATTCTTTTATAAGAAAATCAACATTTAAACCTTCTTGATTTAATACTTTTATGTAATTTATATTTGTAGAATTACAGAGGCATAAATTGTGCGAGACAACAGATATTTATATATAATAATCTTATTCTGTATTATGCAAGCTTTGAATTTTAACATATAATGCATTATAGTTTATTTAATAAATAATCATTACAGATTAAACCAATTCATTTTATGACTTCGTACATTCCGGAGAAGTAAACTGATATTCACTGTGTTTTCTTCTAAAATCTTTCTAAAATTAATCTAAAATTTTTTAGAAAAACAGATTTTTAGTAGAATCAAGGCTGGACAATTTTTTGAACCTTAAATTCGTTAAGAACCACGCATTTTCAAGGGTTTCACGGTAATTCTAAACGGCAAAATTTAATGCTTTTTAAAGCCGTTTAAAACCCCTTTGGGACCGCTCCAAAACCGCGTGCCGTGGGTTCGAATCCTACTGCCCCTGCCAAGAAACAGAAACGGATGTCGCAAGATGTCTGTTTTTTATTTTTGATTTAGAATAAATGAAGGATGAGAACCCGTAGGGTTTTGGCGTTAAGAAAATGATATAGTATATCATTTTTAGCCAAAAGCACAATGCAAATCCCTCATTTGCATTGTGAGTTTAGCATTCGAATCCTACTGCCCCTGCCAGATAAAGACGGATATCATAAGATGTCCGTTTTTTATTTGCTTTCTTTCAAAAATACACACCAATTTTCTTATACCCTTCAGTGTTATTTTTTATACAGTTAATTCATTTTAGTTTATTATCTTATTAATCTTAGTTGAAAATGATTTAATAATATGTTAATATTTAATTAATTATTTTGAGGAGATAAAAATTATGAAAACAAAAATCAAAAAATCAATTGCTTTATTGTTGTGTATTATCACTATTATGCAAATTGCTTCAATAAGCCCATTTGCAGTATATTACAAAGAATATTTTCATCATGGAGATACCTCTTCTAATATTTTAGATACAAGTACAGAAAGATGGACCAGTACAAGAACTTCTTTTATATATAAATATGGTGATAACTTCTATACTGTAAATGTAACAGACAGAGTAACTGTTACACAGTATTGTCTTGCATTTAACAAAACCAATGAACAATTTATACAGTTTGAGCTTCCGATATGGGGTGGTTTTTACAGTGGCAAGGAATACAATTATATGGTATTCGGACAAGATAATACTGAAGCAAGTCCCACAAAAGAGGTCTATCGCATTGTAAAATATGATAAAAATTTTAATCGTATAAGCAGTGCTTCAATCAATGGTGAGCAATGTCAAACCATCAATCCATTTGATGGCGGTACAGTGGCAATGGCAGAAAGTGAAGATGGAAAAGAACTCACTATTCATACATCACGAAAAAGATTTGCATCTGATGACGGATATAATCATCAATCTCAATTTACTGTCATTCTTAATACTGAAACAATGTCACCTGTAAATGACCTTCAGTTTTACCAAAACAACCATGTAAGTCACTCTTTCAATCAATTTGTTCAGTATGATGGTAAAACTCCTGTGCTTCTTGACCATGGTGATGCATATCCGAGAAGTATAGTTCTTTCAAAAAGACAAGAAAACGGATACTATACTGAAGTTAAGTTATTTGATATCCCGGGACCAATTGGTGCTAATCAGACCGGTATAAGTGTTGGTGGCTTTGAAATTTCCGAGAATAACTATATTGTTGCAATCAATACAATTGACCACAGTAAAGTCACATCATTTGACAGTTTTACTATGCATGGTCTTGATAAAGATGAACGTAACGTGGCTCTTCTTATCAGTGCAAAAGATAACACAGCAACAAAAAATGTTACAACGATTTATCTCACAGATTATGTTGATAATAATCTTCACGCATCAGCACCATATCTTGTTAAAATGGACAATAATTTCGCTGTCATATGGAAAGAGTATAAGCTCCTTAAAGAAGATGGCGGATATTCCTATAAAGAAAATGCTGTTAAATATACTATAGTTGATGAAAACGGAAATAAACTTACTGACGTTCAAACACTCGGTTCATCCTGCAATCTCAGTGATTGTATTCCGATGTACTATAACGGCAATATCATTTGGTATTATGAAATGGGTGAGTTTGAACGACACATTGCGACTCTTGCAATAGATGATACCGGTAGTCACCAACACCCTCTTAATTACGTATATGCAACTGAAGCTACTTGTTCTGCAGAGGGTAACACAGAGTATTATTATTGTGTTGCATGCAACAAATATTACACAGATTCCTCAGGTAAAAACGAAATTCCTCTTAGTGCAACAAAAACAGGAAAACTCCCACACACTCTTGGTGAATGGGAGATTGTAACTCCTGCTACAACAACTGCAACAGGTAAACAAGTAAAAAAATGTACTGTGTGTAACGATGTTATTGAGGAAGAAACTATTCCAATTATTATTATCCTTGGTGATATTAACAAAGATGGTTTTGTTACTGCTGTAGATGCTCGTATAATTCTTCAAACAGTTGCAGGATTAAAAACAAGCTATAATGTATCAACTGAATTTGCAGATATGAATAAAGATGGTTATGTTACTGCTGTAGATGCTCGTATAATTCTTCAAATCGTTGCGGGCTTAAGATAATAATTCAATTATCATTTAGCATATAATTATAAATGAAGCCGATTGCATAAATTGGCTTCGTTTTGCTTTTTAGGACAATATTTGTAATATATTTATCCGCTCATATTTATTATCAAATACAATACACCACCTTTTTACATAAATATAAAGTTTTTTTGTTGTAATCATTGTCAAATAATGATATAATCAAATCAGCTTATAAGGAGTGATATTATGAAGAAGAAATATTTATCTGTTATACTATCTGTGCTGCTTGTTTTCAGTATTGTTTTAGCAATTTCAGGTTGCAACAAAGACGATACTACGATTATACCAAATGAATCAACCAACGAATTTGACGGAACAGAACAGTCAACTGATGACCTCTCTGCCAATGAAAATGAAAGTTCAACTGACGAAAATGAAAAAGAAACGAATGACACATCAAAACCTGATGAATCAGAGACAGAAGTTTCAACAAATCCTACTGAAACAACTACTGACAGCAACGAACCTGTTACTTGTGAAACCTGCGGTAATATAGTGGTTAACGAATCAGGTTCAGGTGACATATCAATAGGTAACTATTGTGATGGTAAATGCGACGAATGGTTCGGGGAATTAGAATTCTAAATAAGTAACCAAAGAATACGGGAAGCAACTTTTTTAGAGTGCTTCCCATTTTTGTTGCAAAAAAACAGCAGGGCTTTTACACCCTGCTGAAGTTGGATATTAAATGGTTGGAAATCTTTGGGGAATAATTATTTGATTACCAGTGCCAAGCACCGCAATCACACTGTTCGTTAATTCTGAAAAGTTTGTTAAAGAAATTCTTGATGCTCCAGAAGAAACCAAGGATACCACCTTCATGACAATCGCAACCACAAATATTGTCCCAACAACCGTCACAGTATCCGTCGTAATCGTAGTCGCCACACCAGCCGTTGATCTGTGCTGTATAAACTGCTCTCTTATCATCTGCATCAAAGAAACAAATTGAATATTCTTCACCTTCATAAGCATAGAAACAAACAGCTGATTCAAGGTCATAATAATCGTCGTTTTCTACAATAAGGTTACCATCTTCATCATATACCTGAACATAAGGGTCAGCATCAGTATCTTCATCAATAACCCATGTATCGATTGTATAGCAACCTGAATATTCTGGAACAAAAATCCATTCTTCATATCCTCTTCTTGGTACTTCAACATATGCATCTTCACCTTCATACATATACAAACCTGCTGCAAATGCAGGAACTGCTGTCATTGCAAGCATAAGAACTGCTAAAGCAACAGCTAAAACTTTGTTAAACTTTTTCATTGTAATTTCTCCTTTTTAAAATCAATTTTGTTTTGTCCATTTAACGGACTTCTGACTCCCCTTTTTAATTTCCTTTCAATAATTTTTTGTCCACCATAAATCTGATTTTTTCACATATTTACAAGGACTAATTATTAATAAATATTATATTACTTTAAAATAATAAAATCTATATCCTAACAGCATACACTCGGACATTTTTTTCAAAAAAATAAGGAGTAGCCTAAACTACTCCTTGTTATATTGGTTATGTGGAATTATTCGCCTTTCATTCCGAGAAGGTTAACTGCACCATCATAAACAGCCTGTGAAACCTTGATTGAATCAAAAATTGCTGCTTTGATGTCATCTGGAGTTGCACCAAGCTCTTTTGAATAGCTATCAGGGATGAAAAGATTTACATCCATAATATCTGCAAGTCCGTCAACATCAATACCACTTTCAATACCCTTTTCAGCGTATTCCTTCTTAACTCCGCCAAGTCCCATACGCATCATCCAAGGTGCAACGCTGATAATCTTACGATTTTCACCCATACCACGTGCTGCGTAAACAATCTTGAGGAATTCCTTCCAAGTAAGGTTGTACATACTGATAGGCCAAGCCTTTGCACCCTTTGATTTTTCAGCAGCACCAACGATTACTTCGCCAACCTGACGAACTGTAAGCATTGCTGTACCACCACCCGGATACATTGTAAATGGAAGCTTATCCATTCTCTTAATCTGTTCAATAAGGATAACCCAAACAGGTTTTCTGCCCGGCTGTGTACCGAAAATATATGGAAGTTCAAGAACTGATACATCAAAATTTTCATCAGCAAATGAGAATGCAACATTTTCCTGGTCAATTCTGCTTCTGATATATGGATGCTTTTCTGTAAGCTTCATATCAGGTCTTTCCTTTGCAAGATATGCAAAGTATGAACCAAGGATAACCGCCTTCCTAACACCAACCTCTTTACAAAGAGGAAGAATTCTTTCAAGTGGCTGAATATTATATTTGTAATATGCATCATAAACAGGTGCAGGGAATTCAACACGCTCGTCAATACCAGCGGCAAACACGAAACAGTCGTGTCCACGAAGAAGGTCACGGATTTCGTCATCTGTCTTTTCATAGATATTGCAGAATTCCAATTTCATTTCCTGTGGAATAGGTGCACCCTGTGGAAGTGGAGGAAGAGCAACACTTGTTACTTCATGTCCTCTTTCAATAAAAATTCTTGCAGCTTCACAACCGAGCAATCCGGTTCCGCCAATCATAAAAACTTTCATAATTATATATCCTTTCTATTTAATACTGTAAATATTTTACAACAAAACCAGCATAACTACAACAAAAAATATTTAACAAAATGTAAAATATTTTTAATTCAGATACTGATTAATATTATTCTGATGCTCTTCAGCAGTATATGCAAGATAAATTGTTCCGTCTTTAGCATGAAGGAAATAATAGTAATCCGTATTTTCAGGATAAAGTGCGGAATGAATTGCATCTGCACCGGGACAGCAAATGGGGCCTACAGGCAAGCCGGTTTTTTGATAAGTATCATAAATCTTCATATAGTCAGCATACTTTCCCTGACTTTCAAGCGTTTCCTTAAAGTTATCGATATATTGCGCTGTTGAATCACAATTTATAAACGGGAAGGATGATGAATTCAGACGGTTATAAATTACAGAGGCTATTACAGGCATCTGTCCGGCATCAAATGCTTCCTTTTCAAGAATTGTTGCAATGGTAATAATTTCATCTGTTGTATAACCTAATTCAGCAGCACGGGCTTTATAAGTATCCGTCCACTTATCATTAAAGTTTTTAAGGAATCGGTCAATTACGCTTGATGCGGCTTCTCCTATATAAAATTCATAGGTATCGGGATAAAGGTAACCTTCAAGAGCTCTGAATCTTAATTCTTTATCTGTTATAGTTGATAAAAATTCATACTTAGCATAAAGCTCTTCATTGGCCATAGCTTCATAAAAAGATGATGCAC
>JAZQUG010000036.1:0-26140 GCA_045631225.1 Candidatus Fimenecus sp.
ATTGGTAATGAGAAGCATATTATCAACACTTGAATCAACCATTTTGTTCCTTACCTTCTCGGCTCGTTCCGAAAGAGATTCAACAATCTGCTTCTGATGTTCTGTCGGTTTAACTGCGATATTATGAAAGTTTGCTTTAGGTACAGGGAGATTTAACATATCTGCCGTCTGTATATCTGCAACCTGCCTGAACATCATCATAAGTTCGGGGAGGTTATAGAACTTTGCAAATCGTGTTTTTGCTCGGTATCCCGTACCTTCGGGAGCAAGTTCAATAGCCGTAACAGTTTCACCAAAGGTTGATGCCCAAGAGTCGAAATGTTGTAAATGCTTATCTTCAAGTGCATCATACTGAAGGTATCTTTGCATTGTATAAAGCTCTACCATTGAGTTTGAAACAGGAGTACCTGTTGCAAAGATAACACCCTTGTTTCCGGTCACTTCATCAAGGTATCTGCACTTCATATAAAGGTCAGAAGATTTTTGTGCTTCTGTCTGTGCGATACCGCCCACATTCCTCATTTTTGTATATAAAAAGAGGTTCTTAAAATTATGAGCTTCGTCCACAAAGAGTCTGTCAACACCGAGTTCCTCAAAGGTAACAACATCGTCTTTTCGGCTTTGGTCATTGAGCTTATCGAGTTTTGTCTGCAATGATTTCTTTGTTTTTTCAAGCTGCTTAACGGTGATTTTCTCACCTCTGTCATACTTGATTTGTGCTACACCGAGAGTGATTTCATCAATCTGTCTCTGAAGCATTTCTCTCTGTCTTTCAATACTGATAGGGATTTTCTCAAACTGTGAGTGACCTATGATAATAGCATCATAATCACCCGTAGCAATACGAGCACAGAACTTCTTTCGGTTCTTCGTTTCAAAATCCTTTTTAGTTGCAACAAGAATGTTAGCAGATGGATACAACTGCAAATATTCAGATGCCCACTGCTCTGTAAGGTGGTTAGGAACTACAATAAGCGATTTATTGCAAAGTCCGAGCCTTTTGCTTTCCTGTGCTGCAGCAACAATTTCAAATGTTTTACCTGCACCAACAACATGAGCAAGTAAAGTATTACCACCGTACATAATACGGGCAACAGCATTTATCTGATGTGGCCGCAAGGATATTTCAGGGTTCATACCCGAAAATGTTATATCACTGCCATCATACTCACGAGCTCGCATAGAATTGAATAAATCATTATATCTTCTTACAAGTCTTTCTCTTCGTTCCGGGTCTTTCCAAATCCAATCCTGAAAGGCTTGTTTTATCATTTCCTGCTTACCCTGAGCAATAGCAGTTTCTTTTTTGTTGAGAACAGGTTTCTTATTTCCGTGTTCATCTTCCACATAGTCAAAGATACGAACATCCTTTAGGTTAAGAGTATCTTCAATAATTTTGTAACCGTTTATTCGGCTTGTACCATAGGTGTTGTTTGCAACAACATTGGTGCGGTCATAGGTTTTATTTGCAATAGTCCATTCACCTGTAAGCTCGGTATATTTAACCTTAATATTCCACTGTGCATAACGAGGTGTCTGTAAAATTTCATATACAAATCTTTCAACATCTTCAGGTGGGAGCCAAGTTGCACCCAAACGAACAGAAATTTCACTTGCTGTTAAATCTTGAGGCTGAACCTTTTCAAGCATTTCCACATTGATATTGTAATCATCGGGGTAAAGCTCTGCAGTTCTTCTTGCAAGTTCAAGTTTCTTTCGTACATTGCCTGACAAGTATTCATCTGCAGGGAGATACCTTTCATCGTTACTATACTCATTTGTGTATTCCGGGTTAAGGAAAATTACACCCTTGAGTTCTTCAAAGAGTTCCTGTTCCGTCTTTCCCGTAAGCTCACACATAAAGTCCATATCAACCTTTGCTTTTTCACCGATTGAAACCGCAAGTGCTTCACTTGCTGTTGAAACAGATGTTACCTTAATATGAGGTTTGATTGTTCTCTTGGTAAACATATCCGCTTTGCGTTTAAGTTCTCCGTTTTCACCAATGATTTCAAGAGAACACAAAAGACAATATGAACTGTCATCAGCAAACGCTAATCTGTTAGCTCTTGCATTAAGAAGTCCGTATTTCTTTGTAAAATCGTCATATAGTGTGTTTAATCTGTCCTGTGCAGACTTGATTGAACTGTCGGGGTAATCATCTGTCTGTAATCGTATAAGCTCTCTTACACAATCACGGATTTTAATCATACCCTTAATTCTGTTTTCGGCTGTTGCAGAAACATCAACAGGGTTCATTCTGCTGTTTTGACGATAATATATCTTATCATCAACAACAGTAAAACTGAAGTTTTTTACATTCGGGTCTGCGGGAACTGAATTATCTTCAACCTCACCGATTTCCGAAATATCAAACTCTGTTATCTCTGCATGAATGTTCTGTACTGCTTCACTTAAAAGGTCGGAAAGGTTTCTGTCTTCATACGGCTTACAAGTCAAAGAATGACCGAACTGCGAGGACTCCATAACCATTTCACCGAGTACCATTTCAGGATGGTCTATGAAATACTTGTTGTATTCATTACCGTTCTCATCACGGTCAAGGTGAACCCAATCGGGTTCATCATTTACAAGAGTATCTCTTTTCTGCAAGAAGAGAATATCAGATGTTACCTCTGTACCTGCATTAGCCTTAAATGTGTTATTCGGCAAACGAATGGCGCCGAGAAGCTCGGCTCTTTGTGCGATATACTTTCTTACATTTGAGTTTCTCTTGTCCAAAGTACCCGAAGAAGTGATAAAAGCAATAACACCACCGGGGCGAACCTTATCAAGAGTCTTTCCGAAAAAGTAATCGTGTATGAGCCAATTATTCTTGTCGTATTTCTTATCAATTACTTTGAACTGACCGAAAGGCACATTACCTATTGCTACATCAAAGAAACTGTCGGGGAGTGATGCGTTTTCATACCCCTGTACTGTGATACCGGACTTCTGATATAACTGCTGTGCAATACGACCTGTTAAGCTATCAAGCTCAACACCGAAGAATTTACTCTTCTGCATACCATCCGGAAGCATACCTATAAAGTTACCCGTACCGCAAGACGGTTCAAGAATATTACCTTCGCTGAATCCCATATTGCCAAGTGCTTCATACATAGCACGGATAACTACGGGAGGTGTGTAGAAAGCAGTAAGTGTGCTTTCTCTTGCTGCAGCATATTCTTCGGGAGAGAGTGTAACAATAAGTTCTTTGTATTCATCTGCCCAATTTACTTTGCTTTCATCAAAGGCGTCAGCAAGACCACCAAAGCCTACATACTTTGAAAGTATTTCCTGTTCTTCGGGAGTTGCAAGACGGTTTTCAAATTCAAGTTCGTGCAATAGATTGATAGCAGCCATATTATTACGGAATTTCTCTTTCGGACCGCCAACACCAAGGTTATCGTCTGTTATTCTGAAATTGTGCTTTTCACTGTCAGGAATAGTTGGATGAAGCGTTGTGACTTTCTCTTTCTTTTCTTCCCAAGTGGGAGGAGTAAGAGTTGGTTCTTCCGTCTTAATTGTTTCTACAACAATGTCATAAGGAAGTCCGTTTTCTACGGCAGGATATTCAGCAACTTTTTCAGTTACATATTCCTGTTTTTCAGGTGCCAAATGCTCACGAACAAAGCCGATTTTCTCAACTCTGTTTATAGGGTAAATTGATGTTGTATCTCTCATTGATACATCACCAAATACAGGGTCAATTTTTTCGATGATATATTTGTCACCGTCAATAATAACCTCTTTACCGATAAGTTCAGAATCAGGTATATCTGAGATTTTATCTCTTTCTTGTTTCAGTTCTTCTATCAGTTCAAGAGCTGTTTCCTTATCTTCGGGTTCTGTTTCCTCGGCTGATGCAATGCTTTCTAACTCTGCAATAGCAGAATCCAATGATTGAGGATTTTGTAAATCAAAAGCAAGTTTATCTGCCGCATCTTCTTTTGTTTCACCGATTTCAAGAGTATCTCTGAAACCGTAGAAATCATAGTTTTCAAAAAAGTCAACAAGTCTTTCTGAAAGTGTTTTATCGATATAAGGACTTGAAACAATATCAAAACTCTGTGGTGGTGGGTCAAGTTCCGTTGCAAAATCAATAGGAATTGTATTGCCATCTTTATCGGCATAAACAATTATTGACATCGGTGTGCCATAGAAATTCTCATCCTTAACATCCTTAATAAACTGATATTCGCTTGTATATTCAATGCTTTCACGAACAGTTCCATCTGTATGAAGATAATCAATTCTGCCTATAGGTTTACTTTCTACGGGGTCTTCCTTGTTTTGAGAAACAAGAGTTACTGTTTTGCGTTCTCCATTTTCAAGAGAACACACTGCAACATCAAAGCCTCTGTCAGTAAGCATATCAAGAAAAGCTTCAAGTCGGTGTTTAGGGAAACCTGCTAATGGTACTCTTTTATCTCCACCAATATTTCTTGACGTAAGAACTAACTCAAGAGCTTCTGCTACTGTCTTTGCATCATCATTAAATGCTTCAAAAAAATCGCCAACCTGATAAAGAACAATATTGTTAGGATTATCGTTTTTGACTTCAAGATAACCTCTGTATAAAGGGGAATATCTGTTGTCAGCAAATGTTACATCGTGTTCTTTACTTAAAGTTTTGAACCCTTCAAGAAGCTCATTGTCAATACCGAGAACCGTTCCATCATCCTGAAATACAAAACAATCATCAATGAGGAATTTATATATCTCATTGCCACTCCAAGTGTAGTCATCACTATCTCTTGCAACAAGAATATCTCCCTCATAGGTAAGTTCAATATCGTCAATCTTCAATGCTGAAAGAACCTTATACAAAACTTCTGTTTCTTTCGTTTCCGGCTGAACAAAAGTTATTACAGGTTGTTCCATACTCTTTACTTCTTCAATAAGAGCTTGCATAGTTTCTTTGGTGCAATCGGTCAAATCAACAGCGGAATGGAAATACTCATAATCATCCTTGTATTCCTTTGTACCGTAATCGGAAAGTGTCTGTTTAGCAACAGAACCAAGATAATCAAAGAACTCTTTTTCATCCGTATGAAGCTCTGCTGCCTTTAATATATCCTCATAAGTGATAAGGTTATTAACAAACTGTCCTTTACCGTCATTACCGTCAGGATTGAAATATACCCACTCAACATTATTGCTTCCGTCATTTATAAAGAAGGCATCTGTATAATTAGCATCCAACTGTTCAGTTATTTCAACTGAAGGTGTCGGGAATCTGTCAACAACGCCCTTATCTATTTCCATAAAAACAATATTAATGTTATTGTTTGCATAAAGCTCTTTCTGACAATAACTGAGATTGAAGTCAAGAACTTCACAACAAGGAGTGAAGACATTCCCGTAAAAGTTTTTTCTCGGTGCAGGATTATGAGTGTGCTTTGCGACTGTTTCAGCATCTTCACCGAAAGCCACATAAAAACCACCCGTGTGCATAAAAAGAACACCATCAGGATTTTCCTTTTTTATCTGCTCATACTGAACCAAGAAGTCAGGCTTATTACTTTCATCAACCTCTCTTTCAGGTGTTCTTTCAACTGTAGGTCTTTCAACCACTACTTCTACTCTCAAATGATTGTTCGCAGGGTTTTCCTTAACCTTTTTTTCAAAGTCTGCCTTTGCAAACTCTTTATTGAATAACGGATATTGGCTGTCATTGAGAATTACCGGGTCCTCAAGTGAAAGAATAGTGTATTCATCTGCACCGATATATACAGTATCACCGAGATTGAATTCATATCTATATTCTTTAGGAGCTTGTTCCTCTTCGGGTGCCTCACGGATAATTTGGCGAATTTCACTTGTCTTTTTCCATTGAGCTTCTTCAATCAACTTATTTTCAAGCCACTGAGGATACGTTTCCTTTTCTTTAGGGCTTAAATATCTGTCAAACTTTATAAGCTCGGAAATACGCTTTTCAACATAGTTCCATTTAAGGAGAGTTCGTCTTTCGGGTACACTGTAATGGTCTGATATTTCAATACCTTTAGCATCGTGATTTTCCCAATATCCCGTACCGGGAATTGCATCTGAACTACCACCTGTACCATATTCATTTTTCAAAAACTTGATATTATCTTCTTTTGAAAGGCTTTCAGTAAATTGCCGATATATTCGCATTTTACTTTCTCTGAAATGACTTCCTGCTCCAAGAACATAATCAATAGCACCCTGTGGCAAAGGAAGAATAGCATCTTTTACTTTTGTACCTATAAACTCAAGCTGCATATCTTCACTCGGAAGCAAGAGTGCCTGTGGCTCTGTCCATTCTTCAATCAGTATCATACCAAAAACAGAGTCTTCAATCTGAAACCATTTTTCCCAAGCTTCTCTCAACTCTGTTCCATCATCTCGCCATAATCTTATAGCATCGGAATATGCTTCAAAACCTGCCTTTACACCATTTGATAATGTCATTTCAAATGGAATAGAGTTAAAGAAGGACATAACAAAATCGCCACGTTCTTTTCTGTCTGAATGACTTTCATAAAACGCAGCGATTTCTTCTCTGTATGGAGTTAAGAAAGATTTTATTAACTCGTTTTTTTGTTTATCTTGGTGGAAATATTCAATTCCGTTCCAACGTGCATCAAAGTCATGTCCGCTTAACTGTAAATCAGTTCCTTCAGAACCGTTTCCTCGGCTGTCATTCTGATGTTGTTCATCATCTGAACCCACTTGATTTGGTTCTGCTCTTTCAGTTCTTCTGTCACTCCCTGTGACTTCTGCAACTGTTCTATGAGCTGAATCATCATCTGTTCCGCTTCGGTTTCCGTCTGCTTGATTGTTCTCATCAGCTCGCCCTTCGCTATCAGTTGTGCGAAATAGACTTTCCTGTGTTCCTGCAGGAATTTCTTCCTCATCATACCGAACTTCCCAAGTGTAACGTTCTCCTCTGTTGGTAAGGTCAGGTTCGGAATCTGATAATCTCCCACTTTTCTGTAAGTCATCTGTGACATTTTCATTGCTCCTTTCGGTTTCGTTTTTTGTTTTTACACCTTCATCATACTCAGTTTCTTTTGCTTTGACAAATGTGCGATTTTGTTTTTTCTCATTTTTTTCGATATTTTTTACGGTGCTTTCGATTTCACGAAGTCCCATTTCAGCAATATCACTTACTGCCATACCCATTGCGATAACACTTGACGAGGTATTGAAATTAAAAATATCTTCAAAATCTTCACGGTCATAATATTCATCAGCATTGATACCGCACCTTGTCATCATCATATAACCGATTGAAGCAGAAAGTGCATTTTTCAAGATAACCGAAATATTGTCATCATCAAGTTCCTCAAGGAAACTGCCGTATTTACTGTCATTAACGGTTGATAGATAATCAAGAATATTATCTTCAACCATATTTCTTGCAGTATCGTCAATTACGCTTTCAAGTTCGCCTTCGGCTGTATCACCGAAAGCATTTGTAAGAGCTTCTGCCAATTCATCGTGATAACGGTCTTTAACCTCCCATCGGGGAACTTCATAACCATAAAATGAATTTGTATCGGAAACATCAAACACATAACGTAATTTTTGGTTATTGCCCGAATAGTCAAACAACGCAATGCCTTTTGCACCTCGATTGACCCAACGATTCATTTTTTCATTCCAAAAGCCTATTTCTGCACACGCAGTTGCATCAGGTCTTTGTGAATAAATTAAAAGCTGGTCATAGAAGTTATATTTAAAATTATTGGATGCAGTTCTCAAGAATGAGGTCCAGTTATCAAAACTGTTTGTCACTTTACCGACTTCATCATTGAACATAGTAGTGATAATCTGCAATTTACTTGCCATAGCTTATCACCTCATTAATCTTCTTTTTTAGCAAGGAAAGAATATACTGTATTATTTTTAACACATTCCTGTAATTCACAAACGAGAAGAATATCTGTAAAACTAATATCCTTAATGCCTGTAAGGTCACTTGGTGTAATCTTTTTAATTTGTTCTTCAGTGGTAACACCTGCAGATATGAGTTTTTCAATAATTTTAACTCTTTTCTGTGTTATGCTTATTGTTTTTGCCATTTACTTTCTCCTTCCTTTTATAAAAATTTTCATATAATTTTTTCCAACAGATATTACACACATATCCGTTTCGGTATCTGCAATTTTTACATTCTAATTCTTTTTCATTAACCTTCATTTCTGACGATGAAGCTCATCGTGCTTCACCTCGCTCATGCTGTTTATAATAAATAAACTTGCCGTGCTCATTATAATTCTGCGGATTAGCAGAAAGTGTCTGCCACCCGTTAGTTATACCACCGAGCATTGCTTCTTTCTGTGCTTTCGTAATACCCATTTCAGAATTATGTCCGTCTGCAAGTTTTCTGTTTTGTTCAGGTGTATTTCGGTCATCATTAACATCTGTAAAGTCCTGTTCTCCCTTAATGATGATAATAAACTTTCCCTCCTCAGGATGAATTGCATAACACAGGTTAGGAAGAGAAGAACGAAGAGGAATAACCTTACTTCCGTTTCTCTCCATAATTTCTGCAAATTCACAAATATGATAAAGTCTGTCACCAACCTCTGTGTGATAATCATCTACATATCTGCAAACTTTTTCAACTCTTTCCTCGTCAGAAGTAGTAATGCGAATTTTATCACCATCAGGAATTCTGAATATTTCTCTATAATGAGGGGTTATAAATCTGATACCCTTACTTGCCTGAACAAGTTGTGTTTCAAGATAGGACTTTACATAGCAGTAACAATAAAGATTATATTCACCTTTATTGGGATTAACTCTTAACAGATAAGTGTGTTTATCTGTATCTACTCTTATACCGAAATATTGTTTGTTAGGCTCGATATACTGCTTCGCATTAGTATGGCAATACTTTGAAAGACTCTCTCTGTCACCGAGCATTTTGCTGTACTTTTCATCAATACGGAGTGCATTAATAACATCATCAAATTCCTTTGAAAATTCTTCTGTTTTAAAGAATGAACAAGTATCATTCCAAGTAGAATGAAACTCTTTACCGCTTGAACCGAGGTCAGCACGCAGATAACCTATGCAGCCTGTCTGCTGATACAACTGATTACTCTGCCTGAAAGTGTATTTTTCAAGGTTTGTAGTAATCGGAGTAATATATAAATCTGTCATCGAGCATCCCTTTCCTTTCTCTTTTCGGCTCGTTCTTTCTGAACTTCATCTAATCTCTGCTTTGCCCATTCAGGTAGTTTCTCTTTTTCAATGATACCGAGAACATCGCTGCGTTCAAATCTTGATTCCTTCCCGCTGTAAAGATTAGTACAAAAACATGCTGACCCTCTTGAATTAGGTTCACAACCAAAACCACCTGAGCATAGCTGCAACTGCATTGTTGCAATCTGATATTCGGGTTTGAACACATCAGCTCTAATTACTACCACCTTATTTTTGATAGAATTTTCAGCTTTGATAACTGTGCATCCATCTGCATATATAGGTGTAGTGTCAACTTCGATTTTTGAGATTTCTTCAATTACACGCTCTGCTTCATTCTTTATTCGCACGGCAAAAATCTTTGCAATTTCTGCAAAATCCTTGCTAACAAGTGCATCGACATATCTTTCAAATATGCCATTATTTTCATAGTTGGCAACTATAAATCTTTCATCGGGTGATGCATTATTATCTCTACCGATTATGACTTCTTTTTTACCTATTTCAAAGGCATGGATTATCTCATAAGTTCCCGCCATTCTTTTTTCGGTCATTCTTTTCATCTCCTCTCATTACTGCATAACCGTGAGCAGTAATGCTGTAATAGTTGGCGTGGTCAAAATGTTCCTTGCCATACTGTTTAGAAATGAGGATGTTTCCTTTTTTGAGTCTTTTAATTGCATTTCTTACTGCCTTTTCACCCAAGAAAGGAAACGCACCTGTTATTGTTTTGATGGTTATTCGTTCCCAAGAAACATCACCACCATAAAGTTCTGTTTTTTCAAGTTTTTCTCTAATATATCCTGCAATAAGGGCGGCATTAATGCCGTACTTTATTGCAATTGTGTCACTGTAATTACATACCATTTTGTCGCTCTCCTAAAAAAGTGAGGGCGACTTTTTTAGCCGCCCTTAAAGTGAATTTTATCTACCTACATACCAATCGTCATAAGCAGAGTCCTTGATTATAATTGTGTTTGATTTATATTCTTTCTTCATCATACCTGATGGTGTCCACATATCGCTGAGTTGTACTCTTACAATATAGTCACCGTCAGGATACCAAAGAGGTGTAAAATGAACATTTCCGTAAGAACCATTAACAGGGAATATCCACCTATCTCCTGAAAGCGTAAGTGTTGTTATTTTTCCGGTTTCTTTTGAATACCCATATTCAGGAAAGTAGGCATAACCATACTGAGGAAGTGTATATGAATCTGCTGGTGCAGTAAAAAAGCCACTCTTTGAAGTGTTCGTGCCGTTATTAAGTGACATTGTAATACCATAACCTGAATTCATATACCATGTGCTACCATTTTTACTTGCAGTTTGAGTATTTTTAGGTTCAATCTTTACGGTGTAATATGCAAGACCTGTATAATACTCTTTCTTTACAAATTCACCATTTGAATATGTCCATTCCCACCACTCACAAGCTGTTCCGTAAGTTGAGGTATTAGCAGGAATTGAGAAACCTGACGGACACTTCTTTTCGAATTGTGTATCTGGTGTCTGTACCCGTGTATAAGGTGTTGTTGAATAACTTGCTGTCTCCTTGTTGTATGAAACACCATCATCAATTATTTCACCTGTGATTTTCACATCTGCACTGTTAAGCCCTGTTGGAACTTTCCACTTGAAATAAAGCAAGTTATATTGATTTCCCGGAACAACTGCTTTTGTTTTCGTATAAGTGTGTATTAAAGTTGAACCTTTATACACACAGAATTTTACAGATACTTCTTCAGTAGGTGTATAATCATCTGAAAATGAATTTTCAAGCCAAAAGCTTGTAATAACTTCTGTATTCTCTCTGTAATCAGCATTCTGTGGAATAGGCTCAAGTGTTAATGGGTGTTTTACTTTGCAACTCAATGTTAAAGCATTATTGTTTCCATTTGATTCATAATCTGTATTGTAAATTCCCATTCCTTCAAGATAAACACCACCCCAAATACTGATATTTCTCTTGTTAGGAACAACAAATCTGTATCCGTCAACAGTAATTGACGATTTTGCAGGGATTGTATAGACACCGTTTATCTGTGTCTTATCATTATTGAACCCTTCCACATACACCTTAGCATCAGTATTATTTTTATATGTGTATCTTACAAGAACACCTTGACCTGCCCGTAGATTATTAGGGTCAAGAATTTCATTCGTTGTGTAATCAATCAAGGTAATATCGGTTAAAGCAATGTCAGATTTTACAACAGGCAAATCATACCACGTTTCTTCAAAGGTGTGTGTCTTGTCACTTGCCCACCAAGTTTCAAGATTAAATCGAAGCTTATTCTGACTCGTTACGGGAACAGCATATGTGCCAATTGAACTATTGAGTGTTATAGGTGAAGATTTTGAAATACCAATCTTGTTCTTTGCAGCATCATATCCGTCATTTGAGGTGTAAACAGTTGACCACTTTGAACCGTTATAATGATACATTGATCCTCTCAAGTACTCCGTTGCAACCCAAGTGTTATCTGCTGCATATTTATATGCTATCTTAACACGTTGACCAGAATAAAGTTTTCCACCTGACCCCGAACTTCCATCATATGCTACAACATTTCCTTCATAGTTATATGCACGGACCTCTGTTCTGTAAACAACAGGCTTTATTGGGATATAAAAGGTCTTTACCGTACCACTTTTTAAGACATTACCTAAATCATCAATCCAATCCGTTTTAGCCTGTATTTCAAAACATTGTTGCCCTGCAGTTATCTTCTTGTAATTACCTGTAAACTGTATTGGAAACCATTGCGATGATGAGTTTGAGCTACTGAGGGTAACATCTCTTGTATTCCAGCTCCCACCAGAATATTTCACATATTGTCGTACTTTTATGTTATCTTCCTCTGCAGGGAAATAAACATTATACCAAACTGTATCCCCTATTGTAGGATAGTCAGTCTTGTACACATAATCATCAAAAACATTACCCGTTGTAGTACCAAAAAGTGTTGTTTTATTTCCCTTATCGCCACTATACACATAACACTCTTCTACATTTAACGAAAGGTTATATTCCCATTTTGCATAAAGAGTAATTACTGCACCATCAGTAGTTGTTAGGTCTTTAACATATTGTCCATTTGAATAATTTATTCCTGTCCCGTTTGCTTTAGTGTTCCACCCAGCAAACTTATATCCTGTTTTTGTAAAGCCATTTAATGTTAAGTTTTTTCCGACACCACAAGTCATAGTCATTGAACTCGTCGAACCACCGGTAGCTCCATTACCATCAAATTTAATGGTGTATGTTATGTCCTTTAAAGTGGAATCTTCTGTTTGACTATACGCAATACCAGCACCATAACCTTTGGCCAATAGACCATTAAATGTTTCTTTTTTAGTTGAAACAATTTCTGTGGCACTTGACCATAGTCCTTGTCCGTCAGGAGTAAATAGTTTATTGGGCCATATACGGTTGGTATAATTCGCAATAAAACCCCAAGTAGATGATGTACCATTACTTGTACCACCTGTACTAGTACCACCTAAAACACTACGACCACAATAAGCTATTTCTGAAACTGTCAATGCCTGATATTCACCTGCAAGACAAACATCAAATAACGGTTCAATAATAACCTTGTCGCCATTATTCATATTATTTACACTACCAACACCAAGTTTTGAAAGCACCTTATTAATATTAGTTTCATAGCTCTGCCAAGTTTCTACACCACTTGGGTTTGGAAGTGATGTTATAAACTCCATCGCACTTTCTTTATAACAATTTGTTTGATTATATGTTGTTGTCAAACTCTTGTTTTTGTTTGCGTTTATTTGCTTTTTATTGTATTTAGTAGAAAACTTTGCAGAAGTTGAATATGCATTGTTACCATTGGACGTATTTCTAAAAACATCTATGACTTTAGAAACTTTCATATTACCCGATGAATCAACTACCGAAAAGCGATAGCCAACAACACAAGCAGAGTCACTTGTAGAACGAATAACATATCCCGTGGAGCTACCATTTACAGCATCTGTACTACCACCTGCTGAATCACCATCCCAAGAAAGTGCAAGTGCAGAATATAGTATTACTGAAAGTAGTGTACAAAGAACGAGAAGAATTGAAATTACTTTTTTAATATCTATCATCTTCCTTTCTTAAAAAATAAAGGCCCGACATTGAAAGTCGAGCCATATTAAATTATATATTAGTGTGAATGACAGGTTTTGCCTTTTACTGATTTACCACATTCAGGGCACTTTGTATCAACTGTAAATCTAACACAAGTGTTACCAGAACCTGTACCTACCTTTTTACCACATATCTGACAATATTCACAAGGGTCATTTTTTTCTAAATAATTTTCACACCTTGTAGGGTCATAACAAGCATTTCCCCATTCATCGTAAGTGTAGAAGCTCTTACATGAATGAGAACCACAATAAGGACAACCTTTATTTTCAAGACTTAAGATAAAATTATGTGTTTCTTTACTATCACAATGATGTCCTTTTTTACCACAACTGTACTCTTTCACACTATCATTACCATTATCAATAACTTCAGTATTATTACCCTGCGATATTCCTGAAGGATTTCTCTGTGTTACAGGTTCAGCAGGTTTTACTGTATTCGTCTGTTGATTATTAGGTTTTTGAGTAGTAGGCTTTGATGTTTCAGGTTCTTTAAGTTGGATAACCTCGATACCCTTTTCCGTAGCATCTTCAGTTTCTTTGAGATTATCAATAATATTATCATCAATAATTACATCACTGATATTCTCTCCAAATTCTGTTGTTGGTTCTTGCGTAGGTTTATCTGCATTATTCTCTGCAAATCGACCCACTGTAATAGCAATAAGAATCAATACTGCAGCAATTCCAACTACGAGAGCCAAAACAACCTTTTTGTTCTTTAATTTTTTCATTTTTGTTTCCTCCTACGATTTAGAATTTTTCTGTTAGTATGGATGTTACCTCTATTGGGATATTAGCAGATGGAAACTGATTACCAGCAAACCACATTGGTATTGTTATTGTATAATTCACAACAAGTTCCAATTCATTTGCTTCACGGAAACTGAGAACAGGCTCAGTTATGTGATACAATTCATTACCATCTGTATCATAACTATATAACATCCCATCATTTATTTTCAATGTGCAAAATGAAATAAGTTCAGTACGAAATTCCTCTGTATCTAATATTTCCGTATAATCATTACCTTGTTTGATACTGTTATATATTTCAGTTGAATTTTGTGTCACAAAACTATCAAGAACTACCTTTGTGTTTTCTCTCATAACATTAACCTTTGTAATGGACGCTGAATACGTGAAGATTATAGAGAAGATTGCAACAAAAATGATTATAAGGACACAAGGAAGAATATACCCTTCTGCCTTTTTTGATTTCAATAATTTCATAAATCAACACCTACTTCCAATACTTTTCGGAGATACCTGACCTATGACTTGTTACGGTTACTGGTATCCTGAACATACCGAGTCCTTGGATATATGTCTCTACAGAAACATATACATCCATTTGGTCACCAAGTTGAACTCTCTTATAGTGGGCATTAAAGTAGCTTTCTGCGTCAGTATCTACTTGAAAATCAAAAAACTGATTTTGTAAGCTTTCAACTCTTTCATCAAACTCACTATCAAAACATCCATTATAAGTTGCCGTTTCAATTAGCTGACCTGATATTTCATCAAGGTCCTGTTTGAGTGTCATAAATTGAAAAATATTAAGAACAACTACAACCACCATCAATATAGCAAAAATACCAACCACAACATCAATATATCCTTCAGCTTTTTTTGAAGTAATTATCTTTTTCATATTCCACCTCCGTTAAGCAAAAAGAACACCAACAGATGAAACTATCTGAGCAAGAATAACTACGATATATATAAGCATAAAACAAAAGAGAAGACACATAGAAAGTTTCTTTACTTTCTTCGGTATCTTCTCTGCTTCAAGTTTTAATTGCTGTCTTTGAATATCTGCAAACTTCATTGAAAGTGAATTCCAATATACTGTATTTATATCACCTCTGTCAATGGAAATAAGACCTCGACACACATCACTCATAAGTGGTGAACCTACTCTTGCTTCAAGTCTTGTGATAGCAACTTCAGTATTACCGGAACGAATATCTGCAGCAGTAATATCAAGTTCGTGTTTTAGTTCAGGTCCTGCGTTACGAGCAAATGACTCAATCATTTTAAGAACATCCTTATCGTGCATAAGTGCTTTTTCAATCTTAAACACAAACCTTGGGAGTTCATATTCAATTTTTGCTCTCTTTTTCTTTATTCTAACAGATATTCCTTTTATATTCATTCGATACAGAATAAAAGCAAGAAAAAGTATAATCGGTGATAAAATTGGAAATATGAAAAGTACTGGAATAGCAAACACACCAACAATTAAAGATTTTACAATCGCATTTGCCATAAACATTTCAGGTGAAATATCCATTTGTGCTGTTCTCAAATCTGATTCCAATTGACATCTTTTATAATCATTAAGCCTTATTTTTCTTGCAAGAAATGAAGCAAATGAAGAAAGCCAAACATCAATACTGCTCGTCTTCTCTTTCTGCTGTTTTACGAGGTTATTTACTGCTTTTGATGTTCTCATATATGGGATACGGAAATAGTCTGCAAGAATCAAATAAAAGGCAATACCAAAGAGTATGCCTACGATAAATTTAATCATTGTTTTCTACCTCCCTACGCTTTGTATTCCACAGGTTTTGTGAACTTTAACATAAACAAATATGTTACTACTATCACAATACCACATACACCAAGTACGATTTTCCCCGGTGTTTCAAATATGAGTGTATGAAACCAATCTTTATTTAGAACATAAAGCAAAGGAATATTACCAACTACAAGACCTACCATTGTGTAATATTCAGTTCTTACAGCTGACATCATTGTATTAAGTTCGTTATTAACAATACGAACATCGGTAAGTTTTGAAACAATAGGTTGTAAGGTATCTTTCATTTCTTGATTGTCCTGACACTGTATAAGAGTATCTACCCATTCACGGAAGATTTCATCATCAACCTTGTTTTTCAGGTTATATAATGCCTGTTTAATACTTGAAGAAACTGCCATTGCATCACCCACAAAGGCTGTAAAACTTTCTTTAAGTGGTGGTTTGATATATGGTAAGTTTTCTTGTACTGCAGATACAATATCACCATCTCTTGAATATGAAGTAGTAATAATTGAAAGTGCAGTTTCCAGTTCTTCCTTTGTCTGTTTCTCATAAATAGAAATAATATTACGAACATAAATAAAAGGTATTAACGCAAACGCTACCGATAAAGCAGGAATGAGGAATACATTATCAATTAAAACAGCTACAACTGCACCTACAGCAAAAAGAACAAGTGCTGATGAACAGACTAATGCAAATTTACCTTCTTTACCACAAGATGCCAACGCAGATTGAAGATACATAAATTTCGCACCCAATCCATTTTTCTTTTTACCTGCTCGTAATGCTCTTGCTCTATCACGAATATTAGGTTTCTTTAAAAGAACTGAATTTATATCTTCTGTAATCTGTTGTGGTGTTAAATTTAAAAAGCAAACAATTGCTATGATAATAAAAATTGATGCAATCATTGGGAGTATCATTTATAATCAGCTCCCTTCTTTAAAAATTTATTGAGTTCCTCCTGTGGTACACCAAACTGCAGGAGTTTCTTTTTCAAACTATCGGACATTATTTCAGGTTGTTCAAAGTATCCTTCTGTTACGAATTTACCATTAACAACTTTATTTTTAGTGATGTGGAATCTAAAAAGAGTATGGTAAACCCTCTCTCCATTGGAAAGTATTTCGCACTCGGAAATATCCATAATCTTTCTTTCGTTGTTTTCCAACTTATGAGTATATACAACTATTGGAAAAGCCTGTCCTGCCTGCATAAGCGATGTTTTGAAATCAATTGGAAAACGTTTCTGACAGAGAAGTGCTATTCGCATATGTGCTGAATCGGCTGCAAATGCATGAACCGTTGATACAACAGTATGACCTGTAAGACTTGCTTCAACTGCCGAGTAACACTCTACATCTCGCATTTCACCTACGCAAACAATATCAGGATTGAAACGAAGTGATGCTACAACAAGGTCTTCTTGTGTTATATCAAATGCAGGATTATCAGAAGGTCGTGAAAGAGTATGAACAACATTATTAACTACCTTGCCATTCTTTTTTCGGACAAGAGAAAGTTCTCGTGAACCTGTTTCAATGGTGAAAACTCGTTTACCATCAGGAATAGTTGTAAGAAGAGCGTTAAGAAGTGTTGTTTTACCTGAACTTGTTGCACCTGCAACAACAGTTGAAACACCATACCTTAAACACATACAAAGAAAGTCAACCATCTTTTCTGTTGCATTACCGGAAGAGATTATCTGCTTTTTATTAACTCTCGATGGATGCAAAAGTCGTATTGAAACACTTACACCCACTTCATCGTCAACAATAGGTTCTTTAAGTGCTGTTATACGAGTATTATTAGGCAAATGACCTTGTGACATAGGAGTAGAGTTATCAATTATCATACCTGAATGATGAAGAAGTCTTTTTACAATATCAACAGCGTGAGATGGTGAATAAAAGTGTTCTTTTACCTTTACCGTTCTACCGGATGTATAAGTAATAGCAATATCATTCCAAGCATTAATATTGATTTCTTCAATATTATCTCTACCAAGATATTTGGTAAGAATTGAATACTCAGCCATTTCAGAATAGAGTTTATTGCTCAACTCTATCTGTGTCATATTATCAACTATATAACCACCATCACGCAAGAATTTATCTATATATGACTTGAGCTGTGGTAATTTTTTACTATCAGATAATGCCGCCGCATAACGGGAAGAGATATGCTCTTGAATCATTGAAAGCAGCGGCACAAAATCAATGTTTTTCTGCATTTATATTTCTCCAATCAATTAAATTATTCTGTTTACAATTTTAGAGAGCACAGCACGATACTTTTTGTCTTTTGCTCTTTCATACAAAAGTCCGTCAAGCTGTTGACTTCTTACTTGCTTACTGAACGGCAATATATATTCAATGTTTTTCACATTAGTTCTTACATCATCAACAGGAGAATAAAGTTCATTCTCGTTCAAATTGAGAACTCTTATTGCTCGTTCACTATTAGTTCCAAACAATTCTTCATTAGATGCAAGATAAACCATACTTTTAAGGTCAGGTGAAAGCACCATAATAACCTCATGTGCATTTCTCAATGCAATTTGTGATATAAGGTCATTTTCTTCATCTGTACAATCAACAAATATATAACCTGCCATATTATTAAGTACGTCAAAGAATGAATTAACCTTATCTTCTGTTAATTCTGCAAAATCGTATTTATTCTCCCCTGCTTTGTAACCAAGACAACCAAAGTTGTTCATTGATTTTACTGTTACCAAATGATTAAGGATATCCTCTTCATATATATCCGTTTTATCAAACATAGAACCAAGAGAAAAAATACTGTCAGGTGTATAATTAGGAAACAAAACACCTAAAGCCGGAACTTTTAAGGATGGTGAAATATATATTACTGACCCATTTGTTGTGGCACAGTAAAGTTCTTGTGCCAATTTTAAAGTGACGGTTGTTTTTCCACTACCAGGAGAACCGATTACTGCAATAATTTTAGCCATTTTTATCAGCCTCACTCACATTATTTTTCGCAATAAAATCATCTTGCGCCTTAAGGAATTTATCTGCTGTTGCATCATCACCTCTGTAAACGAGAGCCACATGCATTACAGCACTTTCTTCATAATTAGCAAGTACTTTTGCCTGTTCTACTGATACAAGAACTGTAATTGTAGTTGGAAGTTCAAAACTACCATCTTCGTTTTGTACAACATCATTTTCATCAATACCACCCGATGTGGTTGTAGTGATTACTTTGACATATTTAAGAGATGATGGAATTTCTGTATTATCATCCTTATCAGTTACACAAATACTTACAATATCACCATTTTCAAGTTTACCCGAAAGACCACCCGCAAAAGAATTGATTGTAATACTCATTGCGACTTTATCACCTTTGAGTGATGATAAAACATTCTTTGATGTATTGGCATTATCTGTTACTTTATTTTCTGTTGCAAAATCGCCTTTAAAGATGTCAGCGGTTGCATATTTACCAACAACTATTTTTTTATCTTTAATCACATTGTCTGATAACGCTGAATTTGATATTTTAACAACTTCAATATCCGTATCTTTGATTTCTGCACCGTGAGAAACATCCGCTATAAACCTGACAACCTCTGTTTTTTTATCCGAGATATTATTCACCAGAGGTGACACAAGAAATATCACTGCCACAGAAAGAATAATACAGACAATACCTATCGCTGTTCTGTTTTTCATTGTGTAATTCCTCCTTAAATGAAGTACATAGCCATAAATCCAACCGACAAATATGGAACCAATGGAAATGCTTTTCCTTTTGTCTTGGACTTATGGCTAAAATATATGTTGCAAATAACTGCAAGAAAAAGACCAATAACAAGACCAACTATGCTCTTTTGAAAACCTAAAACAAAAGCACAGGCAGCAGAGATTTTAACATCTGCTCCACCAAGTTTATTTTTACTTACCATAGCACAGATTAACAACATGCCACCGATTACAAAGCCACTCAAAAGCATCGTTGGAATATTCACAGTATTAGCACCTATAAATCCTGTGACGAAAATCAAAACGGAAACAAAATCTTTAACCTCGTGGGTCTGAATATCCGACACTGAAGCATAAAGTAAGATTTGCAAAAAGATAATTCCTTTAACAAGTTCTATTGACCATCCAAAAGCCATTAGCAAACTTGACACAGCAATAATACTCAAGCAATGATATATTGGGACTTTTTTATTTTCTTTCTTATATCCCGGTGTTCTGCCTATAACCAACTTTGAAATCTTATGCATAATAAGATAAAAGAGCAAAATAGAAATGAAAATGAAAAGTGCATATACAACTTCTTGAAAGTTAAAATTTGATAATTGTTCAAATGAAACCAGTTTTATCGGTCCAATTGGTTGAATAAATTTAGTCATATTATCAGTCCTCACAAAAACAGTGAGGCAGATAAATCTGCCCCACCACAAATATTATTTAACCTGCATAACTAAACATCGCATCTACTCTTTCTTCAACGGCTGGAGCCATAACATCGTTAAAGAGAGAATAAAGGAGTGTAAGAATGAGTGCACCAAGAACCACGGCAATGAGCACTTTTACACCGGTATCCACATAAGCCTCTGCTTTTGTACCATCGAGAACTGAATGTGCTTTTGCATTCAATGTTGCTTCCTGAACTGCAAAAACATCCTTAACCTTCTGAACTGCTGATTTTACAAGTGATTTAATTTTTTTCATTATATTTTCTCCTCTCTTAACCTGCATAGTTAAAGAGTCCTTCAACTCTTGTCTTGACCGTTGGCATGATTGTGTCATTAAAGAGTGAATAGAGAAGTGTAAGAATGAGTGCACCGAGCACCACGGCAATGAGCACTTTTACACCGGTATCCACATACGCCTCTGCTTTTGTACCATCGAGAACTGAGTGTGCTTTTGCATTCAATGCTGCTTCCTGCACAGCAAAAACATCCTTAACTTTCTGAACTGCTGATTTTACGAGTGATTTAATTTTTTTCATATTGTTTTACCTCCAAATTTAGATTAGTTCTTTTCTGAAATTTTTTCGTCATAAGCGTTAAACAAAGTTTCTTCCATTTGCTTTCGCACAGAAGAAGTGATTGGATGACAAACAGGTTTCTTTACTTCTTCACCCTGTTTCATCCACGAGGTTTGTGGCATTGTAATATATCTGCCTTTTTCATTTTTACAGATACCTACGCCGTGAATAACAAAACCCTCATCAATAACCACATTAGCATAAGCTTTTGTTGGTCTATCACCTTTAAAAATCTTTTTAATTTCTACCTTAATATTCATTGTTTGTCCTTTCTTTGTACTGTTAAAAAGAATATTTATCTTTAAATTTAGTACAGTAAGCTTTTAATTAATATGGTATTTTTGAGAGAGAAAATATTATCGACTACCCTTATCTTTTATTCGCTGTAAATAGCGATTGTAATATTCAAGAGCTTTAATAACATAGTCACATTGTTTTTCTTTCGGAATACTATGGGGAATATGGTTTGTTATACGATTATCTCTGAATGGAGATTTCTCCTTTTGATTAGGTTTCTCTTCATCCATTATTACATCGATAACATCTTTTGATAATTTGCCTTGTTCAGCAAATTTTCGCATTCGCAATGTTTGAGCATGTGAAGGAGTTGCATCAGTATATTCAATAGCTTCAAAAACCCATCTTTGTGCATCCTCCGAAAGGTATGACAGTTCTACTGCAGGCCGCATTGCAATTTGCTTTTCATCTACGAGTTTGAGCAGTGGTGAAATAAGATTGGTTAGACGAATATATCTATAAATTTGATTTTTGCTATCTCCTGTTTCTTCAGCAAATAAATCAACAGATTTTTTTCCTCTTAACATATTCCCCTCTGGGGAACAAGTTAAGTCATATCGTTCACCTCGTCTATTCATGGCATCAAGTCGCATTTTATATGCAAATGCTTTTTCAGAAGGTAATATTTCTTCTCTTTGCAAATTACTATCAACCATTGCAAGTATTGCCTCATCTCTTGTAAGCACTTGAACTCGTGCAGATATTTTTTCTATACCTGCAACTTCAAAAGCTCTTTTTCTTCTATGACCTGAAACCATTTCATACTTTCCATCTTCAATAGGTCTGACTAATATTGGCTGAATTAACCCTCTTGTTTTGATACTCTCAACCAGTTCATTCATACCATCATCGTCCTTTACCTTATACGGATGATTTGGAAAGTCATTAATTACAGAAATGGGAATTTCTATAATTATCTCTTGTGTAATATCGGCGTCGTCATATACATCTGATTTTGATACGTTTTTCTTTTTTTCCACTTTTTAATATTCCTTTTCGAAAATTATTTTGTCATGTGAACAATTATCCAAAAATCTTTGTAATAATGTGGAATACAGGAATTACAACATTAAATGCCAATCCTTGTCCCACAGTGTACAAAATTGCCATAGGAATTTCCATCCATCTCACTTCCTTTCTTTTTATTTGGTTAATCATTTTCATAAATATATTGCTTAAATAAATGATAACCATTTCAGTTTGAACTACCTAAGTGTCAGAGCAGCTTACTCTGCCTCACGGGAATTCCACCCCTCTTTCTGTTAGAGCCGTTCTCATTGCCTGCGACGGTTTTATCACGTTCGGACTGTGACTAAACGGGAGTACCATTGTCATTCCGGTCCTCATCGCCTTACTTGTGGCTAACAAATATTTTGTAGTATGTTTTTATCGCTCACTTAAACAAATTTAAGGTCATGGCGCACTCACTACCCAAGCTCTTCCCGAAACTGAAGTACTTAGTTTGTTCTATTCAATTTTTAGGGTAAAAAGCTCCTTTTCATATAGCAACTTTTTAAGAAAAATATTTTCCCCCTCAAGGGGAAGGCATTTAGAAGGCCAATTTTTGCAACTTTTTAAAAAATTTTTTTAAAGATGCAAAAAAAATAGTAACTACCTTACTAAACAGGTAGTTACCATTACATTTTTTGATTATTTAGAGATTAAATAATATTTGTTTTGAATCTATACACAACAAAATAATATTAAGTATTAAAATTAGAAACGATAATAAATCAGAGATTAATAACTTGAAAAAGAAACAATAAAATAATATGCTTTATATAGAATTATAATATTTATGTTGAGGCTTCACTATGTCAAAAGGCTATATTTATATAATGACAAGTCCATGTTTAAAGGATATGGTCAAAATCGGCTATGCTGCTAATGTAGAAGAGAGAAGAAAACAATTAAGCACAACTGCTCTCCCCTATGAATATGAAATATATGCTACATATGAAACTTCTGGAAAACTTGAAGACAAGAAACTTCATAAATTGATTGATAATCTTAACCCGGACCTTCGTGTTTCAAAAAACCGTGAATTTTTTGTTATGTCTGCTGAAGAAGCTTATGACTTATTAGAAGCAATTGCAACTATTAGTGGTTCACAAGATAAACTTAAGAGAGAAAAATCATAACAAATAAAATGAATGCCGAATCAAGGAAAAAGAAACCTGCCGTTATCTTTGCTAAATGTAATATCCCTATTGGTGCAGAACTTGTGTTTATTGAAGACCCTACCGTTAAAGTAACAGTAGAAAGTGATAGAAAAGTTTCATACAATGATGAAATCACATCGCTATCTGCTGTAGCAGGTAAAATTAAAGGAGTTAAAGCAATCGCAGGACCTTCTTATTTTACATACAATGGAAAACTGGTTTGCGACATCGCTAAAGAAACACAATGGAAAGAATAATTTAGATATAAAGCTCAAAACTCTCAGTAATCTGAGGGTTTTCTTATGCAACAAAAAAGGATATACCACCCATACAGATGATAAATCCCTATAATTTTATATTAGAACCACAGGTTGACTTTTATACCGAAAAAGTGTAGATATACAAATAAATTTTAAAATAAATATTTAAATTAAAAATTACATATCAAGCACAAAAATAAGTAAAAACACAACTGCCGAACCATAGCTCCACAACAAAAAATATTCCTTATATTACATAAAACATTGGTATGCAATTTTTTACAAACCTTTTCTCATCTCTATTCATATAGGTTTCAAACTCAACAAAATCACATCTTTTGTAAAAGTTCTTTGCCTCTGGAACAGAATACAAACAAATGTGTGTAGCTCCAACAACAGATGCCGTTATCTTCTTGATATGCTCAATCATATACAAAAACAATGCATTACTAAGGGTATCATATCGTCCAGAACCACATTCTAAGGGAAGGCTTCTGTATCTTTCATCTACTGCAAAAAAGTCTATCTCAACAGAGGGAATAGAACTGTTATAAGGCTTATTTTTTTCGTCATATTCAATAGTTGATATACCAGTACAGCAAATAGAACAAAACCCAATAACGATTTGATTTTCATCATCTATAAACAAATATGTAACATCCTTATTTGAATTTATGCTGTTGTATCGGGCAAAATCTCTTATTGTCCTATTTTCACATTCAAAACCACCTAAAAGATCAGAATCATTAGGGTCAACTTTTCTAAAAGATATAGAGTACTCTAATCCATAATTATGCTTTATCATTTAAAGTATTTTTGTCCTCTACAACTATTTTTCTTGAAATCTTAGAAACAACAACATTTGCTTTTTCTCTATTTTTAACGTTTGCTTCTACTTTCATAAATAAATCAATTTGTTTCTCATCGACAGAAAACATTCTGTCACATTCTGCTGTAAGTATAGCCATATTTTTTTTATCAATCCTTTTCTTTTTGTTTTCCTCCATATTTATACCAACCTTTTTTATAGATATTATACTACTTATATGCTACAAAATTTGTTGGTATTCGTTGACCCCATTTGTATTATAGCAATATTTTTTGTTATTTTCAAGTTCTTTTTACAATTTTTTGAAGATAGACATTTAAAAAGAATCATTGAATTTCTTTTATAATTTGTTCTAATACCTACAACCTTATAAAGAACAAGTTTAAATATTTCCTCTTAAAAGCATAATAAATGAATTTGATTTTTCATTCTGCAAATTTTAGAATTAAGAAATTCAAACTATGTTTTATTTACAATAAATAAAAAAGGGATATATAACCATTTAGGTGACATATCCCCATATTATTATATTAGAACCACAGGTTGACTTTTATATCTTTCCAGTTAAGAACACGATGCCTTGTGGAAAAACTATACAAATAATTTTTCGCATCATCAATGGTCAAAACGAAGGTGTCAAGCCGTAATTCACTTATTTTGCCATTTCGCTGATTGCTGCCTGAGCTGCTGCGAGACGAGCAATTGGAACACGGAATGGTGAGCAAGATACATAGTTGAGGCCAATCTTGTGGCAGAATTCAACTGAAACAGGGTCGCCGCCGTGTTCACCACAGATACCGTAGTGAAGTTCTTTGCCGCTTGCCTTACCCTTAGCAACTGCCATTTCCATAAGAGCGCCAACGCCGCTCTGGTCAAGCTTTGCAAATGGGTCGTTTTCGAAAATCTTGCAATCATAGTATGCTGTAAGGAACTTACCAGCGTCGTCACGGCTGAAGCCATAAGTCATCTGTGTAAGGTCGTTTGTACCGAAGCAGAAGAAGTCAGCTTCCTTAGCGATTTCGTCAGCTGTGATACATGCTCTTGGGATTTCAATCATTGTACCAACTTCGTAAGCGAGTTCAACACCTGCTGCTGCGATTTCAGCATCAGCTGTTTCAACAACAACTTTCTTAACGAACTTAAGTTCTTTAACGTCGCCTACAAGAGGAATCATGATTTCTGGAACAAGGTTCCAATCTGCATGAGCTTTCTTAACGTTGATTGCTGCACGGATAACAGCCTTTGTCTGCATTGCTGCGATTTCAGGGTATGTTACTGCAAGACGGCAACCACGGTGACCCATCATTGGGTTGAATTCGTGAAGAGAAGCGATGATAGCCTTGATATCTTCAACTGACTTGCCCTGTGCATCAGCAAGGAGCTTGATGTCAGCTTCTTCTGTAGGAACAAATTCATGGAGAGGTGGGTCAAGGAAACGGATTGTAACTGGGTTACCCTGAAGAGCTTCGTAAAGAGCTTCGAAGTCGCCCTGCTGATATGGAAGAATCTTTTCAAGAGCAGCTTCTCTTTCAGCAACTGTATCAGCACAAATCATTTCACGGAATGCTGCGATTCTGTCTTCTTCGAAGAACATATGCTCTGTACGGCAAAGACCGATACCTTCAGCACCGAGTTCAACTGCCTTCTTAGCGTCAGCAGG
>JAZQUG010000037.1:0-42478 GCA_045631225.1 Candidatus Fimenecus sp.
GGTTTTTTTTTGGTTTATCGTACGAATTATAATTTAGCGGGTTTTTTTATTTGTAGGGGACGATGCCCACATCGTCCCGTTCCAAAGTGTGTTGTTGACCGACTGCGGGACGATGTGGGCATCGTCCCCTACATATTCTGCACGACAACCTCCGATTTATCGCTCTTGCAAAAATGGTTAAATTGTGCTACCATAATTTTACAAAATTTTGGAGCTGATATTATGAAAAAATTAAGCAGAATCCTTGCAGTTATTTTATCTTTAATAATGATAATTTCTGCTATTCCAATTACAGCAAGTGCAGGAACAGTTACAGGCACTTGTGGTGAAAATCTCACTTGGACATTTGATGATTCAACAGGTACTTTAACAATTTCAGGTACAGGTGCAATGGATGATTATGATTACAATAATCGTCCTTGGGAAAGCTATGAATATGATATTATTAAGGTTGTAATCAATAATGGAGTAACATCAATTGGTGATGATGCATTTAATTATTGCACCAGCCTTACAAGTATCACAATTCCAGACAGTGTAACAACAATTGGTGTGAGAGCATTTGATTATTGCACCAGCCTTGAAAATGTAACAATCGGTGACAGTGTAACAGCAATTGGTGATGGTGCTTTTTCTAATTGCACAAGCCTTACAAGCATAACAATTCCTGACAGCGTAACAACAATTGGTTATGGTGCATTTTCTCATAGTGCATATGAGAATGATACTAATAATTGGGAAAACGATGTTCTTTATATTGGTGACCATTTGATTAGAGCAAGAAGTGATTTATCAGGTGAATATAAAATAAAAGAAGGTACTCTTACAATAGCAGCTGGTGCATTTTGGTATTGTACAAGTCTTACAAGTGTAGCAATCGGTGATGGTGTAACATCAATTAGTGAGAATGCATTTAGAGATTGCCGCAACCTTACAAGTATAACAATTCCTGATAGTGTAACAATAATTGGTGATCAAGCATTTTATGGTTGCCAAAGCCTTGCAAGTATAACAATCCCTGATAGTGTAACATCAATTGGTCGTAGTGCATTTTCTCATAGTGTATATGAGAATGATACTAATAATTGGGAAAACAATATTCTTTATATTGGTGACCATTTGATTAGAGCAAACAGTGATTTATCAGGTGAATATAAAATAAAAGAAGGTACTCTTACAATAGCGGGTGATGCATTTGCATATTGCTACAGACTTATAAGTGTAACAATCCCTGATAGTGTAAGAACAGTTGGTGATTGTGCATTTATAGATTGCATAGACCTTACAAATGTTACAGTAGATATTAATAATAAATATTATTTAAACGATGAATATGGTGTATTGTTTAATAAAGACAAAACAACACTTATTCAATATCCTATAGGTAATACAAGAACAATCTATACAATTCCTGACAGTGTAACAACAATTGGTGATTATGCATTTTCTTCTTGTGACAGCCTTACAAGTGTAACAATCTCTGACAGTGTAACAACAATTGGTAATTATGCATTTTCTTCTTGTGATAGCCTTGAAAGTGTAACAATCCCTGACAGTGTAACGACAATTGGTAATAGTGCATTTAAATATTGCGACAGCCTTACAAGCATAACAATCCCTGACAGTGTAACGACAATTGGTAATAGTGCATTTAAATATTGCGACAGCCTTACAAGTATAACAATCCCTGATAGTGTAACAACAATTGGTGAGGATGCATTTGAATTTTGCGAAAGCCTTACAAGTATTACAGTAAATAGTGATAATGAATATTATTCAAGTAATGAGGATGGTGTATTATTCAATAAAGATAAAACAACACTTATCCAATATCCTATTGGTAATACAAGAAAAAAATATACAATCCCAGATAGTGTAACATCAATTAATGAGGGTGCATTTATGGCTTGTAAACATCTTACAGATGTAACAATATCTGATGTAACAGCAATTAGTGATTATACATTTTATGGTTGTATAAACCTTATAAGTATAACTATACCTGATAGTGTAACATCGATTTCTGGTAAAGTATTTTATGATTGTACAAGCCTTACAAGTGTAACAATCCCAGATAGTGTAACAACAATTGATGATTATGCATTTTATGATTGCCATAACCTTACTGATGTATATTATTCAGGTACAGAAGAAGAGTGGAAGAAAATTTCAATAAGCTCAGGAAATCAACCACTTCTCAATGCTACAATTCATTTTCACACTCATGAATGTGATGAATGGACTGTTGTAACAGAGCCGACCTGTACTAAAACAGGGCTAAAAACAGGAATATGTGAATGTGGTGATGTTGTAACTGAAGAAATCCCTGCAACAGGTCATAAATACGAATCAGTAGTAACACCACCGACCTGCACAGAAAGAGGATATACAACATATACCTGTCATTGTGGTTATTCATATGTTAGTGATTATGTGGATGCTACGGGTCATAAGTATAATTCAGTTGTAACTCCACCAACCTGTACAGAGAAAGGTTTTACAACATATACCTGTCATTGTGGCTATTCATATGTTAGTGATTATGTAGATGCTACGGGTCATAAGTATAATTCAGTTGTAACACAACCAACTTGTGAACAGAATGGCTACACAACCTGTACTTGTGAATGTGGTGACTCATATATTGCAAATATAATTCCTGCAACAGGTCACGCTGATAATGACGGTGACGGATATTGTGATGCTTGTCCTGAAGTTCTTGACCCGACTTTACAATGTGGTTGTAACTGTCATAAATCAGGTATTTCAAAATTCTTCTTTGATTTCATTCTTTTCTTCCAAAGAATTTTTGGTTCTAATAAGGAATGTGCTTGTGGTGTGGTTCACTATTAATTGAATATAAAAAATTACCCACCGAGGAAACGCTCTTCGGTGGGATTTTTTGTTTAATGAATTTGTAAAAATTCAATTCATGGAGCAAAGCGAGAATTCATGGCGTAAGCCAATTCATGCGTAGCAAATCATTCTATTGATGAATTGCAATAAATTGCATGAATTGATTTCATCATGAATTGTGATGCATCACATGAATAGCACCTGATGGTGCATTTTTATGAACCTACTATGTCATGGAAAACGAAATATGATTTAAGTATAATCGCCTGACAGGATTTGTCATATTCTGTTTCGTAGCAGACTGATTTGATGATGTTATAGCCTGTTTCATATAAAAGAAATGTGGCGAGTCTGTCGAAAATCTTATGGGCAGCACTGCCACCCATTGAATATGGCATATAAATATCAACGCTGATATTTGTGTCAACCTCTCTGTCAGTTGTTGTAATGATTTTACCTGAATCAAGTGTTTTTGTAAGCTGTGGAGCGATTGTGCATCCCTTGGTTGAAAATGCTACGATTGGTTCACTTACGGGAACGGGCTTAATGTCGTTTTCATAAGCCGTTACGAATTTTAAATCTTCAAACCTGTCTTCGGCAGAAACTGTGAGCACAACGCCGTCAACTGTTGAACCGTTGTTTGTCATAAATCACCCTCCGTTGTTTTTCTGATAACTGCCCAGATGTAAACAATAGTATCCTTTACCATTATCTTTTCTGCACGGTCAATCATATATTTGTTGTTATCTCTGTCGTGGATTCGATATGTGCTGTCAAGCTTTGTAATGTCGTGAGATGCCGGACCGATATAGAGATAAACGTCATTTTTGTTAATGCCTATCGGTGTGTGTTCACCCTGAAGATAAAGCTTTGTTTTGTATCGCAAGGGCTGGATAAAAGCCTTGAAATGAGGGCTGTTCCAACCGTCAGTGCCTGAAAGATAAGCGGTACCACCGAATTTGTTCAGCATTTTTGTGACATTCATATCTCCACCGCCTTAAATACAAAGTCCACGTCTGTAAGATAATCTGTAGCCTGAAGTATGGCTTCATCCCTGAATTTTACTGCACTTTCAAAGGTTGAAGAAGCACTTCTGCTAATGGTGATGTCACCTGCTTTGAATGAGGAAAAATCCTCGGATGAACTGCCCTGAATAAGGCTGTAATTATAAAGCGCAAGTCCTGCACAAGCTGATATTACTGCGGGTTCATCCTCGAATTTCTCGTCTTTAAGTCTTTTTGAAAGATTAGCACAGGCTGAAAGGCAAAATGGCATGGCCCTTTTAACCTCATCTTCTGTCAATACGCCTGTGTCCTCAAGAAACTTTGAAACTGACCAGACATTTATCATTTTTTCACCTTAATTAAACGTTCATTACTTTAGATGCATCAGCAAAGATTTTTGCGAAACCTGAAATCTGTGTGATTGCTGCTCGTTCAAGCTGACGGTCAATAAGACGGTCAAAGTCTGTCATAACGCCACCGGCAGTAACCATTTCAAGAGCATAGTTTTTGTCGAGGGCTACGAGAGTAGAGTCAATGTCAGTTGACTTGATAAGCTTTGCACCAAGTGGTGTAATCATTGAGCCGTTTCCGTGGAAATTAAGACCCGCAGGAGCATCACGGAATTCAGGCATTGTGAGAAGCTTTGCTGTCACATCAGGAGATGCAATAAGTGTGTTCATTTCATATGGTGAAAAGCTGTTCCAGAGTGTGATTAAGTCTTCATATGAAATTGTGCCTGATGTAGCAGGTGAGATAGCCTGAGCAGGATTGTTGTTGCCGTCACCATCAATAAGTACATTAACTGCATCCTTGAACTGTGAACGTGCAATATATGCACCAATCTGTCGGAGTGTTACTGTGAAAAGGTCAAGACGCTGGAAACGGATTGCCTCGTAAGATGCTACAAGCATTCTGCCACGCTTTTTAAGTGTTACAAGATTTTCCTGAGTATGAACTACTGTTTCAGGAATCTGAGCACCCTCATTAACTTCCTTAAGCTCTTTTTCATCAGCTGTCGGAATTGATGTGATTGTTCTGTAATCAAGTCCGTTGATGTTTGTCTTTGTTGCGACGATTGAGTCAAGATTTTTGCCTTCTTCAATGCCCTGACGGACTGCTCGTGACACGTATTCAGGGAAAAGAACAGCAGAGTCAGTTGTTGCAAAGAATTTGTCAACTGTTGAGCTGCCTGCACCCTTAAGCTTGATGTCAAAACGCTTTAACTGTCTTTCAAATGCATCAAGACCCTCAAGAGATGTACCCTTGTAGTTTTCGCTTGGGTCGATTCTTTCAAGTTCAGAAAGGAAACCGTTAGTTGTGTTGTAAAGTCCTTTGTCGAGTTTAATTGTTTCAAAAATTGCCATTATATTTTTCCTCCTTAAAATTTGAACTCATTGTTTGAGTTGTTGTTTACTTTTTCTTCCACATAAAGCTGACTTACAGGCGGAAGAATTGATTTTGCCTGTTTCTCAAGAGAAACACATAAGTTTTCAAGTGTGTCTGTTGAAAGGGTTTTGAGAATTTCGTCAACACATTCACTTGTTATTGACGGTACTGCAATTGAGAAATTTTTCTTTGCAGTTCCGATTAAGCTTTCACGGTATTTTTCACCGTCATGGCTTTTTTCCTTCAATGAATCCATATACTGAGAAAGCTTTTTAAGGTCTTTTTCATTAAGAGTAAGACTTTTTTCTTCCCTGATGGACTTTAAAATATTTTCCATTGATTTCTCCTTTTTGAATGATTTGGTGACACCGGCACTTCGTTGTGCAGGTACAGCCACAAATGACCACTCATAAGCATCTGTGATGTCAGTTATAGTCTTGTGACAGATTTCACCATTGTATTTTCTGCCTGAAATGTGGTTGCATTGGGCTTCACCACAAACAGAGCAGATTCGTGAATCTGAGGCACAGCTTATGCTGACCTCTTTTTTTATGCCACTTTCAATATCCCTGATAAGGGACTCGTTCTTTTCACTTCTTATGGTGTAGCACCATGCCTTTAAGTACATATAAGTCATACCGTCAGCGGTTTTTCTGTCATTGTCAACAATAAGCTGAGTTTTATATGTACGACAACTCTGGTCTTCACTTTTCATACTGTGATTAAGAATTCCCGTTTTACCCACAAAAAGAGCTTCAAGTGTTTTAAGAGAATCTTCATTGAAGCGTTCAAAATCTCTGTCAATGTCGTTGTCACAAAGTCTGACACTGAAACAGAAAACCTCTTGCTTTTCAAGTGGTCGTAAGGAATATTCATTGATAAGCAGCATATCCTCGTCAGTTGGTACGCCGACTTGATTTTCAGCAGAATAATTCTTGTTAATCATTTCGTTCACCTCCTGAAAGTGATTTAGCCTGTGCTTTGTAAAGCTCTGCTTTTGCCTGTTCAACTGAGTCCTGAAGTGTAATATCGTCCCAGATAACCTCAACACCTGAACTGTTACCGCAAAGTCTTAAATAAAGGTTGCATATTTTCTCAATAACAGGTGTTAAAACACGTCTGTATGCACAAAGCTCTGTTGTAAGTGCATCTGATTGTTGTGATGACATTCGCTCCGTTGTGCTCCAACTGATGCCAAGCATAAATGGTGGAATGGAAAGCTTTGCAACAATCTGTTCAAGAAGCTGTTTAACGGGAATTTCACTATCAAGAATCTGATTATCAGCACCGATAACCTTAATCTGCACATCACCGACAGCCACAAAATCCTTAACACTGCTTCCGTTCATAGCATTTGCCCATTCGGTTGCAATCTGTGTTGCTCTTTCCTTTGCATAAGCCCGGTCAAGCATATCTGAACCGGGATTGTATGTAACTGCATATCGGATGTTTCCTGCCCTTTCCCAATTCTGCCCGATTGAGTTGTAAATCTTTAAAAGAATTGAAGAAATAAATGGCAGACCTTTTAAAATTGAAGAGCCCGTAATGCTTCCTGCTTCGGGATTAAGTGCAGAGAACACAACCAAATCCTGATATTTTACAGGAGTACCGGACATACTGTCAGGACGACAGACAAGAATTTCATTGAATTTTTCGGGATTTCGTTTAAGGCTGATGTTACAAATCGGAACATTGTAAAGAGAATGAATTTCATTTCCGTTTGTTATAATTTCACCGACAGAAGTACCGAATGTGAGAAGCTGTTCAAAGTAAATGTCGATAAACTGTTGAAGTCCTTGTCCTGTACCATTGACACTGATGCTTTTAATAAATTCATCAAGCTCTGCCTGATTTTTACCGTTAAGAGTCTTTACATTGAATCCGCCTGTGAGACGAATAAGCTTGTAAATAGCTGTGTCGATAATGGGTACAGCCTCACGAAGCGAACGGTAAAGCTCAGGATTTGCAACTTGTGACGGGTAAAAGTCATATAAATTATCAATAGAATTGGAAAAGGATGTCTGTGGGGATACTGTGCAAACCTTTCTCTTGCCGAATTTGTCGAATATTGACAACCTGAAACCTCCTTTCATTAAGGTCTTAATTTCTTTCTACGGACAATGCGAAAAATGAACTGTCCGTACTTTCAAGAGCCGTTGCCACAAAATAGCGAATATCGTCCATTGCGTGGTCATACTCTTTTTTCGGAGTGTCGTGGACACTGTTGCAGTCCCAACGATACATAGAAAACTCACGGATTGTATCGGTACATGAACTGCCGATTAAGATTTTTCGATTTTTCAGTTTTTCCGAAACCTTACGGATACCGTCTGACACATGATTTTTTGCAGGAATAACACGGAATTTTCCTTCACGACGGATACATTCCATAAATGATGCTGCAGACGGGTCAACTATCACTGCTTCAATTCTTTTGTCACCTGCAAGTGCAGTTAACTTGTCATAGTATTCCTTGTCAGTCATCTGAAAGCCTTTTGATTTTGAATCGTGATAGAATTCCTTTAATCTGTACCAGACTCCATTGTGAAGTCCCCAAAGACCGAATGAAGCAGGGTTTACAGTACCGTAGTCACAGGAAATGTAATACTGACTACATTTTTCAGGCAACTGACTTGTTGTATGGTCCTTTTCGTTGAAAAAGGGATACACAAGTCCCTGAACAGCAACCCATTTTCCGAGGACAAATCTCTCATAAAATGCACCTGAATAAAGGGATTCATAACGATTTCTTATGGATTCGGTAAGTGACGGATTGTCACTCATCAGAAAATGAAGATACAGACAATTTTTTTCATCTGCCTTTTTAATCCATTCGTTATAAAACCAATGCAAGGGGTTTTCAGGGTTACAGTTAAACCAGAATTTTGAACCTGTAACAGAGCATCTTGCCAACGCTTGTTCCACAAATGAACGGGGCATAAGAGCACCCTCATCGAGAAGTACACCTGAAAGAGTCATACCTTGAATCAGTGACGCTGATGATTCGTCACGACCACCAAAAAGGTAAAATCTGTTGCTCCTTTTTCCTTTGCTTATGAGAACAATGTTTGAGGACTTTGATTCCTTAACAGTAAATCCCATTTGTGTAAGTACAGGTAAAAGCGGTGTGATTACATTTCGTCGCAGAGATGTGATTGTCTTGCCGCAGATTGCAAATGAGGAGTCGGAAAAACTGTAGAAGCTCCAAAGAATAAATGAAATTGACATACAAAGAGTTTTACCGCTTCTGACAGCACCGTCACAGATGATTGCATCGCAGTTTTTATGAGGACTTTGCTTGCACCACCAATTCAGCACCATCAGCTGCTTAGGAGAAAATTCGTGAAATTTAATGCTAGCCATTATTTCCACTCTCCGTCTGTTTTGCAGCACTTCGTTCAATGGCTTCGTAAAATGACAATGCACCGTTATCACTGTCGTCACAGGATATGTCGGCAAGTCTTTCAAGAGCCTTGAGCCTGTCAAAAAATTTGATTTCCATACCTTTTCCGTTTGTGATTTTGATTTCTGACACATTAAAAAGGTCGAGAGAGTCAATGTCGGGGGAACAGTTCTCATTAACACAAAGGATAAGTCGGATTGCATCACTTACAGAGCCGAATGCAAGGCGTTCAAGTCCTGCTGAAACCAGATTGCTTGTTGCAGGACATTCTTTTTCCAGCTGTGTGATTTTTTCTCTTATCTCCTTTCTTGACAGCATCGCCACTCCTCTGTATTCAGGAAGAAGTGTAAAACCTGAACGAAGGGCTGCTTCTTTCGGATTTCGCAGTCGGACATAATGACGACAGAAATCCACCTCTTTTTTTGTCAGTTTCTTTTTACTCATTTGGTAACCTCCTTTGATTGAGGGATTAAGGTAAAAAATACTTATTAACTCTTACTTTTTACTTCTTACCTGAAAAAATACCCTCCATATATAGTCCGGAAAAGCAAAATCGTCCCGGGAAATGTGGGACGTTTTGCAAAAAAGCCCGAAATGTTAACAAAATGTTCACAAACAGAGCTGTTTTTTATGGTTGACAGGAGCAAAAATAGGTATATAATTAAAAATAGTTAACCGATTAATTATTAACCGATTAACTAATTTAAAAGGGTATGTGAAGATATGATAGAAAAGATAAAAAAGATTAACGATACTTTTCACAGTTATCATTGCAATCACAGAAGTATAATTGATGCAAGATTTCGTGAAAAGGGAATTTATTACGGGCAACCGCCAATTCTTAAATATTTGAGCGAAAATAAAAATGTGACTCAGAAAGAAATTGCAGATTTTCTTCATGTTTCTGCACCATCCGTTGCAACATCACTTAAACGAATGGAAGAATCAGGACTTGTTGTCCGTGTGGAAAATAAAAAGGATGCACGAAGAAATAGTGTAAAGCTTACTAAAAAAGGTCAGGAGCTTGTTAAATACGCAGACAATCTGTTTCTGCGTATTGACGATGTTGCTTATAAGGGCTTTACAGAAGAAGAAATGGATACATTAGTACAGTTTCTTGAGAGAATGAATAATAATTTAATGGCTTTTGCAAAGGAGGAGAATGATGTTTAAGCTTTTAAGATATGCAAAAAAATATATAATTCCTGCAATTATGTCACCGATTCTTATGATTGGTGAGGTTGTGCTGGAGCTTATAATTCCACTTGTTATGGCTGACATTGTGAATATTGTTCAGACCGGTAAAACAGTAGCCAATGACAGCTTTATTGAGGTATTACGAAACGGATTTGATATCATACTTGCTAAATTTGGTGTTGAAATACCGGATGGTGGTATGGACGCAATTCTGCTTCTTGGATTAGAAATGCTCGTTTATGCATTAGGTTCACTTTTTTGTGGTGCTATGGCTGCACGAATGGCTGCTGTGGCAGGTATGGGATTTGGTGCAACACTCCGTGAAACAATTATGGGCAAAATTCAGCGTTTCTCTTTCTCAAATATCGACAAATTCTCAACAGCATCACTTATTACACGAATCACAACTGATGTAAACTCTGTTCAGAATACATTTGTTATGATGATAAGAATGATGTTCCGTGCTCCTGTTATGTTGGTGGTGGCACTTATAATCACTATCACAATGAGCAAGGGCGTTTCAAAGGCATTTGCAGTGTCACTTCCTCTTATCGCAATTATCCTTATAATCTTTGCACCTATTGCTTTAAAGAGATTTAAGGTAATGCTTGAAATGTTTGACGGATTTAATGCATCAATTCAGGAAAACCTTACAAATATACGTGTTGTAAAAGCGTTTGTACGTTCAGAGCACGAAAAGAAAAAATTCAAGAAAGCCAATGATGAGCTTATGGGTGCAGCGTTGCATGCTGAAAAGCTTATGATTATGGGTATGCCTACATTCACAATCATTATGTATGGCACAATCCTTGCAATTCTTTACATTGCAGCAAAGGAAATTTCTTATGAAACATTGGCTATCGGCGACTTCTCTGCAATATTTACATATATTATGCAGATTCTTATTCACTTCCTTATGGTTGTTATGCTGATAGCACAGTTCTTTATGTCACAGGCAAGTGCAAAGCGTATCCTTGAGGTTATTGAAGAAGTTCCGAGTATTCGTGATGATACAGCAACAGAGAGCACTGTAAAAGACGGTTCAATTGAATTTAAGAATGTAACATTCAGATATGAGGGCGCATCACTTCCGGCAATCAACAACGCAAGCTTTAAAATAGGCAGCGGTGAAATGGTTGGTATTATCGGTGCAACAGGTAGTGCTAAATCAAGCCTTGTTCAGCTTATTCCCCGACTTTATGATGTTAATGAAGGTCAGGTTGAGGTTGGCGGTGTGAATGTAAAGGATTATAAGATTCACTCTCTTCGTGAAGAGGTTAGTATGGTGCTCCAGAAGAATGTTCTTTTCTCAGGTACAATTGCAGAAAATCTTCGTTGGGGTAACAAAAATGCAACTGACGAGGAATTGGTTGCAGCTTGTGAAATTTCTGATGCACACTCCTTTATTTCATCATTCCCTGACGGATACAACACAGATTTGAGTCAGGGTGGTGTCAATGTATCGGGAGGACAGAAGCAGAGACTTTGTATTGCCCGTGCAATTCTCAAAAAGCCAAAAATCCTTATTCTTGACGACTCAACAAGTGCTGTTGACACATTTACAGATTCCAAAATCCGTTCAGGACTTCGTGCTTGTATCCCGGATACAACAAAGATTATTATTGCACAGAGAATTTCATCTGTTGCTGATTGTGACAAGATTATTATTCTTGAAGAAGGCAGTATAAACGATATCGGTACACACGAGGAATTGCTCCAGCGTAACGAGATTTATAAAGATATTTATGAATCACAGCAAAAGGGCAGTGATGATTTTGATGCAGTAGGAGGTGGAGAATAATGGCAGGACCAATGGGAGGACCGGGTGGCAGAAAAGGTATGCGTGGACCTGTTCCGAAGCCAAAAAATGCAAAGGGAACAATCCGCAGACTTTTAAAATACATCCTTAAACAAAAAGGCTTGTTCTTCGGTATGCTTATTTTTGCTGCAATCAGCTCAATAGCATCTGTTTCAGGCTCATTATTCATCAAGCCTATTATTGACGATTATCTTACTCCATTGATAGGTAAGGGCTTTGAAGGTCCGCTTGTTACTGAGCTTTTCAAAATGATGGGCATTATGTCTTGTGTTTTCTTTGGTGGTGCATTGGCTTCTTACGGACAGTCAAAATGCTCCGTATGGCTTACACAAAAGACACTTAATACACTTCGAAAAGACTTGTTCGACTCACTTGCTGATTTGCCAATCAGCTTCTTTGACTCACGACCAAACGGTGAAATTATGAGCCGTTTCACAAACGACGTTGAAACACTTCGTATGTTCATAAGTCAGGGACTTACACAATTTATTTCATCAGGTGTTATGATTGTGGGTTCGTTTTTAATTATGCTTTCTCTTAGCTGGCAGATGACACTTGTGGTTATTGCAATGGTCTTTGTAATGGTTTTCATTACAAAAACTCTTGGTAAAAAGAGTGCTTTCTTCTTTAAGAAACAGCAGGAGCAGTTAGGCTCTGTAAATGGCTATATTGAAGAAATCATTGAGGGACAAAAGGTAGTTCAGGTGTTTAATCACGAAGAAGAGGTTGTTGCTCATTTTGGTGATGTCAACGAAAATCTTCGTAAGGCTGCAACAAGTGCAAACACTTTTGCAAGTATGTTAGGGCCTATTATGAACAACCTTTCTCATATCACATATGCACTCACAGCGGCTCTTGGCGGACTTCTGGCACTCAAGGGCGCAATGTCACCGGGTGAAATCGTTGCATTCTTACAGTATATCCGTAGCTTTACACAGCCTATTTCAAATATCACACAGCAGTTTAACAATGCGTTTATGGCTCTTGCAGGTGCTGAAAGAATTTTTGAAATCATTGACCAGAAGCCTGAGCTTGACGAGGGCTATGTTGTGCTTGTAAATGCAACAATTGATGATAAGGGTAACATTCACGAAACAGAAAATCACACAGGTATCTGGGCTTGGAAGCATACTCACGGTGACGGTACTGTTACTTATATTCGTCTTGCCGGTGACATTGTTTTTGAAGATGTTACATTTGGCTATAAGGCAGAAAAAACAATTCTTCACAATGTTTCTCTTTATGCAAAACCCGGCCAGAAAATCGCATTTGTCGGTTCAACAGGTGCAGGTAAGACAACAATCACAAATCTTATCAATCGTTTCTACGAAATCAATGACGGTAAAATCCGTTATGACGGAATTAATATTCAGAAGATTAAAAAAGATGATTTGCGTCGTTCCCTGGGTATTGTTCTTCAGGATACACACTTGTTTACAGGTACTATTGAGGAAAATATCCGTTATGGTAATTTGGATGCCACACACGAGCAGATTGTTGAGGCAGCAAAACTTGCAAATGCTCATTCATTCATAACACATCTTCCTGATGGGTACGACACAGTCCTGACAGGTGACGGTTCAAACCTTTCACAAGGTCAACGACAGCTCATTTCAATTGCTCGTGCAGCAGTTGCAGACCCTCCTGTTCTTATTCTTGATGAAGCAACAAGCTCAATTGATACAAGAACAGAAAAACTCATTGAGCAGGGTATGGATAAGCTTATGCATGGCAGAACAGTTTTCGTAATTGCCCACCGACTTTCAACAGTCCGAAATGCAAATGCGATTATGGTTCTTGAAAAAGGAAGAATCATTGAACGTGGCGACCATGACGATTTGATTGAACAAAAAGGTAAGTATTATCAGTTGTATACAGGCAACTTTGAGGAAAATTGATTCTTTTTCCGTTATATTTTTAAGAAATAATATAATAGGTTTTACAAGGTGGGGTTTGATTGAACCTCACCTTTGTTATTTTAAAAAGCAAATTATAATTTGTCGAACAGAAATTATTGGATGAATTGTAGGGGCTGACGGGTCTCACCTGCCGGCTCAGTCGGTGCTTCTGCTTCGCAGAGGTGTCCACCGGACACCCGCACCCTCGGCAGCCCGAACCAAGTGTACTGATAAACCGAGAACGGGACGCCGAGTCGTCGTCCCCTACAAGGTTGCATTTCTAAATAAAAGAGCCCGATAAACTCCGATTTACCATATAAGACAGGTGTATCAGAAATTGATACACCCTATATCAAAAAATGATACACCCTGTGTCAAAAATTGATACACCCTGTATCAAAAATTGAACACTATAAATAATATATATAAATAAAAAAATAAATAATTATTATAATAATCTAAAAGAAAATGCAAGAATAGTTAATCGATTAACTATTCTTTATTTTTCGAAATTTCGTAGTTACAAATCATCTAAAAACAACTTGAAATGTAAATGTTTTGTTAATAATTCGCTGTTTTTACGAAATCGTCCCGCATTTCCCGGGACATTTTTGCTTTTCCGGACTATATATGGAGGGTATTTTTTATGAACAATGATTATTATGCTATTGTACCTTTAAATTTAGTCTATGAAGAAAAGTATTCAGGTCTTTCTTCAAAAGCAATTCTTCTGTATTCTCTTTTCCTTAACAGAACAAAATTTTCCGTGAAGAACAACAACTTCAGGGATGATGAAGGGTTGTTCATTTATTATTCTTTATCGCAAATAGGCAGGCATCTTCGTTGCAGCAAAGTCTCTGCACGAAAGGTGATAAGCGAGCTTGAGAGTGCAGACCTTGTTAAAATCAGATTTCAGGAGTACGGTCTGCCACTTAAAATTTATGTTAACGATATCCGTTCAGGAATTAAGAGTACACATTATTATCAAAAGAACGAAAAAGAGGTGAGCTTTGATGTGGAATTGGCAGAGAAGATAGCAAGAGATAGTTTAATCGATTTCAGTACCAAGAAAAATAAAAAACGCCGGACACGAAATGTCGGTCCGACGCTATGGAGATTAAGCTTATTTAGATTTAATTTTAATGATTTTATTGTATCCCATTCCACGGATTGCTGTTGGAATACCAACATTTTTAAGGTATGAGCCACTCTTTTCCCAGTCACGACCGTTAAGATTGAATGTGTAAATCTTATCGTCATCAAGACCTGTGAATTTAAGCGGAATTTCCTTTTTCATAAAGCTTGTATGTGCAGAAGTAAGGAATGCAACAGCCTCTGTCTTGTCTTCGCTTACATAAAGGTTAAAGAGAATTTCGTCTTTCTTTGCATCAAGAATTCTGTAAAGGTCACCAAACTGCACAAGATGACGGATTTCCTTGTAAAGTGTAACATTCTTTTTACCGATTTCCAAATCTTCCTTACTGTACTTTGTAAGGTTGCCACCAACGCCTAATGAACCCTGCATTGCAACATTGAAACGAAAATCAAGACTCATTGGAGAATTGTACCAGTTAATGTCAGTAACCCATGCACGCATTGTTTTTACAGGCTTAAGATATGTATACCATTTCTGCATTGACATTCTGTCGATAGAGTCTGTGTTATCGGAAGTCCATACCTGGTCAAAGTGAAGTAATGCACCGTAGTCACTTCTGCCACCACCTGATGAACAGCTTTCGATTGCAACATCAGGATGCTTTTCCTTAAGTCTGTCAACAATGCTGTAAACAGCCTGAGTATGTCTGAACCATAATTCCTGAGGACAAGGGAGGTTTTCAGCTCCTGTTTCGGAAAGAGGTCTGTTCATATCCCATTTGATGTACTTGATGTTGTGGTTTGTGAGCATTTCGTCCATACAGTTGAAAATATATTCCTGAACATCTTCTCGTGTCATATTGAGAACCAGCTGATGACGGAGGGTGTGTGCCTCTCTTGTGTCGTAATGGTATGCCCATTCAGGGTGTGCACGGTATAAGTCAGAGTCAGGGTTTACCATTTCAGGCTCAAACCAAAGACCGAAATCCATTCCTAAATCATTTACATTCTTGATAAGCTCATCAATTCCGTTAGGGAATTTGTTTGTATTTACAAACCAGTCACCAAGACCTGCTCTGTCGTGATTTCTTGCACCAAACCAACCGTCGTCCATAACGAAAAGCTCAACGCCCATTTCAGCAGCCAATTCTGCAAGTGCTGTCTGGTGTTCACAATTCACATCAAATTCAGTTGCTTCCCATGAGTTATAAAGTACAGGAAGAATTTTATCGTTGAATTGCTTCGGAAGAACATTGTTGATAGCAAAACGGTTCATCTGTCGGCTCATTTCACCGAGACCATTCATTGAATAGCCACAGAAAACAACAGGAGTTGTAAATGTTTCATTTGATTTTAAAATGTGCCTGAAATCGTGGTCATTAAGTCCAAGGCTTATTCTTGTTGTGTAGAAAAGGTCACGGGAACAGAGTACCTTGAAATTACCGCTGTATGCAAGTGTTCCGAAGTAAACATCACCCTGATTTTCGTCTGCATTCTGATATGCTATGAAATACGGTGACTGATTGTGAGCTGATGTGCCCTTTTTACTGTCGAAAACAAGTGCGCCGCCTTCAAGTGTTGATTCGGTTTCAACATATTCGCCACCCCAACTACCATTGGTGTTTTTGAATATGTAAGGATTTGTTGACGGAAGTGTAAGCTCAGCTGAGAACATTCTGTCAACTGTGATGTCCTTGTTACCTGTGTTTGTAATTTCAGCCCAACGGGTGATAATGTCGTTGTTGTCCTGAATTTTGTATTTAAGAGCAATCTGCAACGGATAAAACTTGTCCTTTAATGTAACTGTGAGAAGATTTTCGTTAGCATCAGCACTCACAAACTCAAGGTCGATTTCACGGCATTTGTCAGGGAACTGCACCTTTAAATTGCTTTCGCGGTACATTGTGCCACCGAAAACTGTAAATTCCTGCTTTGCCATATCAAGACCTGTATGATTTGAGCTTTCGTCCCATATCTTTTTTATTTCGTAATCGTTTATATTGCATTTTTTACCCCAATGGATGTGACGGTTGTTGCCGTTACAGTCAATGCCCAACACATAATGAGTGTTTTTTGTTTCAAGTACAAAAATATTGTCCTTGTTAATATAAATTGCCATTTTATTTCCCCCATTTTTCAGGATTTGATTATGGGTAAAGTATAGCAATAATTTCATGTAAATGCAATACAACAAGAATGAATTTGTTGTGTAAATTGTAATTTGTGGGGGATGTCCAATTACCCTCCCTCATTGAGGGAGGTGGCATTTTCGCAAGAAAATGACGGAGGGAGTTTGTTGCTTTTACGTTTACTCCCTCAGTCTCACTTCGTTCGACAGCTCCCTCACGGAGGGAGCGGATTAGTTTCTTATCATCCCGATAAACTCCGATTTGTTGAAACATATAACAACAAAGGCGAGGATTTTACTCCTCGCCCGTTATGGTTTGTGAATTTTAATTATTCTTCGTCAACTTTTGCTTCTGCAATAACCTTTTCAACAACATTCTGTGGAGCCTGTTCATAACGAGTGAACTCGAATGAGAATGAACCACGACCGGCTGTTACTGAACGGAGAACTGTTGTGAAGTCGCCCATTTCAGCCATAGGAACTTCAGCTGTAAGCTCCTGCATATTAGGTTCGTCAGCAGCACCCATACCAAGAACTCTACCACGACGTTTTGTGATGTCACCCATAATATCACCAAGGTTGTCGTCAGGCATACGAGCAACAAGTGTACCAACAGGTTCAAGGATTGTTGGGTCAGCCTTTGGAATACCTGCCTTGTATGCAAGAGAAGCAGCCATCTTGAATGCCATTTCTGAAGAGTCAACAGGGTGGTAAGAACCATCGTAAAGAGTAGCCTTAACGCCTACCATCGGATAACCTGCAAGAACACCCTTAAGAACGCAATCACGAAGACCTTTTTCAACTGCAGGGAAGAAGTTCTTTGGAACTGCACCACCGAAAACTTCTTCAGCAAATACAAGTTCATCACTGTCGCATGGTTCAAAACGGATATGTACATCACCGAACTGACCGTGACCACCTGACTGTTTCTTGTGTTTACCCTGTGCTTCAGCAGATTTGCGGATTGTTTCTCTGTAAGCAACCTTAGGAACTGTTAAATCAACTTCAACACCGAACTTGTTCTTAAGCTTTGAAACGATAACGTCAAGATGCTGTTCACCAAGACCTGAAAGAACCTGTTCTTTAGTTTCCTTATTGATTATGAATGAGATTGATGGGTCTTCTTCCATAAGTCTGAAGAGTCCCTGAGCAACCTTTTCTTCTTCGCCCTTTTTACGAACGTTAACTGCCATTGAAAGACATGGGTTAGGACAGTTAACACCGTCAAGGATTACGATATTCTTAGCATCGCAGAGTGTGTCACCTGTCTTAACACCTGCAAGCTTTGTAACAACGCCGATATCACCGGCAATAATTTCTTTAGCGTCTTCCTGTTTGCCACCCTTAACAGTAACAATTTTACCCATCTTTTCTGTTTCGCCTGTACGAACATTATAAGCCTGAGTATCAGCTGAAAGCTTACCGCTTACAACCTTGAAGAATGACATCTTACCAACGAATGGGTCAGCAACAGTCTTGAAACAGATTGCTGCAAGAGGTCCGTTAATGTCACAAGGAAGAATAACTTCTTCACCTGCTTCATTCTTAGCTGTTTCACCGGCATAACCGAATGCGCCCGGAACTGACCATGCAAGGTTATAAAGAAGCTGGTCAACACCTGCACCTGTAAGACCTGCAACAGCATATACAGGATAAATTGAACCATCGAAAATACCTGTGCAAAGACCCTTAAGGATTTCGTCAGGAGTAAATGTTTCGCCCTCGAAGAATTTTTCCATAAGCTCGTCATCAGTAGTAGCAACAGCTTCCATAAATGCAGCTGTCATTTCTTCGATAACAGGGTCATTAGGCATTGCAACCTTTGTTGCCTTACCATTTTCGTCATATTCATAAGCCATACCTGTCATAAGGTTAACATATGATTTTGTAATATTGCCTTCCATATAAGGAATGATTGTAGGGCAAAGTTTGTTGCCGTAAACTTCCTTGAGAGCCTCAAATGTCTTATAGAAGCTTCTGTGGTCAGAGTCAGTTTTTGTAATAGCAAAGAATTTTGCAAGACCTCTCTTTTCAGCTGCTTTGAATGCTTTTTCAGTACCAACGTCAACGCCTGAACCTGCACTTGTAACGATAAGAACTGCTTCAGCTGCACGTACTGCTTCAGCTGCGCCACTTTCAAAGTCGAAAAGACCGGGAGCGTCAATAATATTTAACTTTGTGTTATCCCATTCGATTGCAGCCATTGCTGATGAAACAGATGACTTTCTGCGCTTTTCTTCAGCGTCAAAGTCGAGAACAGTATTACCGTCTGCAACCTTACCGAGTCTGTCAGTAGCACCTGCTAAATAAAGCATTGCTTCACAAAGAGTAGTTTTTCCTTTTCCGCCGTGACCGAGCACAGCAATATTTCTGATGTTGTTTGAGGTATAAGCTTTCATAAAAGCATGCCTCCCTTTCCTAAGATGCGTGTATTAATGACCGTAAAACGGTCGTATTATGTGAAAAATAAATAGAAATCTTTAACACATTAAAGGAATTATAGCACAATTGCCTAAACAATGCAACTATGTTTTAATAAGTTTTTTAATATATTTTATTTTATTGCAATCATTACAATAAATTATAATTTGTAGGGATGGTAAGAAACCATTCCGCTCCCTCCCCGAGGGAGCTGTCGAGCGTAGTGAGACTGAGGGAGTTACCATATTAAACAACAAACTCCCTCCGTCATTTTCTTACGAAAATGCCACCTCCCTCAATGAGGGAGGGAAATCAACCATCCCGACAAACTCCGATTTACTCAAATATTTGTTGCTTATCACAAAAGACTTTTTTCTGTTGATTTTTTAACCATAAAAGGGTATAATTGTATATTATTGCGGTAAAAAAAGGTGAATAAAATGAAAAAATCAATGACATGGGGTTTTATTGTTGTCATTGGGATACTTTATGTAGCATTTATTTTGTGCGATATTTTCTCTTTAGGGTATTCCAATGTTTTAAAATATGCTTCTGTTTGCGTTATGGCAGCAGCAAGTCTTTTTGCCGGTAAGGAAAAGAGCGATAATCTGGTTAAATGGCTTTTTGGCTTTGTGTTGATTGCCGATTTCTTTTTTATGATAGCTGACAAGCCACTTTTCGGTATCGGTACATATATTATTATACAGATGTTCCATACTGTAAGACTGACATCATTCGGTAAACGACACACAAAGGCAGAATTGCTTAAACGAATCATTCCTGCAGTTATTCTTACTACAATAGGTTCTTTTGTGAATATTGTATTTGCACTTATTCCGTCTTATGCAGTCTGTATCGGTGAAAACATTGCTCACTCATGTGAAAATATGGTTAAGCATCCGTCAAAACGAAATCTTATCTATATGATTTCAATGTTCTGTCTTGCAGTTTGTGATGCTTGTGTGGGACTCAGATGCTTCCCATTCAGCTTTATGACAGAAGAGCGTACCCATATTGCTCTTACACTTACATGGATAGCGTATGTTCCGAGTCTTATTTTGTTACTTGCAACAACCGGTGCATTGAATTTCAAAAAAGACCCTGAAAAAGAGTTGATTCACAATTAATTTATAGGAGATGTTATTGTGTTACCTCCAATTATTGAATTTTTAAAAGACAAAAGTGTGCTGATTTTAGGCTTCGGCAGAGAGGGAAAAAGCACATACAATTATATAAGGAAATATCTGCCTGAAAAAATCCTTGGTATCGGTGACGGCAGAGAGCAGAAAATTGACGATAATTTCGTTGAGTATTTCTGTGGTGAGGATTATCTTTCTCATATTGGCAAATTCGATGTTGTAATGAAAAGTCCGGGAATTTCTTTTGTAAATGTGGATATTCCTGAAAATACATATGTTACTTGTCAGACAGATTTGTTCATGAAATATGCACCTTGTAAGAAAATCGGTGTGACAGGCTCAAAGGGTAAGACTACAACTTCAACACTTACATATAAAATGCTTTGTGCAGGTGGCATTGACTGTGAGCTTATGGGCAACATGGGACTTCCTGTTTTCGATTATATCGAGGAAATGACTGAGGACAGAATTGCTGTAATTGAGCTTTCATCACATCAGCTTGAGTTTACGAGAAGCTCACCGAATGTTTCAATTCTTACGAATATATATGAGGAACACCTTGAGCATTACAAGGGTGGAATGACAGGCTATGTAAATTCAAAGCTCAACATTGTAAGACATCAGAACGAAAACGATACATTCATTTATAACGGTACACAGGGTTTAGCACCTTATCTCGACTTGAATACAGTAAAATCAAATGTAATTGCAGTTAAAAAGGATGATTTTCTTCCATTTGAAATCGAAAACATTCATTTAGCAGGTGAGCATAACCGTCACGATGTGCTATATGCTTTTACTGCAGCGTCAGAATTCGGTGTAACAGCAGAGGATGCCAAGAGGGCGATTGATGATTTTGAGGGTATTGAGCACAGAATGGAAAACATTGGTGTATATAGTGGTATAACTTTTTATAATGACTGTATTGCCACAATTCCACATGCAGTTATGTGTGCAGTCAATGCAATTAATGCAAATACACTTATTATCGGTGGTAAAGACAGAGGGATTGACTATACTGATTTTGCCGTTGACCTTGAAAACAGCAATCTGAGTGCTATTATCGGTACAAAGACCACAGGTCATAAAATTATTGATATGATGGTGGAAAATGGTACAAAAAAGACTCTTATTAAAGCAGAAAACCTTGAAGAAGCAGTAAAATCTGCTTATGAGAATACTAAAAAAGACGGTGTCTGCATTTTATCACCTGCTGCTTCAAGCTATAATGAGTATAAAAACTTTGAAGAAAAAGGTCGTCATTATAAAGAATTAGTTAAAAAGTATGGTGAATAGCGTGAATTTAACAGAAAAACAAATTAGTTTTGAATATAAATTTCAAGGCAAAATAGTAAATCTTCGTGTTGACGATGCACTTTTGCCAAATGGCTCAACAGCAAAACGAGAAATCGTTGAGCATAATGGTGGCGTTTGTGTAGCACCTCTTGATAAGGATTACAATCTCTATTTTGTAAAGCAGTTCCGTTATCCTTATATGGAAGTCGTAACTGAACTTCCTGCAGGTAAGCTTGAAAAAGGTGAGGACCCTTTTGAAGCAGGTAAACGAGAGCTTAAAGAGGAAACAGGTGCGGTTGCAAAAAAATATGTTGATTTAGGAAAACTTTATCCGACTCCCGGTTACTGTGGTGAAATTATTCATATGTATCTTGCAACTGATTTGGAATTCGGTGAACAGAGTCCTGATGAAGACGAATTTTTAGAGGTTTACAAAATTCCTTTGGAAAAAGCAGTAGAAATGGTTATGAATGGTGAGCTTCGTGACAGTAAAACACAAACAATGGTGCTTAAAATTCACGTTATGAAACAGGAAGGTAAAATATGAAATTAGTTCTTGCATCAAAATCACCAAGAAGAAGTGAAATACTTAAAAACGCAGGCATAGACTTTACAGTAAGAGTTGCTGATGCTGACGAAACAATTCCAGAGGGTACAAAGCCTGAAGATGCTGTTGTGTTCCTTGCAGCGAGAAAAGCACTTGCAGTAGAAAGAGCTGAGGATGAAACTGTTCTTGGTGCAGATACAATAGTTGTGCTTGATGATAAAATTCTTGGCAAACCAAAGGACAGGGAAGATGCCTACAATATGATAAAAAGTCTTTCAGGCAGAGTCCATTCTGTTTTCACAGGTGTATGTGCTGTGGGTAACGGTATGTCACTTACTTTTGCAGAGGAAACAAAGGTAGAATTTTATCCGCTTACTGAAGACGAAATCAACGAATATATAGGTACTGATGAACCTTATGATAAAGCAGGGGCTTACGGAATACAGGGCCTTGCTTCAAAATTTATAAGAGGAATACAGGGCGATTATTTTAACGTTGTGGGTCTTCCTGTAAGCAGTGTTTATAAAAAGATTATAAAAAAATAATAAAATCATTGACAATTGATGAATTTTGTTGTAAATTTAGTATGTATAATATTGAAAGGGGAGCCCTAATTATGGCTAAAAAGAATTTCACACCTGAAGAAATGCAGGCAAAGATGGCTAAAAAGTCAGATAACTGCAAACTTTTCTTCGGAACATTTACAAAGGCATTGGCAGTTTTCCTTGCAATTGTAATTGCATGGTCACTCGTAGCAATCGCATATACTGCACCTTCAATGGGCGGTACAGTTGTTGCTGGTACAGTTAACAACGGCGGTTCAACAAACACAGATAACAACGCAGGTAGTGTTGATGCACCTATCACAGAAGACGAAAATCTTCTTGGTGGTGACGAAACAACTGACGTTCCTGCAGGCGACGAAACAACAGACGCTCCTGCAGATGAAAATGCAGACGCTCCTGCTGACGAAAATGCAGATGCTCCTGCAGCTGACAGCGCAGCTCCTGCAACAAAGGCTGATGTTATCAAGTTCTTCAACGCAGAAACAGCAAAAGCAGCTAAAGGTTCTTACAAATTATCAAGAAGTGGTAAGTTCATCAAGAATATCGACGTTGGTAATGCAACAGGTGCTCTTAACAGCATCATTCAGGGTGTTGACGAAAACGCTTCTCTCGATTCAGTTGTTGGTGGTTTCCTTGGTATCAAGGCTCAGCCAATCACAGGTGAAGTTAAGAACGGTAAGGGCGAAGGCTTTGACGCTAAGTACATGATTAAAGCTATGACACTTACAGATGCTGACGTTAAGGATTTCGCAGTTAACGGCAACAAGTATTCAATCCAGATTAACGCTTGTACAAATCCTGGTGCTAACAGCGCAATGGCTCACGCTACAAATGACTATGTTACATTTGCAGAAGTTAACCAGAGTATTGCTAACGAAGTTGGTTCAGCAGTTAAGGTTGTTGAAGGTGAATCACAGGCTAACTACTCAAAGATTATCTTCACAGCAACAGTTGCTGACGGCAAGATTACAGCACTTGATTACTCATACTCATTCGGTGCAACACTTAAGATTAAGCTTGCAATCATGAATGCAACTGGTACAGGTGAAGCTGAAATCACAGGTAAATATACAAACGTTAAGTATTAATTCGATTTCTATAGATTGAAGGGAGAAGTCAATTATGGCAAAAAATAAGGCACCTTTAACTGCTGAACAGGCAGAAGTTAAGGCAATGAAAAAAGAAAAAAATTCACAGAACTTTATTAAGTTCGTAGCAATCGTTCTCGCTTTCGCACTTACTTTCGGTGTTGTTTCACTCGGTAAGTCAACAGCTGAAAAAGCTCTTGAAGCAGCAGGACAGAACGTAGTAGTAAATGGTGGCGAAACAAACGCTCCTGCAGACGATACATATGCTCCATCTGATGATACAGTAGCTGATGATACAGTTGCTGATGATACAGTTGCTGACGATACAACAGACGCTCCTGCTGATGATACAACAGACGTTCCTGCAGACGACACAACAGACGCTCCTGCAGCTGACGATGCTGGTTCAGCTCCAGTAGCTTTCTCAAAGGCTAACGCTCACGAAATGTTCAACAAGTGGACAGCAGCTGCATCAAAGAAGAGCTACAAATTTGCTCGTGTTTGCGCTTACACACCGGACGGTGCAATCGACGTTGGTAATGCAACAGGTACTCTTAACAAGATTATCCAGGGTATCGATGAAAACGCTTCTCTTGACTCAGTTGTTGGTGGATTCCTCGGAATCGGTAACAGAGACGGTGAAGTTAAGAACGGTGTTATTCCTGAAGGTATGAACAAGCAGTATGCTCTTAAGGCTATGACTCTTACAGCAGCTGACGTTAAGGATGCTTCAGCAAACGGCAATAAGTTCACAGTTAAGCTCGGCAACTTTGCAAATCCTCAGAAGGATGGCAAGAATGCTATGAGCCGTGCAACAAACGACTTCTTCACACATCAGGAAGTTGTTGACGGTATTGCAGGTCTTACAACACTTATTACTGTTAACAGCACAGACGTTCAGTACACAGACGTTACTCTTGTAGCAGTTGCTGATGGCGATAACCTCAAGTCACTTGAAATCAGCTATGGTTTCTCAGCTAAGATGCAGCTCAAGGCTGTTATTACAATTAACGGTCAGGGTAAAGCTACAAACAAGATTACATACACAGTTGCTTAATCTGTAATAAAACCAAATAAATCAGGCATCATCGAAAGGTGATGCCTTTTTTTATTTAATTCTGTCTTTTTTCACAAATAAACGGAATATAATTCGGTAAAGTGTCTCATTGTAAAGGCTTTTGTTTTGGTGTATAATTAAATATTATCTGACATTTGTCGGGAGGTAAACAAAATGAAAGTATATGAAATTAAAGAAATCCTTGATGCCCAGGTTATCTGTGGCGAGGAATATATGGACCGTGACGTTTTTACTGCTTGTGGCAGTGATATGATGAGTGACGTTCTGGCTTATGTTAAGGAACAGGCAGTTCTCCTTTCAGGACTTGTAAATCCTCAGGTTGTAAGAACTGCAGAAATGATGGATATGCAGTGTATCGTATTTGTTCGTGGAAAACAGCCTGACCAGAGTATTATTGACTTGGCAAAGGACAGAGATATTGTTCTTATGACAACAAAACAGGCAATGTTTGCCTCTTGCGGTATGCTTTATGAAAAAGGTCTTCGAGGAGGAGCAATGAAATGAGCAATTTGAAACTCCATTTTGATGTTCCGGGTGATGATTTTACTCGTGCAGGTGAGGCTTCAGGCTCAGTAAAAAAGACACTTAAAGATTTGGGATTTAATCCTGAAATCGTGAGAAAAGTTGTAATCGCACTTTACGAGGCAGAAATCAACCTTGTAATTCATGCGGGTGGCGGTGAAATTGATGTTGAAATTTCACCTGATTCTATAAGCATGGTGCTTACTGACCAAGGCCCCGGTATCCCTGATGTGGCTCTTGCAATGAAAGAGGGCTATTCAACTGCACCTGACAATGTTCGTTCATTGGGATTCGGTGCAGGTATGGGACTTCCTAATATCAAAAAATATACCGACGAAATGAAAATCGATTCAACCGTTGGCGTTGGTACAACAATGTACCTGAAAGTATTTACAAATTAGAGTGATAAATATGAACGAAACTTATTTCCATTCCGTTCGACTTGATGAGGAAAAATGCAAGGGATGTGTCAGCTGTCTTAAGCGTTGTCCCACAAATGCAATCAGAGTCCGTAACGGAAAAGCATATATAATTTCAGAGCGTTGTGTTGACTGTGGTGAATGTATAAGGATTTGTCCGCATCACGCAAAATATGCTGAAAAATATTCTTTGAATGAAATTCTTGATTATAAATACAGAATAGCAGTGCCTGCACCATCGCTTTATGGTCAGTTCAACAACCTTGATGACACGGATTATGTGTTGACAGGGCTTAAAAGACTTGGCTTTGACGATGTTTTTGAGGTTTCAAAAGGTGCAGAGCTTGTAAGTGAAGCAACACGACTCATTCTCTCAATGAGCAAGACGAAAAAACCTGTAATTTCATCTGCTTGTCCTGCAGTTGTAAGACTTATCAGAGTCCGTTTTCCTAATCTTATCGAAAATGTTCTCGATTTGAATGCTCCTATGGAAGAGGCTGCACGACTTGCACGAATAAAAGCAAAGCAAGAAACAGGCCTTGCTGATGAAGATATCGGTGTGTTCTTTATAACACCTTGTACTGCAAAAATTTCTTCAATCAAACAGCCTATCTGTAATGGCAAATCATACATAAACGGTGTCCTTGCGATTAAAGATATTTATCCTGTACTTGTACAGCAGATGGATAAAATTGTTGAACTTGAAGATTTGAATGATTCAGGTATTATCGGTGTAGGCTGGGCTTCATCAGGTGGAGAGTCAGCAGCACTTTTAAAGGACAGATATTTAGCAGCCGACGGTATCGAAAATGTTATAAAGGTTCTTGAAGAATTAGAGGATGAAAAGCTCAATGACCTTGAATTTATCGAGCTTAATGCCTGTTCAGGTGGCTGTGTCGGTGGACCGTTGACGGTTGAAAATCCTTTTGTGGCAAAAGCTCGACTCCAAAGACTTCGTAAATATATGCCCGTATCCTGTAACCACCTTGAATATGAATCAATTCCAAAGGAAATGTATTGGGAAAAACCACTGGAAGCATCACCGTGGAAGCTTGCTGATAATGTGTTCGAGGCTATGCAGAAAATGAGTGAAATCAAAGAACTGGAACAATCTTTGCCGGGACTTGATTGCGGAATGTGTGGTTCACCGTCTTGTCATTGCTTCGCAGAAGATGTTGTAATCGGTAAAGCAGACATAGAGGACTGTATTTTCAATATGAAAAACCGGGAAGGTGCAGAGAATTTCATTCCAAAACCATTCCGTTCTAAATCAAACAAGGAAGAATAAAAATGACAGTAAGAGAATTAGTTGAAAATTTGAATCTTAAAGTGTTAGTTGATGGTGACCTTGACAGAGAAATCACAGGTGGATATTGTGGCGACTTGCTCAGCTGGGTAATGGGCAGAGCACAAAGCGGTGACTGTTGGTTTACCGTAATGGGTAATATCAATGCTGTTGCAGTGTCAGTTCTTGCTGATTGTGCCTGTATTGTTCTTTGTGAAAATTCAACACTTGACGACGATGCAAAAATGAGAGCAGAGATGCAAGGTGTGTCAATTCTTTCTTCAGAAATGAATTCATATACACTTGCAAATAAATTAGGTGAAATTTTATGAACTTAAAGTATGATTTTCATCTGCATTCGTGCCTGTCTCCATGTGGCGATAACGATATGACACCATATAACCTTGTTAACATGGCAAAACTTATGGGATATGATATTATTGCATTAACCGACCACAACTCTTGCCTTAATTGTCCTGCTGCGGTAACGGCAGGTGAGGAGGCAGGAATTACAGTTGTGCCCGGAATGGAGCTTTGCACATCAGAAGAAATTCATACTGTCTGCCTTTTCCCCACATTAAAAAAAGCATTGGAATTTTCGGAATATGTAAAATCTACAATGCCACCTATTATGAATGATGAAAGTATTTTCGGAAATCAGTACATAATGGACCATGCAGATAAGATTCTTGGAAAAGAAGAGATTCTTCTCACAACAGCATCGGGAATAAGCATTGATGATGTTGTTAATGAGGTTGCAAGGTTTGGTGGCGTTGTTTATCCGGCACATCTAGACCGTGCATCATATTCTGTCCTTTCTGTTCTTGGTTTTATGTACACGGAAATGAATTTTACCGCAGCAGAATTTACTCATAAAGCGTATATTCCTCAGTATGAGGAAAAACACGAATTGCTTAAGGAAATGAAACATTTTCGTGGCTCGGATGCTCATTATCTTGAAAATATGGTAGAAGCGACAGTGGAAATCGACTTGCCTGAGTGTTCAGCACAAGCAGTGGTAGATTACATTTTAAATAAATAACGACAGTGCGGGGTCTTTTTCAGATTCCGCCTTATTTATTGCTACAACCTCCGATTTGTACAAATCAATAGATATTTGTCTTATTTCACAAAAACCGGAAGAAAAATTTGGTAATTATACAATTGAAAGAGTAATTATCTTATGGTATAATTTTCATATATAATATGAAAGCAGGTGCGAAAAATGACTAAATTTACAAAAATTATTTCAGTTATGTTAGCTGTAGTTCTTATGGTTATGGCAATTCCGTTCACAACATTTGCAGCAACAAAAGGTGACGTAGATGGTAACGGAGAAATTTCAGCAGTAGATGCAAGATTGATTTTACAGGTTGTTGCAGGTCTTAAAACAGAGGCAGACCTTAAAAACGCAGCAGGTGCTGATGTTGATGGTAAGAATGGTGTTACAGCAGTTGATGCAAGAGTTGTTTTGCAAATCGTTGCAGGTTTAGCAGATGCTCCAACAGAGCCAGAAAAACCATCAGAGCCTGAAAAACCAACAGAGCCTGAAACTCCATCAGGCGACTCAGAAAAAGCACAGTTGGCTGCACTCTTCAATGCAGAAACAGCAAAAGCTGCAAAGGGCACATACAAATGGACAAGAGAATGCAAATTCACAAAGGATATTAATGTTGGTAACGCAACAGCAACACTTAATACCATTATTAAGAGCGTTGATGCAAATGCTGACCTTAATTCTGTTGTAGGCGATTTTATCGGTGTCGGAAATGCAAACGGTAACCAGTCAGATGCAGGCAAATATGCAATAATTGCTATGAATCTTAAAGAAAGTGACATTAAAGATATTCAGAAGAGCAAAGAACAGATTACATTGATTCTCAACGATAGTAAGAATCCGTCAGTAGGTGGTGACACAACATTTAACCATGTTTCAAATGATTTTGTTACTAAAAAAGATGTTGTCGATGCGACAGTGGCAAATGGTGTTTCAAACCTTATGACTGTAAATGATTTCTATGCACTCTATCACGATGTTAAGGTGACTGCGAGAATTGATAATAAGGGCAATCCTACAGAACTTTGGATAGCCTATAAGATGTATGCATCAATGGGCTTTAAGGTTACAAGTATGACTATGAGCGGTAATGGTGAAGTAGAAACAAAACTTGAATACACAGATTTGAAATATTAATTCAAAACAAATGGGATACTGAAATTCAGTATCCCATAATTTTATTCCTTTTCACAAACCGTCAGCATATATCCGTTAACGTTTTCTGTTTCAAATGTATAGCCTTCTAAACTGAAAGCGTCAAAGCCCTCAAAGACTTCACCAACGCCTTCACCACCGATTTTGCTGTACGCCTCTTTCATAGTCCATATTTCAAAAAATGTCTCTGCAGTTGGATTTTCATGGAATTTTTCAAGTTCTTTTCCGTGATAAAATCTTTCTGCAATTTTTTTTACATCTCTGTCATAGTTGATTCTTTCAATGTCAACACCAACAGGCTTTTCACTTTTGCAGACAGCAACCATATCTCCGCTATGAGAAATGCTCACATAACAGTTGTCAGCAAAAGGCTTGTTTTTGTCACCGTAATGAAGATTTTCAGCACCCATACGGATAAGTGCATCAGCGGCTAAAAAACTTTCCTTTTTCTTACAATGGGAAAGTACGGTCTCAGGCAAATTATCCTTGTTGATTTCATTTTGTGTGTTTATATCAAAAAAATATAGTTCCATATTTTCCATAGCCCTTCCGACTACAAATATGTATGAAATAATCATATCATTCCTTGCTGTAGTCGGACAAGGCGTGATGGGAATTTAGTCCATCTCAAAATTTGCAATCGGCAAATTTTGAGGGACATACAATCAGGATAGCGTAATTTTTCACGCTATCACCAAGAAAATTTTATCATAAAAATTATGATATATCAACTGATTTTCCGAGGTAATCAGATGGTGAAACAGCAACACCGTCTTTATATAGTTCTAAATGAAGATGTATCCCGTCATCTTTTTCAAGTGGAATTTCATCCAGAAGACCGATTTTTCCGTCTTTCTTGACTTCATCACCGGGTTTTACAGTGCTGTCTTTTCTAAGACCATAATATTTAGCCACAAATCCGTTCCCGTGGTCAACGGTTACAGTAGCTCCCCAGAGTGCATTGTGCATAAGTTCAGTAACAGTACCGTCACCAATGGCGTTGATTCTGTCACCGGATGCACCTTTGATGTCAATTCCCTTATGAATACGCCAATCTCCTGTTGTATTGTTTTTTACAAGCTCATTTTTTGAAAACTCTTTGATGATTGTGTCTTTTAACGGAAAAGAAAATTCAACTGTCAGAATCGGTGCGGTTGTAGTTGTTATTGTTTCTTCTTCTCTTTCGTCAGGCACATTGGTAATCGGAGTGTTCACTTCAATTTCACGACGAGCCTCAGTTTCGGATGTTGTTTCAGTTTTTTCTTGTGATAAAAAATCATTCTTGTCATTATTCTTCTTCCAGAATGTAAAAAGTGTAACAAAGCAAAGAGCAAGAACAACAACGGAGTAAAGTATTCGTTTAGCATTTTCCTGTTTTACAGATTTTTTCAATTCAAAACACCTCTGTCAATATTTTTGACAAATGTGTAAATTTTATACAAAGGAAAACTGAAAAAGAACGCTATGTAAATTTTGTTGTGCAAATTATAATTTATCGGGATGGTAAGAAACCATTCCGCTCCCTCCCCGAGGGAGCTGTCGAGCGTAGTGAGACTGAGGGAGTAAATGAAGAACTCACAAACTCCCTCCGTCATTTTCTTACGAAAATGCCACCTCCCTCAATGAGGGAGGGAAATCAATCATCCCAATAAACTCCGATTGATTGATTTTTACAAATAAAAAAGAAAAAACGGACAGTTGCGGTTCTGTCCGTTTTCCGGGCATTTCTGCCCTGAGGGGTTGTTTGAGGATGGGGTATGTTGTACTCTTGTTGAGTACATATGTATAATAACTCGTAATTATTAAAAAACAATGAACATTCTTTGAAAATTCAAAGAATTTATTATTAAGAAAAAATTTTTTTGAGAAAATATCGAACAAATGTTTACTTTTTTAAAAATATATGTTAGAATATATAAAAAGTTATGCGTTTTTTAATAAAACTTAAATAAGGAGTAGTTTTTATGCGTCCTATTAATGATACTCAGCAAAAAATATATGAATTTCTTTGTGAACGTTCACAATGTGGTGTTCCGCCATCAGTCCGTGAAATCGGCTCTGCAGTAGGACTTCGTTCAACATCTTCTGTTCAGGCTAATCTCGATGCCCTTGAGGAAGCAGGTTATATCGAGCGTGACCCAATGCTCAAGCGCTCAATCCGTGTGTTAGGTCAGGCTGAAAATGTAACAAGTGTTCCACTGCTCGGTACCGTTACTGCAGGTATGCCTATTTTAGCAGTTGAACAGATTGAGGGATATATTGCATATAATGGTCGTGTTTCTCGTGATAAGTCACTTTTTGCACTTAAGGTTCGAGGTGAAAGTATGCTCTGGGCTGGTATCCTTGACGGTGATATTGTAATCTGTGAGAAAACACCATATGCCACAAACGGTGAAATCGTTGTTGCAATGATTGAGGACGAGGCAACTGTCAAGAGATTCTATAAGGAAAATGGTCACTTCCGACTTCAACCGGAAAATGATGCTTATGAACCAATCATTACAAATGAAGTTATCATCCTTGGTAAAGTAGTTGCACTTTACAGATATTATTAAGTTATATGGTAGGGCGGGGTCTTGTCCCCGCCGATATTTTTTATCATTGACAAAATACAGAAAAAATAGTTTAATATATAGGATACAAAATTTTAAGTAAAGGTGATACAAATGGAAAACACCGTTCAGAAGAAAAAGATAGTTTTAAGTGCTATTCAGCCAACAGGTACACCAACTCTCGGCAACTACCTTGGTGCACTTAAGAACTGGAAAAATATGAAGGACGACTACAATTGTCTTTATGCAGTTGCTGACCTGCACTCTCTTACAGTTCGTCCTGAACCTGCAACACTTCGTAAAAACACAATGGAGCTTTATGCTATTCTTTTAGCACTTGGCCTTGACCCTGAAGAAAGCATCGTTTTCATTCAGAGCCATGTTCCTCAGCACGCTCAGCTTGCTTGGCTTCTTAACTGTTGCACACAGTTCGGTGAGGCTGCAAGAATGACTCAGTTCAAGGACAAGAGTGAAAAGCATCCTGAAAATGTAAACGTTGGTCTTTTCACATATCCTATTCTTATGGCTGCCGATATTCTTCTTTATCAGGCTGACTATGTGCCAATCGGTGCTGACCAGAAGCAGCATCTTGAGATTGCTCGTGATATTGCTGACCGATTCAATACAGTTTACGGTAACACATTCACAATGCCTGAACCATTTATCGGCAAGGTTGGTGCCCGTGTTATGTCACTTCAGGACCCTATGGCTAAAATGAGTAAATCAGACCCGAATCCAAAGAGCTATATCTCAATGCTTGATGACGATAATGTTATTGTGAAGAAAATCAAGAGTGCAGTTACTGACTCTGAAGCAAAGGTTCGTTATGCTGACGGAAAAGACGGTATCAACAACCTTATGGGTATTTATTCTTGCTGTACAGGTCTTTCTTATGAACAGATTGAAAAGGACTTTGACGGTAAGGGTTATGGCGATTTCAAACAGGCAGTTGCAGAAGCAGTTGTTGAAGAACTTCGTCCTTTCAAGGCTGAATTCAATCGTCTTGTTAATGACAAAGCATATCTTAACGAGTGTGCAAAGAACGGTGCAGAAAAGGCATCAAGATTTGCTCAGAGAACACTTAGCAAAGCTATGAAAAAATCAGGTTTGTATCAGTTATAATTTAACATTATACGGTATGGCGGGGTCTTGTGACTCCGCCGTTTTTATTTGTGTCACAAATCCCCCGATAAATTATAATTTGTTGGATTGTCATTTGCATTTTTCATTTTAATATTGACTTTAATTTCTGCAAATTCTATAATATGAAGTGGAAACAAATTGAAAAATCCATAAAGAAAAGGATTGTGAAATATATGGGTAAATTAAGATTTTTTATTGCTGTAATTGTGGGTAAAATTATGGCATTTCTCCTTGATAAAATATTCAAAAGAGGTACTAACACACCCGGTATTGTAATGCTGAAAATCTGTCCTGATGCACTTTCTCGTTTTATAATGCCACGAAACACTATCTGTGTAACAGGGACAAACGGTAAAACAGGTACATCAAACTTATTGACACACATTATCCGTAACAGTGGCAAAACAGTTGTCAATAACGCAAAGGGTTCAAATATGGCACCTGGACTCGCGTCCGCATTGGTGACACAATGCACATTGGGTGGTAAGGTTACTGCCGATGTTGCCGTGCTTGAGGTTGATGAGCGTTCATCACAGTATATTTATACAGAATTCACACCTAAATATATCCTTTGTACAAATCTTTTCCGTGACTCAATTATGAGAAATGGTCACAGCGGATTTATCTTTGATAAAATCAATGACTATCTTGATAGTAAAACAACTCTTGTGTTGAACGGTAATGACGGTATTTCAGGACTTCTTGGTGATGGCGTCTGCAACCGAGTTTTCTATTCGGTAAATAAAACTGAAAAAAGCACAGACACTTGTGTTGATACAGTTTGTGACCTTATTGCTTGTCCTAAGTGTAATCATAAATTAGATTACGAATTCTTCCATTATAACCATATTGGTGTTCCAAAATGTTCACATTGCGGTTTTTCTATGCCTGAAAGCAGATTTTTCGCAAGTGATGTGGATTTTGAGAACGGTACATTTGTGTTCAATGGTGATAAAGGTGAAAGCCTTGTGCTTCCGTTCCAGAAGGGGAATTTCTTCAATGTGTTCAATATAACAGGTGCTTGTGCAGTCTGCAGACTTATGGGCATCGACCTTGATGTAATCGAAAACAGCATTGAGGACTTGTCATCAAAAACAGGCCGTTTCCAGGAAAAGAAGTATAATGGTGTTGAAGTTGTTTCAATGCTCTCTAAAAATCAGAACCCTATTTCTTGTTCACAGAGTCTTAAATTCCTTGATAGCACAGATACAGAAAAAGATGTGGTGCTTCTCATAACTGACTCAAATGATAAGATTCATGGTCATGAGGATATTTCGTGGATTTATGATACTGACTTCTCACCACTCAATAACGAAACAGTAAAAACAATATATGTGGGTGGTAGTCGTTGCTATGACGTGGCAAACTGTCTTGAAATCAAAGGTATTGATACAGGAAAGCTTGTGCTCTTTGAAAATTATGACGAGCTTGCAACTCAGGTGAGCAAAAAGAGTATTGTTGGCAGAAATGTTGTTGTCTATTTTGAGCTTTATGCAACGGGTGTTGTTGAAAAAATCAAAACAGCAATGTCACAGAAAGGGGATAAGTAATTATGAAAAAAATGGTAATTGAAGTTCTTTATCCCGAATATAACAACCTTTATGGTGACAGAGGAAATTGTGAATATTTGCAGAAAAAACTGACTCTTGCAGGATATGAGGTAGAGGTAAAAGAAACATCACTTTTCTATGAGCCTGAATTTGTGAATGGTCAGGTTGACTTTCTCCTTATTGGACCGTGTCAGGAAAAGCATCAGCTTAATGAAATCAAACAGTTAAAAAAATACACGGATGCAATCAAAAACAGAATAGATAACGGTGGAGTAATTTTAGCAACGGGTAACGCTTTTGAGCTTTTCGGTCAGTATATCGAGGATGATAAAGGCAATACAACAGATTGTCTCGGATTCTATCCTTACTATGCAAAGCAGTTTTCGAAGCTTCGATACAATGATTGCAGCGTTGGTGAATTCAATGGTATGCAGATTGTCGGTTTTAAAAATCTGTTGAGTCACTCATACGGTAAAAATCCATATCCTTTTATGAATATGAAAACAGGATGCGGAATGAATCCTGACAGCAAAGAAGAAGGCATCCACGAAAATAATCTTTTTGCAACATACCATACAGGACCGATTTTACCTCTCAATCCACAATTCACAGATTATCTCGTAAGCCTTGTGGACAGTGACTATGTACCTGTTGCACTGGAATTCGAAAAACAGGCATACGATAGCAGAGTAAAAGAACTTTTGAAATAAAAATCACATATGGCGGGGTCAAACGACTCCGCCTTTGTCATTCTGAACACAGCGAAGACTCCCTATCAAAAACAATCTCTTGACATCTATTTTATAAATAATATAAAATAGGGATAATAAATAAAACGGGAGAAAAATAAAATGAAAAATATCTTAAAGAAAATAACAGCACTTATCCTTTGTCTTTCAATTTTCGGTACAACTCAGGTTTCAGCTTGCGGCGGAATCAAAACAGCAGTTAATGTGTTAACTGATTTTACTGAAAGATTCGTCAGCGTGTTTACAGGAAGTCAGAATGCAGAGTCCAACGTTGAATTCACAATGGAACAAGATGAAATCTTCAAAGCAAAAAAATATTTCAGCGACTCTCACGCATCTACTGTTGTTAAGCTCAACAACGGAAACCTTATGTCAGCATTTTTTGCAGGACCTGAAGAGGGTCATAAGAATGTGCGAATCTGGTACAGCATTTATGATGGCAGTGAGTGGAGCGAACCAAAACAGATGGCTTCAGAAGATACAGTTGCCCATTGGAATCCTGTTCTTGCAAATTACGGAGATTTCGTAAGACTTTATTATAAAGTCGGTATGGAAATTCCATATTGGGTTACAAAATATACTGACTCATACGATAACGGAAAAACATGGACAGAGCCAAAAGAACTCGTACCTGATGACACAACCGGTGGCAGAGGTCCTGTAAAAAATAAGGTTCTCGTAACATCTGATGGCAAGATTATTGCGCCTGCATCAAGTGAACAGGGTTCATGGAAAGCATTTTTCGATATTTCAGAAGATGGTGGCAATACTTGGACAAGAACTGATTTCGTAGTTGCAAAGGATAGCAGAGGTAAAGAGGTTGGAATGATTCAGCCAACTCTCTGGGAAGATAAAGACGGTAATATCCACGCAATGTTCCGTACACAATCAGGATGGATTTATAGAACTGACTCAACTGACGGTGGTTATACTTGGTGTGAGGCTTACTCAACAGGCCTTATGAACAATAACAGCGGTATCGATTGTGTCACAACTGATAATGGTTGGGTGTGGCTCGTTTATACTCCTGTGGGAATGGAAGTCAGAAACAGACTTATCCTCTCCGTATCAAAGGATAACGGTGAAACATGGCAGGACGTAACAACTCTTGAATACAGCGTCAACCTCTTTGCGGAGTATTCATATCCCGCAATCATTGCAGATGGAAATAACCTGTATATCACATATACATATAACAGAAATACAATAAAATATGCATTCATCGAAATCCAAGAATGATAATGTGTCATTCTGAATGCAGTTAAGAATCTTTATTAATTCAATATGTAACGGTAGGGCGGGGTCTTGACCCCGCCGTTGTGATTTTATACACAAACCAAAATAAAATGTCATTCTGAGCGAATGCGAAGAATCTCTACCCAAACAAAACACAACCCGACATCGCATTTTTTCTGTGGTATCGGGTTGCTTGATTTTTCATTCAAATATTTTTAATATCTTTAATTACAAGAGTGATTTCTTCCTGAATTTTTTCAAGACGATTAACAATATCGTCAGCAGAAGAATTACATTCAGTTTCTCTTCCTAAAAGGTAATCGGCAGATACGTTATAAAAATCACAAAGCTTTATGATTGCGAAACTGTCGGGATTGGTTTTGCCTGTTTCATAATTTGAAAGCGTTCTTTGGTCAATTCCTGTTGCATTTGATACATCAATCTGTCTTAAATCTCTGTCTTCACGCAAGTCACGTAATCTGTTCATAATTATCCCTCGATATAGAAATTCTTTTCTTTATTTTACCAAAATATGAGTAAAACTTCCTTGACATACTAAAATAATGTGCTTATAATTTAAATTAAAGAAATATTTTAGTAAAAGGAGAAAAATTATGAAAACAACAAAGAAAATTTTGTCAGTATTTTTGGCATTGTTGATGGTATTTTCAATCATTCCAATGTCAAGCATCACAGCAAGTGCTGCAAATGGAATTCAAGCAAAAATTGATGAATTACGTGCAGTATATTATACCGGCATATATTTCACCGAAAGTGGCGGACCATGTTACAATTACGGTGGAGATGATTGTGCATTATCAAATATACCGCCAAAAGGTGGTTTGCCTGCAGGTTCCACGGTTTCAAGTAAAATTGGAAATGGTTGGTCTTGTAATGGCTTTGCAAGGTATACTTTTTATTATATTTTTGGTCAATATTTTGGAGACCACGAAGTTAACGCTTCTCCTAGGATAGGAGATGTTATAAGAACATATAACAGTACATATGGTTATCATTATTCGATGTATTTGGGTGAAGATGCTAATAATTATTATGTATATGATTCAAACGGAGCGTTAAATGCTAATACAAAGAAACCAGATTGCTCAGTTCGATATTATGGTGCACAGAAAAAAGAGAGTTGGAAAATTGTCAATGTTTACCACGCAAGCAATTACGATAGTGTTAATGGTTCTACCCCAACTCCACCAATAAACTTCGTTACTGGTTTGCAAGGCGATTATTATTTACAAGGTAAAAGTACAGGTGCTTGGTTGTCAGTCAGCGAGAGTAAGGATGCAAGCACACAGCCGATTAACACATGGGGAACATGGTGGGAAAATTTCCGTGTCAAATTAGTTGCAAGTGGCGACGGATATAAAATTAATTTCCCTCTTGTATCATCATTGCTTATGAATCCATACAGTGATACACCTACCACAGGCACAAAAGTCAATCTTTATAAGGATGTAAACAACTCAACACAGTGGTGGGGTTTTGAAAAAGTCGGTGATGCTTATGCAATCCGTTGTATGTATAATCCTTCACTTTGTTTAACAGATAATGGTGTAAATCAGGCAACATTGACAACATATACAGGTGCAGCAAATCAGCTCTGGTATCTCCATCCATACACAACAACAGTTTCATATAATGCAAATGGTGGTACAGGTGCACCAAGTAGTCAGATAAAATATTTTAATGAAAGTCTTACATTGTCAAGTAATACACCAACACGAAACGGTTATACGTTCCTTGGTTGGTCAGAAAGTAGTACGGCAACAACTCCAACATATTCTGCCGGAAGTAGTTTTACAACAAATGCAAATACAACACTTTATGCTGTTTGGAAGCAAGATGTTAAAACATATACAATAAGCTATGATGCAAATGGTGGTACAGGTGCACCTGCTTCACAACAAAAAACATACGGAACAAGTCTGACATTAAGCAGTGTTGAACCAACTAAAGATGGTTATCTTTTCCTTGGATGGACTACTGACGATACGAACACTATAGAGTATTTGCCGGGTGATACATTTGCAATTAATTCAGATACAACTCTCTATGCTGTTTGGGTTGAAATATCTGAATTAATATTGAATAATGAGTGGACGGTATGGACAAGCACAGATATATGGGTAACAAGTTTGAGCGTTGCACCCGGAAGCGACAAACCAGATGTTGCGTATTATTATGTACCGCAAAAAACCGGAAAATACATTTTCTACTCAACAAACGCAAGTGATTCGGAAATTTATTTATATAATGACTCTGGCAAACAGATTGGATATGACGATGATAGCGGAGAAAACCTGAATTTTAGATTGGAGTGCGACTTAGTTGCGGGAAAAGAATATACATTCCTGTTAGATGGTGTGAGTGGTTGTAATGTAGGTTTTGGAGAGATTTATGCTATATCTTATGATGCTAATGGCGGAACAGGGGCGCCTCAATCTCAACAAAGAGCGTTTAATGAAGTATTGATTTTAAGCGATAAAATTCCAAATCGTTCGGGATATACATTTTTAGGATGGTCTGATAGTGGCCCTTCGGGAGGTGTAACATATCAGCCGGGAGGAGAAATGAGATATTTAGCTCAAGATATTACTCTATATGCTGTATGGCAAGAGGATGCTGTTGCTGAACCTGAAGTTCATGTTTCATCAACTTCTGTAAACCTTAAACTTGGTGAAGTAGAAAGCTCAACAATTTATGCATGGGCAACAGATGTAACATGTTCATATACTGTTCAGTATCAGATAGCAGATACAAATATTATCAGTTGTGCTTGGGGTGATTGGAATAGTGAGAATAAGAGTCCTCTCACAATAACAGCGAAATCAAAGGGTACAACAACAGTAACTGTTTCTGTTATTAATTACGAAACAAAGGAAATTCTTGACAGTATCGTTGTGACAGTATTTGTAGATGCTGATGAACCGGCTTCTGTTGATTTCGGCATCAGACAGCCATCCACAACTACAATCCGATATAAAGATGGTATTGCTCTTCATATAGATGGCAATATTCCTGATGGTTCAAGAGTGGAATGGGCTATTGATAGCAACGCTTTTGATGGTGGAGTATTCGATAATGGGATGAGTTGCTTGCTTGTGTCTAAAAACAATGGCTATGCAACAGTTGTAGCTACCCTTTATGATGCGAATAATAATGTTATTGCAACTGATAGTGTAGAATTGCGTTCAAAAGCAGGCTTCTTCGATAAAATTGGTGGTTTCTTCCGTTCACTCTTCGGCACAACAAAGGTTTATGATGCATAAAACTGAATAAACAAGGCGGGGGCTTGCTCCCGCCAAAGCTATTTACAAAACAAAATTTAAATGGTAATATTAAAGGAAAAGGAGAGGATATAATGAAAAAATTTTTATCAATATTATTAGTTACTACAATGCTGTTTTCCCTTGTGGCTTGTAACAAAAACGAACCTAACATTGAAAACAATCCAAACGACACAAATCTCACTGAATGGCAAGAGATGTATCAGCTCATTCTTCAGGAATATGTAAATGCCGACGTGTTTTTTGCATCGGTTTATGTAGGTGATGTCGATGGCGATGGAGTTCCGTTGATTGCTGTTTCAACAAGTCCATACTATTACAAAATACCAAATTTGATATTGAATTATGTTGACGGCAATGTTGCTGAAATCACTCATTTTGAGGAATTGGATTCAGGGTCAAGTATCAACGAGTCATACTATTTTGTAAATGGAACAAGCAATGTTGTTTACAGAACTTACGGCAACACAACTGGAACATTTTGTGCAAATGAATCTCAGATTATTTATAGTATTTCCGATTCAGGTGAATATGAAACTGTAAGCGAAAAGGAATTTGAATTGTCTGAAGATATGACAGAAGAATACAACAATATGTTGGCTTCAGGTGGTACGGATATTGCAGAATATCAAAAAGCAATATTATCACAAATGGATGATGAAGTTAAAGCTGTAACAGGAAGTACTGTATCGCTTATTGATTATCAGTCAGTGGCAAGAGACTTTACAGTAAGGTCAGAACCTGAACGTGAATTGAATATGAAAAATGCCGTAAAGTATATTAATGAAATGCTCAATATTAATCTTACGACAAAAGTGAATGACGAAACAATAAATCCGGACAAAGAAGAAACAGCATCGGACGAGCTGTTTAATGCCGAAAATTATATAGGGGACTGGGGTTCAGATTCCTTCGGCTCTGGTGTTTATGGAGAAACAATTACAATTCACAGTGCAGATGACAACAAAATAATTTACAGTATTTTTTACTACAGAATAGGCGGTGTTGACTATCAGGAAGCAACGGTTAACAGCGATGGAACGGCAGATATACGAGGCACTTATGAGCATCTGTATATTGATGGTAAAATGATATTTGAGAACAATCAGATAAAATTGGTTGTTGAAGATACTAATATTACCGGTGTGGAATGTGGTACATCTGTTTTTGAGAGATTTTAAAATGCTCCTCAATACCGGATGAAAAAAGACTGTGCTCATTTCAAGGTTATTTCCGAAACTGATAAAATAGAAATCTGTGTTCATGCATATGATTGGAACGGATAACTGACGGTTATTGGGATAATGATATGACACTTTATGAAGCTATTTTTCAGAGAGTATAATACATTTCATATGATATTTTTAAGGCGAGGTCAAAAGACCTCGCCCTATCATTATAATCACAACGCAGTTTCGACATTTTGCACTTACTTACAAAAAACATGCCTACCAATTGTTGTCACAACAGGTCGTGACCTAATCCATTTATTACTCGTTTTCGCAGGATTATAATAGTATATAGCGCCACCTGTTGGGTCCCAACCGTTAATAGCATCACGTGCAGCTTTTTTTGATGTGTCGTCGGGAGCAACATTCCAGTTACTGTCCCTTACAGCAGAAAATGCTCCTGACTGATACACAACTCCTGAAATGGAATCGGGAAATGACGAGTGCTGAACTCGATTAAGAACAACTGCACCTACTGCAACCTGACCTGTGTAGCTTTCACCACGAGCTTCAGCTGCAATAACCTTTGCCAATAAATATATATCATTGGAACTGTATCCGTTTGTGGAAGTTGATGTGCCTGAACCTAAACCTAAATATAATAATGTTTTAGGACCTGCAATTCCGTCAGCACTTATTCCGCGACTTTTCTGAAAATTTCGTACAGCCTTTTGCGTTGCAGTTCCGTAAACACCATCAACAGACCCTGAATAGAATCCTAAATTCTGCAACTTCTTCTGAATCTGTCTGACTTCCTGACCTCGGGAACCAAGACTTGAGAGCGTTGCTGTGTTTTCATAAACAAATCCGATTGCACCTATAACAATAGCATTTAATAATATGATAGCGATAATTTGCCAGAATACTTGTTTTAATGTACGCTTTTCGTTTTTAATATCCATAAATTTAACTCCAAATATGCATTATTTGTTATTTATGGTATCCGGAATAGAATTTATTATTCAAACTGAACTGAAATTTACGTGTAAAGCAGCAGAAAATATGCAAAAAGTCAAAGTCGAAAAAATTTTAAAAAAAATTGAAAAAAGTTGTTGACAAGTCTGTTGTGTTGTGATATTATATCAAAGCTGTCTGCGAGAGATAAACGCTCAGCGGTAACGAAAACTTAAAAAAATAAAAAAGTTTCAAAAAACTGTTGACAAACTCGCGGAGTTGTGGTAAGATATAACTCCACCCGCGAAAAACGGAGTGGACAGACTGAACCTTGAAAATTAAACAACGACGAGATAAAAAAGGAACCCTGTAGATTCTTTGAGAGTAGAAGATACTCAACAGAGAAATACAAGAAACAGTAATTCTTTTGGATAACAAAAGAGTTAAATAAACGCTAAGCGTTT
>JAZQUG010000038.1:0-111797 GCA_045631225.1 Candidatus Fimenecus sp.
CTGGAGGTGTACGCACGGTGACGTGTTTAGCTTGCCAGTACTAATAGGTCGAGGGCTTGACCATTATGCTTGGTTCAAACAGTACAATTTCTCAGAATGATGACAATATCAATCACCTTAACTTTGTTCAGTTTTCAGGGTACATACCAAGACCTTCAATCGAAGGTCTTATTTTTTTTGTCTTTACAACATATTGAACTATTTTTCTATGGATGATATAATTTTGAGGTGTTATTATGAATATAAAATTATTCCTTGAAGCAGTAATTAAATTCTTATTTGGTGTCATTCTTGTAGGTTTATTAATCTTTTTACCGGCAGGTAAAATTTCATATTTTAATGGTTGGTTGTTTATGGCAATACTTTTTATTCCAATGTTTATAGCAGGAATCGTTATGATGTTTAAAAATCCTGATTTATTAAAATCACGACTTGATGTTAAAGAAAAACAGAAGGAACAGGAGATAATAGTTAAACTTAGTGGTTTAATGTTTGTAGCTGGTTTTATTTGTGCAGGATTAGGTTTCCGATTTAATTGGTATACTTTACCATATGAAGTTTCAATTATTGGTGCAGTTGTTTTTGTTTTCTCATATGTTCTTTACGCAGAGGTTTTAAGAGAAAATACATATTTAAGTCGTACTATTGAGGTTCAGGATGATCAAAAGGTAATAGATACAGGTTTATATGGAATTGTAAGACATCCAATGTATAGTGCCACATTAATTCTGTTTTTATCAATGCCACTAGTTTTGGGTTCAGTTTACTCTTTTATTATTTTTCTTTTTTATCCATTTATAATTGCTAAAAGAATAAAACATGAAGAAAAATTTCTTGAAAAAGAGCTCACAGGATATTCTGAATATAAACAAAAAGTAAAATATCGTTTAATTCCATTTATATGGTAATTTTTATTTTATCCTCTCAGAAATGAGAGGATTTTCTATTTTCTCAATCAACAAATTACCATTATTTTGTCGTTGTTCATAATTGCATTTTTGATTACAATTATTATTGTAGATTTATGTATGAAATGTGGTGAAAATGTGATTAACAATAAGTATCCTGTTGTTTTTGTTCACGGAATGTTTGGGTGGGGAGAAAACGAAGGTATTAACAAATTTATTTCTTATTGGGGTGCGACAACAGGAAGTTTAATAGAGTATTTATTGCGAAATTCCATTGAGTGCTACTCAGCATCAGTAGGACCAATGTCAAGTGCGTGGGACCAGGCATGTGAACTATATGCTCAGCTTATGGGGACAACAGTTGATTATGGGGAATTTCATTCAGATAAATTTGCTCACAAGAGGTTTGGTCGTACATACGAAAAGCCGCTGTTTCCTAATTGGAGTGATAATAATAAAGTGCATTTAATTGGACATAGCTTTGGTGGCAACACAATTCGATTATTAGCTCATCTTTTGAAATATGGTGCACCAAAAGAGGTTGAAATAAGTGGAAAGGACGTTTCTCCACTTTTTATTGGTGGACATGAGGACCTTATTCATAGCATAACAACTATTGGTTCACCACTCAATGGAACAGATGCTTATGAAACAGCAAAAAGATATAAAATAATGGTTCCTTTAAAGTTTATAAGCCTTAATTATGCAAATATTTTAAGTAGAACAAGGCTACAAGGAAAATTTGTGGATTTTCATCTCGAACAATTTGGAGTTAATGACACACCAAATCTTAAAGACAGAAAGAAATTTGTTGATGCAATCAGGACATTATATATCACTAAAGATAATATACAATACGATATGTCTGATGAAGGTGTGGAAATAATTAATAACACAGTTAGAATTGTTCCATCTATATATTATTTTTCTTATTCGTATAATTCTGTTGAAAAAGATGAAAATGGAAATTTGTTACCAAAAAACATAAATTTTCGATTCTTGAAATCTACTTCCAATCTTATGCTTCGTAATGATAAAAAAATAGGTAAATATACTATTGGTAACGATGGATTGGTTGATGTTACTTCAGCAATGTATCCTAAAGGCGAACTATTCAAATATTATAATAAAGATGAAAAAAACCAATCCGGGTATATGGAATGTTATGCCTTTGAGAAAAGATGACCATGGTACGCCAATAGGCCTATTTTCTAATACAGAAACTACGCATAGGCTTTACGATGAATTAATGAATATATTATCGGCAACCGAATCTGATAATTGAATAAGTTCTTCATATATGATATAATTCAAGGAGATATAAGAAGTCAACATTTTTATTAAGTCTTGTTGTTCATTTATTCTCCTTGGAAAAGTAAACTAACTTTATAAAAAGTAGGTTCATAGTATGAACACAGATAAAATTTTAGCAGAATCAATTGCAAAGGGATATGCACCAAAGGACAGCTCAAAAATTTTAGCATTGAGGAAATTGGATAAAAAAGCAAAAATGCCCGCAACTGTTTTCACTTACACTTTCGGAATTATCTCTTCTCTTGTTGCCGGTACAGGTGTGTGCCTTGAATAATGTAATATAACATTTACAACCCTTGTACTTGATTTGTGCAAGGGATTTTATTTATTGTTCAATAATCTATCATAAAACTATTGCAACGACTTTTATTTTTTGTTAAAATATTACTATAATGGCAAAGGATGTGATAATTTTTATGAAAGCTATTGTCGGTGGCAAAATTATTCTTAAGGATAGAATTGCCGAAAATTATGCTTTGCTTTATACGGATAAAATTGAAGGCATAATTCCGGAATGTCTTGTTCCTCAGGATGCAGAAATCATTAATGTTGATGGTGACTATGTGGCACCGGGTCTTATTGATATGCATATTCATGGTTATCTTGGCAAGGATGTTTGTGATGGTGAAGAAGAAAGTATTCGTACTATTTCAAATGGTTTGCTTGCTAATGGTGTAACAGGTTACCTTCCTACAACTATGACAGAGGATATGAGTGTTATCCGTAAGGCTCTTGATACTTGTCTTTCTTTAAAAGAAGAGAGCAAAAGCTGGGACGGAAGCATTATTTTAGGCTGTCATGCAGAAGGTCCGTTTATCAGTGAAAGCAAAAAAGGTGCTCAGGATGCGAAATATATTTTGAAACCCGATGCATCATTTGTAAAAGAATATAAGGATATTATAAAAACAATAACACTTGCTCCTGAAACAGATACAGAAGATTTTGCAGCTATTCGTGAAATATGTCGTGATACAGATGTTGTTATTTCAATGGGACATACATCAGCTGATTATGAAACAGCAATGGCAAGTATCAATGCAGGTGTTAAGCATGTTACACATCTTTTCAATGCTATGACTCCACTTACTCATCGTGGACCGGGTGTTGTCGGTGCAGCACTTAATGGTGACGTGAGTGTTGAACTTATTGTTGATGGTGTTCATGTTGATACATCACTTTACAATATGTTATGGAAGCTTAAGGGTAGAAAACTTTGTTTTATTACTGATTGTTTACCTGCAGGAGGTTTACCTGTTGGTGAATATACATTAGGTGGTCAGAAGATAATTTACGATGGTACAATCTGTAAACTCGAAGATGGTACAATAGCAGGTAGTGTATTACAGATTAATAAAGGTGTATGGAATGTTTATACAAATTCAGATATTCCGCTTTATGAATGTGTAAATTGTGCGTCTCTTAATCCTGCAACAGTTCTTGGTATTGATAAAAACAAAGGTTCACTTGAAACAGGTAAAGATGCTGACATTATAATTACAGATAGTCAGTTCAATATAAAGAAAACTATTATTGGAGGAGAAGTGAAATATGAATCTTAAAGTAAAAGCAAAACTCGACCCGAATTTTGAGCCATTGTCAGTTGTTGTTCGTGAAATGAAAGAAGCAACTAAAGAAAATGGTCAGGATGTTATTGTTGCAATCGAAAGAAATAGAGGACAAATCAGTACATATAAAACAAGAATTTATCCTGATGGCACAGGTCATGATGAAGAAAACTTCCGCTTTATTGAAAGAATCGTAAAAACACTCTTGTGGGTAGCAGGTGGTTATAAGGTTTTTATTGCAGGTAGTGAAGTTGTAGGTAATAAAATTAAGGAAGCTTATACTCCTGACGGCATTCGTGCATTTGACGAAGATTATATGGCTGGAGTTTTTGAAAATCCGTTTGAAGTTGTAATTTGTTCATTGGAAGAAGCTCCTGAAGAAAATTATATTGCTGAATCAGTTGGCAGACACCTTGATGGTTGCCGTATCGGTTTTGATGCAGGTGGTAGTGACAGAAAAGTAAGTGCTGTTGTTAACGGTGAAAGCATTTATTCAGAAGAGGTTGTTTGGTTCCCAAAACTTAACTCTGACCCTGAATACCATTATCAGGGAATCCTTGAAGCAATGAAAACAGCAGCATCAAAAATGCCAAGAGTTGACGCTATCGGTGTTTCATCAGCAGGTGTTTATATTGAAAACAGAACAATGGCAGCATCACTTTTCCTTAAAGTAGGTAAAGAAGATTTTGACAAGAGAATTAAAAACATCTATCTTGATGTTGCAAAGGAAATCGGTGAAGATATTCCTGTTGTTGTTGCAAATGACGGTGATGTAACTGCTCTTGCAGGTGCTATGGACCTTAATGATGATTCAGTTTTAGGTATCGCTATGGGTACAAGTGAAGCTGGTGGATACATTGATGCAGACGGTAATATTACAGGATGGCTTAATGAACTTGCATTCGTTCCTGTTGATTTTAATGAGGAAGCAATGGTTGACGAATGGTCAGGTGACTATGGTTGTGGCGTTAAGTATTTCTCACAGGATGGCGTAATTAAACTTGCTCCTTATGCAGGAATTGAGCTTGATGAAAGCCTTTCACCGGCTGAAAAACTTAAGGTTGTACAGGGCCTTATGGAAAAAGGTGACCAGAATGCAGCTGATATTTATGATACAATCGGTGTATATTTTGGTTACGCATTGGCATATTACAGTGAATTCTATGATATTAAGCATGTCCTCATTATGGGACGAGTAACTTCAGGTCAGGGTGGACAGATTATTCTGTCCCGTGCACAGGAAGTTCTTGATAAAGAATTCCCTGAACTTGCTGCAAAAATGGAACTTCATATTCCTGACGAAAAATCTCGTCGTGTAGGTCAGTCAGTTGCAGCAGCAAGCTTACCAAAAATCAACTAAAATTGAACGTATAACGGTAGGGCGGAGTCTTGAAAAAAGGCTCCGTTTTTTGTTCAAATTATAATTTGTCGGGGAGATAGATTATGTATCTATGCCTCCCTCTGACGAGGGAGGTGGCAAAATCTTTGATTTTGACGGAGGGAGAGATAGTTTAATAGTATAGTTGACTACCCCTCAGTCTGCTTCGCAGACAGCTCCCCTGACAAGGGGAGTCGAGAAGAGATGCTCATTAACTCCCCGATAAACTCCGATTTGTCATTCTGAGTGTAAGCGAAGAATCTCAACATAATCATTGATTTTTTCAATTCTCCGTGATATACTAAACTTGCGACACAAATTAATAATGAGCAAACTATTTTGAGGATGTGTTTTTATCTTTTGATAAAAATGCATGCTCTATTCAGCATTCTCTAATAGTTTGTCGAAAATTTGTGTCGCAACAATCGGAGTTATGCATTTTTGTGCGTCGGCTTCGGCTGACGCATTTTTTGTTTTTACGGAGCGTGTTTTTATGAAATAAAAAATCTTTTTAAATTTTAGTATAACAAAACCCAAAATTATTTTGATATATGTTATAGAAGGGTTCTATTTTATTATAATTTTCATAATGAAAGATTAAATAATGTCTATAAAAATTTCATTTTTTCTTGCTATTTTACGGATAATAAAATATACTTAAATTGAGAAAATTAATTTTTACATAAAGGAGGAAAATATTATGAAAACAACAAATAAAATCTTATCAACTGTCCTCGCAATTCTTATGGTTATATCTCTTATCCCAATCACAGCAAGTGCAGCTACATCTGGCACTTGTGGTGATAATCTAAATTGGACTTATGATTCATCAACATACACTTTGACTATTTCAGGTACAGGTGAAATGTATGATTATAAATCTGATAATCGTCCATGGGAAAGTGTTAAAGATATAGTAAAAGAAGTCAATATAGATTACGGTGTAACTAGTGTTGGAAAATATGCATTTTATGACCATTCGGAAATTGAAAAAGTAAACATTTCAAACAGTGTAACTACGATCCGAGAGGATGCATTTAGATTTTGTTCTAAACTCACAAGTGTAGTAATTCCGGATAGCACAACAACAATTGACAGTTGGGCTTTTTTAGGATGCACTAATCTTACAGATATAAAAATAGGTAATAATGTAACAACAATTGGCGACTATGCTTTTGCAGAATGCACCGAACTTGTAAGCGTTACTATACCTGATAGTGTAACATCGATTGGTGCAGGCGCATTTTCTGAGTGTACAAATCTCACGGATGTAGTATTAAGTGAAAATTTAACAACAATTAATAATAAAACATTTTATAATTGTAACAATCTTACAGATATTGTAATCGGTAAAAATATAACAACAATAGAATTTTGGGCGTTTGCTGAGTGTAGTAATATTAAAGCTGTTTATTACTCAGGAATACTCAGTCAATGGGAAGAAATTACAGTAGGTAATTCTAACGACTACCTTCTTGATGCAATAATTCATTGGGATTTTAATTCCGGAGATTTTGCATATTCTGTAATATCCGAAACGGATAAAACGATTATGATTACAGGATATAGAGTATCAGGCCCTGTTCAGGAAATCATAATTCCGGCAACAATAGACGGCTATACAGTTGTAGCAATTGGTGAATACGCATTTTACAACATAGAGACATTAACAGATTTGCAGCTTCCGAAAACATTAAAAGAAATCGGTAAATATGCATTTGCTTCCTGTGATAGCCTTAAAGATACAATAATTCCCGATAGTGTAACAATAATTGGCAAATCTGCTTTTGCTTATTGTGACAGTATAAAAAATATTACCTTTCCTGATAGTGTAACAACGATTGAAAAAAATGCATTTTACAATTGTTCATCACTCGAAACGATTACATTAGGTACTAATATAGAAACCATTGGTGAAAGTGCATTTCAGAAATGTGCAGTAGATGTTTATTACAAAGGCACAGAAGCACAATGGAATCAAATTTCAATTGGTGAATTAAGTTTTGCCGGGGCAGGAGCGACAATTCATTATGAATTTACGCCTGAGGATAAGCCTGACGAAATAGTTACAGGTACCTGTGGTGAAAATGTTACATGGGAGTTTAACAAAAACAGAAGTACGCTAACAATTTCCGGTGAAGGTCCGATGACCGATTATTCACATACGTATATCGGGAGCTCAAGATTGGATAATCGTCCATGGAGAGGATATGAAGACTTTATTGAATTTGTAGTAATAGATGAAGGCGTTACATATATCGGTAACTATGCGTTTTTATCTTTTGACCTTCTTACACTTATTACAATTCCGGAAAGTGTAACATGTATTGGAAAATATGCTTTTGATTCAATTGAACCTTTAGCTATTCATTATAGGGGAACAGAGTCTCAGTGGGAGAATATAACTATTGGGAATAATAATAACGGTTTATATAATGGAAAAGTGAGATTTTATTTCGTGAATTTCCCTGTTTCAGATTCTGGCATATGTGGTGAAAATATTACGTGGTCATTTGATGCTGAAACATTAACCTTGACAATATCCGGCACAGGTGCAATGTATAATGACATCGGAAATTATAGAGATGATTCAAAAAAACACTTTGATGGAAGTCGTGGCTGGGACTACTACAAATACCATATTGAAAAAATTATTATAACAGATGGTGTAACAAATATTAGTGAAAATGTTTTTAATTATCATCCCAACCTTAAAGAAATGATTGTTCCTGATTCTGTAACAGAGCTTCATCTTAACGCATTTATGAATTGTTATTCTTTATCAGATATATATTATTCCGGCACTGAAAACGATTGGAACAATATAAAAATAGTGAAAAACTTATTTGATAATTCAAACTATTCACTTGGAAATGCAACAATTCACTATAATAGCACAGGACCACATATACACGATTACGAATCGGTTGTAACTGCACCTACTTGCACAGAACAAGGTTACACAACCTATACTTGTGAATGTGGTGACAGTTATGTTGATGATTATGTAAATGCAACAGGTCATACAGGCAATAATACATGTGATATTTGTGGTGAGTATTTGCCCCCAACTTCAGGCGATTGTGGTTATAACCTTATGTGGACTTTTGATGAATCCACTGGCACATTGACCATTTTTGGTACAGGTGAGATGTATAATGATGAACATCAGTATTGTGGTATGTCTTGGGATGCTCATATAGACTCAATAGAAAGCGTTATAATATCTGAAGGTGTAACAACAATCGGCAAATCTGCATTTGATTATCACAAAAATATTAAAAATGTATCAATAGCTGATAGTGTAACAGAGATTGGTGAACGTGCTTTTTATAACTGTACTGGGCTTACTGAAGTTGTAATCGGTAAGGGTGTAACAGAGATTGGTGACTTTGCATTTGAAGATTGTTCAAATCTTAAAACTGTAACCATTTATAATGCTGTGGAAGAAATTTGTAGATACGCATTTAATGGGTGCTCAAAATTAACAGATGTTTATTATTTTGGCACTGAAGCAGAATGGAATGCTATTACAAAAGCCACTCTTTTAAGTAAAACTGGTCTTGAAAATGCAACAATCCATTTCCTCGGTGAAGAAACACACGAATGTTCATATAATGCAGTTGTAACTGCTCCAACCTGTACAGAACAAGGTTATACAACATATACTTGTGAATGTGGTGACAGTTATGTTGATGATTATGTTGATGCAATAGGTCACAGTTATACATCAGAAATCACTACTCCTGCAACTCACACAGCAACAGGTATTATGACATATGCTTGTGCTTGTGGAGATACATACACAGAAGTAATTGAAAAGCTTGAAAAACATAATTATGAATCAATTGTAACACCACCAACCTGCACAGAACAGGGAAACACAACATATACTTGTGAATGTGGTGACAATTATGTTGATGATTACGTTGATGCGACAGGACATACAGAAGAAACAATACCTGCTGTAGCACCAACTTGTACAGAAACAGGTCTTACAGCGGGTGCAAAATGTTCAGTATGTGGTGATGTACTTACAGAGCAGAAAGAACTCCCTGCAAACGGTCACACTCCTGCAAATCCAGTTGAAGAAAATTATATTACTCCAACATGTACAGAAAATGGTAGCAAAGATGTGGTTGTTTATTGTTCAGTATGTAATGAAGAAATCAGCAGAGAAACAGTTGTTATCAATGCAACAGGTCACAGTTATACAACAGCTGTAACAGCACCAACATGTACAGAACAAGGCTATACAACATATACATGCTCTTGTGGTGACAGCTATGTTGACGATTATGTGAATGCAACAGGTCATGCAGACAATGACGGAGATGGCTACTGTGATAAAGACAATGAACGCCTTGACCCATCAGTAGAATGTGACCACACTTGTCATAAAGACGGCTTCACAAGTCTCATTTGGAAAATCATCAATTTCTTCAACAAACTTTTTGGTTTAAATAAAGAATGTACTTGTGGTGTAACACATTATTAATTATAAGCATAAAAATAAGGCTATTGAGAATTCTCGATAGCCTTTATCTTTTGCCTTTTTAGGATTAATATACACCCTGTGAAAGCATTGCATCTGCAACCTTTTCAAAACCTGCGATATTAGCACCTGCAATAAGGTCGTAGCCCATTCCGTAACGAGCAGCTGCAGCAACTGAAATATCATAGATATTCTTCATTGCACTCTTGAGCATTTCGTCAACCTTTTCTGCAGTCCATGCAAGACGCTGACTGTTCTGGCTCATTTCAAGACCTGATACGCAAACACCACCGGCATTAACAGCCTTTGATGGAGCAACGATTACACCGTTTTCAATGAAGTATTCAACAGCTTCAGCAGTTGTTGGCATATTAGCAACTTCGATATAATATTTTGTGCCGTTAGCAACGATTTTCTTTGCTTCTTCAAGAGTAACTTCATTCTGAGTAGCACAAGGAAGAGCAACGTCAACCTTAACACCCCATGGCTTCTGGCCAGGGAAGAATTCTGCACCGAACTTATCAGCATAATCCTGAGCCTTGTCTCTGCCTGATGCACGCATTTCAAGAAGATAGTTAATCTTTTCTTCAGTTACAATACCATCTTTGTCGTAAACATATCCGTCAGGACCTGAAAGTGTAAGTGGGATACCGCCGAGTTCAGCAATCTTTTTGATTGCACCCCAAGCAACGTTACCGAAACCGGAAACTGCAAATGTCTTGCCTGCGATATCTTCATTTTTGTGCTTAAGAACTTCGTTTGTGTAGTAGATTGCACCATAACCTGTTGCTTCAGGACGAACAAGTGAACCACCATATGCAAGACCTTTACCTGTGAGAACACCGTTTTCAAATGCACCAACAATTCTCTTATACTGACCGAAGAGGTAACCGATTTCCTTACCACTAACACCGATATCACCGGCAGGAACGTCGATGCTGTCACCGATATGACGGTAAAGCTCTGTCATAAATGCCTGACAGAATCTCATGATTTCTGCATCACTCTTACCAACAGGGTTAAAGTCAGAACCACCCTTAGCACCACCCATAGGAAGACCTGTAAGTGAGTTTTTGAATGTCTGTTCAAAACCTAAGAAATAAACGATACTTGCGTTAACGCTTGGGTGGAAACGAAGACCGCCCTTGTATGGACCGATAGCAGAGTTGAACTGAACACGCCATCCACGGTTAACCTGAGTATTACCATTATCGTCAACCCAGGCAATTCTGAAACGAACTGTTCTGTCAGGTTCAATCATTCTGCCGAGAATATCATATTTTTCATATTCAGGATGTGCTTCAACAACCTTTTCAAGTGAGCCGAAAACTTCTTTAACACACTGAATAAATTCCTTTTTTTCACCGTCACGTTCCTGCACTCTTGCAAGAACTCTTTCAATATAACTATTCATAAGATAGCCTCCTTTGTCTAATGTAGAAATAATATCATAAAAACCATGTTTTTTTCAATTAACAATATTGAAAAATATACAATAGTTTCAGCACTTTAATTTGGTGAAAATGACAAAATATTATTACATAATTTCATTTTTGACTGTTTTTCCTGCAAAATTAAGTCTTTTTTGCAGGAAATTATGTATAATAATTTCATATACCTGCAGAATATTAATTTCTTATTGTGAATTTATACAAATTGACAAAAACATAGATGTTTGATAAAATTATATTAGATAAAATGAGTTTATGGTGTGGCTATGCAGACATTTATTTCAAATTGTACAGAAGATACAATCGAATTAGGTAAAAGACTTGCAAGTTCTCTTAAAGGTGGAACTGTTGTTGCATTTTTTGGTGGTCTTGGAATGGGTAAAACAGCTTTTACACGAGGAATGGCAAAAGCTCTTTGTGTTAGTGAAGAGGTGAGTAGTCCTACATTTGCTATCGTCAATGACTATGGTGGAAATCCACCGTTATATCATTTCGATATGTATCGTGTGGAAAGTTGGGATGACCTTTATTCAAGTGGATTTTTCGACTTCTATGAAGCAGGTGGAATTTTAGCTGTTGAATGGAGCGAAAATATCGAGAATGCATTACCTGAAAATACTATAAGAGTTACAATACAGCGTGGTGAAACTGATAATCAGCGTATAATTACTATTGACGGAGACGTGGAAATATGAAAATCTTATCACTTGATTCTTCATCAGTTACAGCTTCCGTAGCAATAACTGAAAATGGTAAAGTTTTATCAGAAAAATTTATTAATAACGGACTTACACACAGTCAGACTTTAATGCCAATGGTTGAAGAAACATTAAAAGACAGTGGTGTATCAATTAATGATATTGATTTGTTTGCAATTACAAACGGGCCCGGTTCATTTACAGGTGTCAGAATCGGTATCGCATCAGTTAAGGGGATGTCAGATGCGCTTAATAAAAAGTGTATGGCAATTTCAACTCTTGAAGCAATTGCAGAACCATTAAAGAATGAAGATGTTATTGCTTGTGCTGTAATGGATGCAAGATGTAATCAGGTTTATACAGCTTCATTCAATCTTGGTAATCGACTTTGTGAGGATAAAGCAGTTTTAATCGATGAACTCTCGGATGAACTGAAACAATACGACAAAAAAGTTGTGTTCATTGGTGATGGTTCAGTTTTATGTTATGATAAATTACACGAAATTATCCGGAATTGTGAAGTTGCAGACAAAAATATCCGTTATGTTCACGGTTCAAGTGTAGGCTTTGTAGCAGAAACAAAAATCAATAATGGTGAGGAACCTGTTAATTCAGCAAATCTTGTTCCTTTTTATCTGAGATTACCTCAGGCAGAAAGAGAATTAAATAACAAAAAATCATTGAAAAAGGAGATATAAATTATGATAGCTTTAGGTGCAGACCATGGCGGATTTGAATTAAAAGAGGCAATAAAAAAACACCTCGATGAAAAAGGTGTTGAGTATATTGATTGTGGTACATATTCAGCAGAGTCTATTGACTATGCTCCAATTGCAAAAGCAACCTGTGAAAAGGTGACAAGTGGCGAGTGTGACAAGGCAATTCTCTGTTGCGGAACAGGTATCGGTATTTCAATGGCAGCAAACAAGGTAAAGGGTATTCGTGCTGCTTGTTGTTCAGACTATTTCAGTGCAAAACTGACCCGAATGCATAACGATGCAAATGCCCTCTGTATGGGTGGTCGTGTTGTTGGTGTAGGTCTTGCGTTGGAACTCGTTGATGTTTTCCTTGAAACTGAATTCGAAGGTGGCAGACATCAGAGAAGAATTGACCAGATTATGGAGATAGAAAATTCATAAAATATCTTGTAAATTCCAAAAATAGGGTATATAATATTTTTGATAAAAATCCAATAGATTTTGGGGGAATATAAAATGGCAAACATTATTATTACTAACCATCCGCTTATTCAGCATAAACTTACTCTTTTAAGAGATAAGAATACAGGTTCAAAGGAATTCAGAGCACTCGTTTCTGAAATTGCAACTCTTATGTGTTATGAAGCAACTCGTGACCTTCCACTTGTTGAGGTTGAGGTTGAAACTCCTGTTGCTATTGCAAAAACAAAGGTTATTTCAGGTAAAACACTTGCTTTTGTTCCAATTTTGAGAGCAGGTACAGGTATGCTTGAAGGTGTTCTGTCCCTCGTTCCATCAGCAAAGGTTGGTCATATCGGTATGTACAGAGATGAGGAAACAGCTCTTCCTGTTCCTTATTACTGCAAACTTCCATCAGATATTGAAGAACGTGAAGTAATCGTGCTTGACCCAATGCTTGCAACAGGCGGTTCAGCAATTGATGCTATCAACCAGATTAAGACATTCAAACCAAAGTCAATTAAGTTTATGGGTATAATTGCTGCTCCTGAAGGAATGCAGGCACTTGCTGATGCACATCCAGATGTTGATATTTACTGTGCAGCACTTGATGAAAAACTCAATGAACATAAGTATATCGTTCCTGGCCTTGGTGATGCAGGTGACAGAATTTTCGGTACAAAATAATTAACATACAAAAACATCCACTTTGCCGGTTTTTAACGAGCAAGTGGATGTCTTTTTTATTTTTGCTTTAATTCATAATCTTTCTTCAACATTTCTTCGACTAATGTTTTATTATCAGTAATTTGCCTTTCAAACCATATTCCGCCTGTGCCTAAATCATCAATTTCGTGATAATCTGAACCTGATGTGACCAAAAGGTCATATTTTTTTGCCCACATTTCGGCAATATCATTGCTTGAATTGTGTCTTGGATTACCATTGAAAATTTCAACACCGTGGAGAAATTTCGGATTTGTGACTTTCATACCGATTCTGAAAGGGTGTGCCTGGAAAAATAAAAATCCGTTTTGTTGACATAATTCATAGAAGGATTTGCTGTTAAGACTTAAAATATCAGGTGTGTTATAAAGAAATTCTTCTGTAATACCATATACAAGATAGTCGTTATCACCTTCACTTGTACGGAAACGAAGCTCCATACCTAAAAGCACGGGAATTCTTCCGTTTGCAGTTTTTTTAGCAGCCTTATAACCACGAAGAAAAAAGTCAACTTTTTTCTTCCAAGGCAAAAGCTCTCTGCCGTATTTCATAAATGTTGACGGACTCATATGGTCAGTAACAACAATTCCGTCATATCCGGCTTTAATATATTCTTCAACTGCAATTTCTGCCTGAACATTGGCACAGTTGCTTGTGTTTTTTGTGTGAAAATGCATTTCATATAAATATTTCTTCAAGGTTATTCCTCAATTCGATTGAAAATTGTTCTGTAGGAGTATTATATACCGATTTCTTGTCAAAGTCGATAATTTTTTTATCTTTTTTATAAGAATTTTCTATTTGAAAAATGTCATCAGTTGTATTATAATGTGCAATAGATTAATTTATGTATATAATCGGAGGAAAGCTATGAATTGCGATTGTAATAAAAACGATTTTGCTCTTTTGGAGCCTTGTTTAGAAAAGTATGCAACCGTTCCCGGAAGTCTTATAACAATTCTACAGAACGCACAGGAGATTTACGGTTACTTACCTGTTGATGTAATTTTACATATTTCACAACGAACAGGAATTAAAGTAACAAAAATTATGGGTGTTGCAACCTTCTATTCACAGTTCAGATTGGAGCCTGTCGGTAAATATCTAATAATGCTTTGTCAGGGCACTGCCTGTCACGTTAATGGCTCATTACAGATAGAAAAGGTAATTAATGAGTATCTTGGAATCAAAGACGGTGAAACAACTGCTGATGGCCTTTTCACACTTAAAAATGTGGCTTGTCTCGGCTGTTGCAGCCTTTCACCGGTAATGATGATAAATGACGATACTTATGGTTCATTAACTCCTGAAAAAGCAGTTTCGATTTTTAAAGAATTACAGAAAAAAGCAGGGGAGGAAGAATAATGAAAATAGCAGTCGGACAGGGTAGCTGCGGTATTGCTGCAGGTGCTATGAGTGCATACGAGATATTGAATTCCAAACTTGATTTATCAAAGAACCAATTAACTGTAACAGGTTGTATAGGTATGTGTTACCTTGAACCTATTGTCGATGTTTATGCTGATGATGAACTTCACAGATTTGTAAAAGTCAATGGTGAAATTGCAGAAAAAATTGCAACAGCAATCAATAATAATGATTTAGCATCAGTCGTGGAATATGAAATCAGCGATGATGATAAACAATTCCTCGAAAAGCAGACTCGAATTGCACTTCGTCATTGTGGTGTTATCAACCCTGAAATTATTGAAGATTATACATATGACGACGGATATAAAGCACTCAATAAAGTACTTACAACTATGTCACCTGAAGATGTAATCGAAGAAATTAAGGTTTCAGGTCTTGCAGGTCGTGGTGGTGCAGGCTTCCCGACTTGGTTTAAGTGGAATGCTGCCCGTCAATCGACAGGAGATAAGAAATATCTTATCTGTAACGCTGATGAGGGTGACCCGGGTGCATTTATGGACAGAGCAGTTATCGAGGGTGACCCACATAACCTTATTGAAGGTATGCTTATTGGTGCATATGCTATCGGAGCAAGTGAAGCAATCGTTTATGTTCGTGCCGAATATCCTCTTGCAATCAGAAGACTTCAGAATGCGATTGAACAGGCAAAAGCAATGGGTTATATCGGTCAGAATATTATGGGAACAGACTTCTCTTGTGATTTCAGAATCAAAGCAGGTGCAGGAGCATTCGTTTGTGGTGAAGAAACTGCACTTATTGAATCTCTTGAGGGTTCCCGTGGTATGCCTCGTCTTAAGCCTCCATTCCCTGCACAGTCCGGTTATTGGCACCAGCCTTCAAACATTAACAATGTTGAAACTTTTGCAAATGTAAGCTGGATTATTCTTAATGGTGGTAGTGCTTTCTCAGCAATGGGAACAGAAAATAGTAAGGGCACAAAGGTTTTTGCGCTTACAGGTAAAATCAAACGTGGTGGACTCGTTGAAATTCCAATGGGTAAAACACTTCGTGACGTTATTTTTGATATCGGTGGCGGAATCAAGAACGATAAAAAATTCAAAGCTGTACAGATGGGTGGTCCGTCAGGTGGCTGTATTCCTGAAGAGTTACTTGATACTGTAATTGACTATAAGGCATTGTCAGCAACAGGTGCAATTATGGGCTCAGGTGGTATGGTTGTGATGGATGACAGCACTTGTATGGTTGAGATGGCTCGTTTCTTCCTGGACTTTACTGCAAAAGAATCTTGTGGTAAATGTGTTCATTGTCGTCTTGGTACAAAGAGAATGCTTGAAATCCTTACAAGAATTACTGAGGGTAACGGTAAGGAGGATGACATTGAATTGCTCGAAGAACTTTGCCTTGCAATTAAGGATGGTGCTTTGTGCGGTCTTGGTCAGACAGCGCCAAACCCTGTACTTACAACACTTAAATATTTCAAGAACGAATATATTGAGCATATAATCGATAAAAAATGTGCTGCACACGAATGTACAAATCTTCTTAAATATGAAATCAATGCTGAGCTTTGTCGTGGATGTACTCTTTGTTCAAAGAAATGTCCTGTAAATGCTATCAGCGGTACAGTGAAAAATCCTCACACTATTGATATGGATAAATGTATCAAGTGTGGTAATTGTAAATCAGTATGTAAATTCAATGCTGTGGAGGTGAAATAATTGAGTATTACAATAACAATTGATGGTAAAAAGATAGAAACACAAGAGGGTATGACAATACTCAATGTTGCTTCACAGAATGGTATCAAAATTCCTAATCTCTGTTATGATGGCAGAGTTGAGCTTTATGGTGCTTGCGGACTTTGTACAGTTGAGGTTGAGGGTATTCCGAAACTTCTTCGTGCCTGTTCAACAAAGGTTAATGACGGTATGGTTGTACATACTCAGACAGAAAGAGTAAAGGCTTCACGTAAAGTGGCTCTTGAACTTTTGCTTTCTGACCATACAGGAGATTGTGTAGCACCTTGTAGTAAGGCTTGTCCTGCAGGAACAGATTGTCAAGGCTATGTTGGTCTTATTGCAAACGGTGAATACACAGAAGCTGTTAAGCTTATCAAAGAAAAATTACCACTTCCTGCATCAATCGGCAGAATTTGTCCACATCCTTGTGAAAAACAATGTCGCAGACAGTATGTTGATGAACCAATTTCAATAGCATTCCTTAAAAGCTTTGTTGCTGATATGGATTTGTTAGGGGATACATATATACCTGAAATAGAGCCTGATACAAATAAAAAGGTTGCAATTATCGGTGGTGGTCCTGCAGGTCTTACATCAGCATATTTCCTCCGTAAACAGGGCCATAGCGTAACAATTTTTGAACAGATGCCACAAATGGGTGGTATGCTTCGTTACGGTATCCCTGAATACAGACTTCCTAAAGCAGTTTTAGATAAGGAAGTAAAACTTATTGAGGATATGGGAGTTGAACTAAAAAACAATATTAACATCGGTAAAGACATTTCATTTGAACAAATCAAAAAGGATTTCGATGCAACTCTTGTTGCAATCGGTGCTTGGAACAGCAGTAAAATGCGAGTTCAGGGAGAAGATTTAGAAGGTGTATGGGGTGGTATTGACTTCCTTCGTGAAGTTGCCCTTGGAAACAAACCTGAAATCGGTAAGAATGTTGCTGTCTGTGGTGGCGGTAATACTGCTATGGACGCTTGTCGAGTAGCGGTTCGACTTGGGGCAGAAAATGTATATATTATTTATCGTCGAACAAAGGATGAAATGCCTGCTGACCCTCAGGAAATTCTTGAATCAGAAGAAGAGGGAGTTATTTACAAGTATCTTACAAATCCTATTGAATTTACAGGTGAAAACGGTAAGCTCAATGGTGTAATCCTGCAGAAAATGGAGCTTGGTGAGCCTGATGAAAGTGGGCGTAGAAGACCTGTTGCAATTGAAGGTGCAACAGAAACAATCGAGCTTGATTCTGTAATTATGGCAATCGGTCAGTATCCAAACCTTAATGGATTTGAGTTACTTGAAGCAACTCGTAAGAATACAATTTCAGCAGATGAGAGCAGATATACAACATCCGTTGATGGCGTATTTGCAGTAGGTGATGCTACAAATAAAGGTGCTGATATTGCAATCGCAGCAATCGGTGAGGCACAAAAAGCATCAGTTGTAATCGACAGATACTTGAGTGGTGAAACTGTTGGTTATAAAAAGCCATATTTTGTTGAGCGTGACAGTAAATCAATAGACTATTCAACATTCGAAAAATCAGCACGAGCAAAAATGCCACATATGACTCCTGCTGACCGAAAAACAAACTTTAAGGAAGTTAATTTCGGATTCAGTGAAGAAATGGCAAAGCAAGAGGCAAATCGTTGCCTTGAATGTGGTTGTCACGATTACTTTGAATGTAAGCTTATTTCTTATGCAAATGATTATGACGTTAAACCGTCAAGATTTGCGGGAGAAAAGCATAACAGAAATCAGGAAAATGCAAACGACTTAATCAGCAGAAATACAGATAAATGTGTTCTTTGTGGACTTTGTGTAAGAGTCTGTGAAGAGGTTATGGGCAAATCTGCAATCGGACTTATTAATCGTGGATTTAATACGTTGGTTGAACCTGAACTCGGTAAGCCGTTGAAGGAAACTGCTTGTATCGGTTGTGGCCAGTGTGTTGCACTTTGTCCGACAGGTGCTTTACGCGAAAAGACTTCATTTGCAAAGAGTGTTCCTGTTAAAGAAAAATCAGTAGAAAGCATTTGTACAAATTGTTCTAATCTCTGTTCGGTAGATTACCGTTATATCGGTTCAACAGTTACCCGAGCATTACCGGTTGGTAACGGCATTATCTGTAAGGGTGGTCGTTTCAGTGTGCTTGAGAACCAAGAAACAACTGATTTTGAAACATTACTCAACCTTGATACATTTGTGATTAGTGGTAAAGTTTCAACAGAAACAGCATTTGTCCTTAAAAAATATGCAGAAGAAAATAATAAAGAAATTTATACAACTGCAAAAGAAACAGATGCAAACTACTATGCGATTTCAAAACTCAACATTCCACAGTATAATGGTAATGTAGAAAATGCAATAGAAACTTCCAACTATTGCGAAAACGGAACATTCTTCGATAAATATGGTAATAAGAGAGTGCAGAATGCAGTCTTCAAATGTGAAAACCTTGCAGATTATGTAAATAATAAACTCAATACACCATATAGTGATATAACTACCGAAGCTGAAAAAGCAGTAAATGCAATTTCAACGGGTAAAGTCACAAATGAAGAAATTATAAAAGCAAGTAACTTGTTTATCAAAAAATAAAATCCATCATTAGAGCGGGGTCATAACTTGACTCCGCTTTTATCGTTAGCCCAATCAAATTATAATTTATCGTGGAGATAAATTATGTATCTATGCCTCCCTCTGACGAGGGAGGTGGCAAAATCTTTGATTTTGACGGAGGGAGAGATAGTTTAATAGTATAGTTGACTACCCCTCAGTCTGATTCGCAGACAGCTAAGTCTCACCTGCCGGTTCGGTCGGTGCTTCTGCTTCGCAGAGGTGTCCACCGGACACCCGCACCCTGACAAGGGGAGCCGAGAAGAGACGCCCATTAACTCCCCGATAAACTCCGATTTAACAAACCGTTTTATACAATATGAGTGTAACCGAAGAAAAACAAAATCGCAAAATTAAATTATATATTGAATAAATGCAAAAAATATGGTAAAATTATAATTGCCAAACCAATTGAATATAAAAATGAGGGCGATTTCTGTTTTTTTATAGGAATATTATACTCGTTTTTGCATATTTGTATTATGAATTTGATAAAAACGCAAATTCTGTCAATACGAATGTGCTTAATTGCCCTTTATATTGAATTGGTTTGGCGACTATCGGAGTTTGCGTTTTTTGTGCGGCTGCTTCGGTGGCCGCACTTTTTGTTTATATGGAGATGATTATTATGGAATAAGGTAATTATTCACTTGTATATATTTTCTTGCAATTTTGCATTAAAAATCTGCAATTTTGCATTTTTCATTGTAATTTATACGAAAATACAATATACTTAACTTGAGAAAAATAATTTTTTTATTATAAAGGAGGAAATTATTATGAAAAAAACTAACAAAATCTTAGCAATTATCCTCGCAATACTTATGGTGGTAACCATCATCCCAATCACAGCAAGTGCAGAAGAAGTGGTAACATCAGGTGCTTGTGGTGAAAATATCATATGGGGGTTTGATGAAGAAACAGCTACTTTAACACTAACAGGTACTGGAGAAATACCTGATTATTATGAAGAAGATGATTGGGGTGGTTATTATTGTGGCACTCGTCCATGGGAAGACATAATAGAAAATGATGTTAAGCATGTGGTTATCAATGAGGGTATAATATATATTGGTGCTTACGCTTTTGCTTATTCTGATTCCCTTGAAACAGTAACTATGAGCAGTGTAAAGACTATCAGTGCTGATGCATTTAATAGTTGTGTTAATCTTAAATCTTTAACCACAAGTAATAGCTTAAAAGTTATCGGAGACGATGCTTTTTATAAATGTGATAAATTAACGTATATTTATTATTCAGGCACACAAAATGAGTGGAACCATGTTAAAATAGGTGACCATTTGAATGATGAAATGGACTATGTAAAAGTTTATCCAAGCGATTATGTAATTTATTCTGACCGTGGTAATGGTGTTGTATTAATTGAAGATGATACAATAACATGGATTTTCGATGCAAATTCATATACTTTAACAGTTTCTGGTGAAGGCAATACTTTTGATGATTATATGTTTGATGAATTATTTTACCATAAAACTTATTATCGGTTCAGAGGCTATAGAGGTTGGGATTATTACAAATATGATACCAAAAAAATTGTTATAGATAACGGTATAAACTATATTGGTAATAACTCTTTTCGTTTCTTTCTTAATGCTACAGATGTCATAATTCCTTTAAGTGTAACAGAAATCGGAAAACAGTCTTTCAAAACATGTAATTCTATTACTGATGTTTATTACGCAGGTACAGAAGAACAATGGAAGAAAATTGTAGTTGGCACAGATAATGAAGCACTTTTAAATGCAAATATTCACTTTAACTATGTTGAATGTGAGCATAATTTCACAACATCAACAGTAACAGAGCCAACTTGCATAAATCGTGGTTATACAACACATATCTGTTCAATATGTAACGAAAGCTATGTTGACAGCTTCCTTGAATTTACTGAATGTCCTGATTATGTTGAGGTTATATGGCCACCAACTTGTACAGAGCAAGGATACATAGCATATGAATGTCCTGTTTGTCATACGGGCTATCTTGAGAAATATCTTGACCCGACTCACAACTATGAACAAACTTCCGTAACACAGCCAACTTGTACAACACAAGGCTATACAACATATACATGTACTGCATGTGGCAAGACTGTTAAAAATGATTATACTTCTTCATTCGGTCACAATTATGGTGATGTTGTAGAAACAATTGCTCCGACTTGTACAGAAAAAGGATACACAAAACAGGTATGTACAAGATGTGAATATGAATATGTATCTGTTAAAGTTCCGGCTTTAGGTCATAGTTATGAAGTGGTTTCAACAACAGAACCAACTTGTACAGAACAGGGTTACACAACATATAAATGTACAGTTTGTGGTAACGAAAAAGTCGATGATTATGTTGAAGCAACAGGTCATAATGTTGACAGTCTGGAAGTAACAAAAGAACCGACTTGCACGATTGAAGGAAAAAGAACAGGTATTTGCTCGGCTTGTAGCGAAGAAGTAACTGAAACAATTTCACGTCTTGGTCACGATTATTGTGAGTTAACAGTTGAGTATGAAGCAACCTGTACAACAGACGGACGAATGTCAAAAAAATGTTCAAGATGTGAAAGTAAAACAGGTGCAGTTATTATTCCTGCAACAGGACATACATTTAGTGAATGGGAACTTGTTGATGATGCTAAGTGTGGAGAGTATGGCAGATTTGAATGTGTTTGTTCAACTTGTAATCAAGTAAATGTAATGTCTGCACCTGTTGAACATATGTATGAATCAGTTGTAACAGCTCCAACTTGTACAGAGCAAGGCTATACAACATACACATGTAAATGTGGGGACACTTATGTTGCTGATTATGTAGAGGTTGATGCAAATAGTCATAGCTATACATCAGAAATCACAACACCTGCAACACATACAACAACAGGTGTAAAAACATTCACTTGTATTTGTGGAGATACATACACAGAAGAAATTGGAAAAACAACCGAACACACATACGAAACAGTTACAACACCACCAACCTGCACAGAACAAGGTTACACAACTTACACCTGCGAATGTGGTGACAGTTATGTCGATGATTATGTAAATGCAACAGGACATACAGATAATCACAATGACGGAATATGTGATGCTTGTAATACACAACTCTGTGACCATGATTGTCATAAAGAAGGCATAACAGGTATCCTCTGGAGAATCATAAACATATTCAATATGCTCTTTGGATTAAATAAAACTTGTGATTGTGGTGTAGTACACTATTAATTTAATATGTAAACTTTTTCGGCTCCCTCTGACGAGGGAGCTGTCATTTTTGCAAAAAAATGACTGAGGGAGAGATAGACAATAAGTGAGTCGATTTTATGTATTGAAAATAATATTGTATTCTGTTACAATATTATAAAATCTAATTTCAAAGGAAAATTTGTTATGAAGACTTATAACCTTAACGGACAATGGAATATGACTCGTGTTGCAACAGGGGATAAATATGATGTTAATGTTCCATCTGATAACTACACTCAGTTGCTTGAACTTGGTGCTATTCCTGACCCGTATTACAAGGATAACGAAAAACTTGTTGAATGGGTTGGTCGTGAAGACTGGACTTATGAAAGAACATTCTCACTTACAGAAGATGACCTTAATAATCGTAAAATCTTACTTGTCTGCAAAGCACTTGATACACTTTGTGATGTCTTTGTAAATGGTGAACTTGTAGGCAAAGGTGAAAATGCACATCTCAAATATGAATTTGATATTAAGAATGTGGCAAAAGCAGGGGATAATACTCTCAAAATCACATTCTTTGCTCCAACAACATATGCTGAAAAAATGCAAAAGGAAAAACCAATTCCAAAGAATTGTAACGGTACTGACGGTGCTGCATATATCCGTAAACCTCATTGTCATTTTGGTTGGGACTGGGGTCCGCATCTTCCTCTTTCAGGTATTACTGACGACATCTGGGTTGAATGTTTTGATAACAGACTCCAGGATGTTGAAATCAAGCAGATTCATAAAGATGGCAAAGTAACAGTAAAAATTAATCCTGTTGTTGACGGTAGCGGTGAAGCTGCTGCTAAAATCATTTATCCTGACGGTACAGAATATGTAATCGAAAACAACGAAATCGTAATTGAAAATCCTGAACTCTGGTGGACAAAGGAATTGTCAGAAAAAGAAAAACAACCACTTTATACAGTAGTTGCAACTTTAGGTGATTCTGTTGTTACAAAGAAAATCGGTCTTCGTACAATTCGTCTTGATCGTTCAAAGGATAAGTATGGTCATAATTTCTGTTTCTATCTTAATGGCGTACCGATTTTTGGTAAAGGCGGAAACTGGATTCTTCCTGACTCGTTGATGGGCAGAGTAACTAATGAAACATATGATTATTACATAGACTCAGCATTACAGGCAAACTTCAACATGCTTCGTATCTGGGGTGGTGCTTATTATCTCCCTGACTATTTCTATGAACAGTGTGACGAAAAAGGTCTTCTTTTATGGCAGGATTTTATGTTTGCTTGTCTTATGTATCCATTCTACGAAGACGATTTCCGTGAAAATGTTTTGAATGAAATGAGATATCAGATAAATCGTATTAAATCTCATCCTTGTCTCTGCCTTTGGGGTGGAAACAATGAGATTGAAACAATGTTCTCATATATGCCTGAAACAATGAAAATCGTACAGTGGTATAAGAAATTCTTCTATGAAATCCTTAAAGATTTGGTAACAGAGCTTGACCCTGATACTCCATATATTGAAACATCACCAATTGGTGAAAGCTTCCGTAAGGGTGTAACCGGCGATGACCATGGTGATACTCATATGTGGACTGTATGGCATGGTCAGAAGCCTCTTAACTATTACAGAAGCAGACCAACGCGATTCTGTAGTGAATTTGGTCTTGAGTCATTGCCATCAATGGATGCTGTGCGTCAGTTTGCTGAAGAGAGTGATTATTTCATTACAAGTGATATTTTCAATTCTCATCAGAAGTGCAGAAACGGTAACAGAAAAATGCTTTATTACTTGCTTGAAAAGTATTATGAGCCCCAGAAGTTCGAAGATTTGATTTATATGACAAATCTCATTCAGAAAGAGTGCATTCAAGATGCAACTGAGCATTGGCGTCGTCATCGTGAACGTTGTAACGGTTCACTTTTCTGGCAGTATAACGACTGTTGGCAGGCTCCGTCATGGTCAAGTGTGGATTACACAGGCAAATGGAAAGCACTTCAGTATGCTGCCCGTCATTTCTTTGAACCTCTTTGTGTATCAATTGAAGAAACAGACAAGGATTACAAAGTATACATAATTAACGACACAATGAATGAGCATAACGTAAAGGTAAGTATTTCTATTTCAACTCTTGATGGCAAAGTGTTATTTGAAAATACAAATACATCAGATTTGGTTGTTAAGGTTGGCGCAAATTCAAAGGTTATGTTCGAAAGAGGTAATATAACAGGTGATAAGAAGAATATGTTCTTATCTGTTAAGCTCTATGAAAACGGAAAGGTTGTATCAGAAAGAACAAAAATTTTCGTTCCTGACAGAGATTTGAAAATGACATCAAATACTATCCAAAAAACAGTTTCTTATGAAAATGGTGAGATTACAATTAAACTTGTGTCACCTGTTTTCTGCCGTAGTGTAATGGTTGACATTCCTGATTTTAAAACACCATTCTCTGATAACTATTTCGACTTGCTTCCAAATGAAGAAAAAGTTGTAACAGTTAAATCAGATAAAAAGTATGATGTGACAGTAAAATCTCTTGCAGATATTCCTGTTAAAGGTTCAAAATTTAAAACAGCGCTTTACAGAACAAAGTTTTTTGTAGAGCCTGAAAATCTTGCAAACTGGTTTTACTATACAACTAATTAATAATCTTGACACTGTTGTGTTATTCAAGTAAAATATTACCAGAAAGGATGATATATATGAAAAAGTTTATTGCAATTTTGCTTGTTTTAGTAATGGGTTTATTTGCTTTTACAGCTTGTAATAAAGATGGAGATAACTCAGGTGGAGATTATGGCGATTATAAGCCTGTTGAAAAATTTGATGGAGACAAGTTAAAAGAAACTTGGACAACAGGTGAAATAACTTTTGCAAACAAAAATAAAATTACTCTTCCTTGTACAATTGATGAGTTTTTAGCAGTATCAGAGTTGCGTATTCCTGACGAAAGCGTTTATGAAAGTAAAAAGCTTAAAAAAGGTGAATCAATCAATATTACTCTTGTTGGTGAAGAAACACAGTTAAAGGTTTCTTGCGAAAATCTTGGTACGGCTGATTGTAATTATCGTGATGCAACTGTTGTAGGATTCAACTATTTTAATTCTGCAAATGGTAACCGAGCAATTACCGTTGCTGCAGGTCTTACAGTAGGTATAACTCGTGCTCAGGTTGAGGAAGCACTTGGTATTCCTGAAGGAAAAACAGGTGAGGAGAGATTATATACATACAAGGTTGAGGTCGAAGATAAAGAGACTATCAGAATGAGCGTATCTTTCAATTCAAGTGATATTGTAAATTCAATTTCATATAGTCTGGATAAGTAAAAAAATTACAGGGTTGATAATTCAGCCCTGTATTTTTTATTCACCGATACAAAAATCATTCTGTACAGATTTAATCTTCACTTGTTTTATTTCTCCAACATTACCACTACTTATTTTAACAGGTGTATAGTTGGATGTGTATCCGAAATACTCATTATCTTTTTGTTTCTCTTCTACGAGAACAGAAAGGGTCTTGCCGATTTGTTTTTCTAAAAATTCGTTTCTGATACTATCCGCAACCGTTGAAAGCTCTGCAACACGTTGCGATTTTACACTTTTTTCAACCTGACAATCCATTTTGTCAGCAACCGTACCACTTCTTCTTGAATATGGGAAAATATGTATTTTCTCAAAACCGACTTTCTTTGCAAATTCCTTTGTGATTTGGAAATCTTCTTCATTCTCGTATGGAAAACCAACCATAATGTCAGTTGTAAGAGTGCAATCTTTAAATTCTTTTCTCAATTTCTGACAAAGTAAATAGTATTCATCACTTGTGTAATGTCGATTCATTTTCTTTAAGATTTTGTCACAACCACTTTGAAGAGAAATATGGAATTGTGGACAAAGCTTCTGGCATTTTGAAAGCTTTTCAATCAATTCATCGGTGATGTGGTCAGGTTCAAGAGAGCCTAATCGGATTCTCTCTACTTTTTCATTTTCACTTACTGCAAAAACAGCGTCAGCAAGATTCAAGTCACTTCCTCTGCCATAAGCAGAAAGATTGATTCCAACAAGAACGATTTCACGAAATCCATTTTTAGTTAATGAATCGACTTCTTTTTTGACATCCTCTATTGGCTTCCAACGGACTCTGCCTCTTGCTTTTGGAATAATGCAGTACGAACAGAATCTGTCACAACCATCTTCAATTTTAAGTATTGCACGTGTTCTTTCTTCGAAACTGCTTATTCCTGATGACACAAGTGGCTCACCACTCTGGTGCTGCTCAAGATGCAGACACCTGCAATTATCGGTAAAGTACTCGTCAAGAGAAGCTACAAGTAACTTGTTGTTTTTATTTCCAAGGACAATATCAGCCTCTGTAAGTTGTTCTGCCATATGTGGAAAAGACTGTGGCATACATCCTGTAAGCACAACTGTGCTTTGTGGGTACTTCTTTTTATAATGACGAACACACTGTCTTGTTTTTCTGTCACTTTCACTTGTTACGGTGCAGGAGTTTACGACGAAAATATCAGCAACACTTTCATCTTCTGTAATATCATAACCGTTTTTATTTAATTGTTCACGCATTTCCTGAGTTTCATATTGATTTACTTTGCACCCAAGAGTGTGGAAAAATACTTTCATAATCTCACCAAGTTTATTATATCATATAAATTATATTTTTCATATACTAATTTGTCCTATTCATATACTTTTTTTGGAGGGATAATAATGAAAAGAGTAATTTGTGTTATAATAGCTGTAATAATGGTAATGTCAATGTCGGTAATCTCATTTGCACAGGAAGAAACCGTAGTCGGAACACTTTCAGCAAAATCAGCAATACTTATGGAAATTTCAACAGGGAAAGTTTTGATGGAATTAAATGCTGATGAAAAGCTTTCACCGGCATCCATAACAAAGGTCATGACAATTCTTCTTGTGATGGAAGCTCTTGATGAAGGTAAGATTACGCTTGAAGATAAAATTACGGCAAGTCAGAATGCATCTTCTAAAGGAGGCTCGCAGATCTGGCTTAAAGAAGGAGAGGTAATGACTGTTCATGAATTATTGAAAGCAACTGTTATTGCAAGCGCCAATGATGCATGTACAGCTCTTGGTGAATATATTGCAGGAGACGAAACGGCATTTGTGTCTATGATGAATGAAAAAGCAAAAGCTCTTGGAATGACAAATACTTGTTTTGAGAATTGCTCGGGACTCGATGATACCGTAACAAATCATTATTCTACAGCAAGAGATGTAGCTATTATGAGTTGTGAGCTTATGAAACACGATAAAATAAAGGAATATACAACGATATGGATGGATTCACTACGTAATGGTGAGACTCAGCTTGTTAATACCAATAAGCTTATAAGATATTATGATGGTGCAACGGGACTTAAAACAGGCACTACATCAAAAGCAGGATACTGTGTAAGTGCAACTGCAGAGCGTGACGGAATGGAGCTTGTGGCAGTAGTGCTCGGTAGTGACAATAGTAATGAACGTTTTGAGGATGCAAAGAAAATGCTCAGCTGGGGATTTGCAACTTACACAATATATAAACCTGAAATTGATTATTCACTTATAACTGATGTGTCTGTACTTTACGGAAAAGAAAGTGTTGCAAAGTCGGTGGTTAAAAAACCAAAACCAATTTTAATAGAAAAAGGCGTGCAGGATAAGATAACACAACGAGTTGATATGTGTGTGGATGTGGAAGCACCCGTGGAGAAAAATCAGACATTTGGAAAGATATATTTTGAAATTGATGGTAAAACTTTAGGAGAATGTACTGTTTTATCAGAAAAAAGAATTGAACGAAGGGATACATGGTTTATCTTTTCACTTTTATGGTCAACTTTTGCAAAAAAATCATAAATATCTATTGAAAATTATATGATTTTAGGGTAAAATAGTAAAAACATTATAACATAAAGCGAGGACTAAATTAAAATGGCGTTGAAACTTAACGATAAGTATGTTAAGAATTTTATCACAGATGATGAGATAAAGGCTATGGCAGGTGCTGTAGAAGATGCTCATCAGAAAATTCAGGATAAAAGTGGCGAAGGTGCTGACTTTTTAGGTTGGGTTGACCTTCCGGTTAATTACGATAAAGAAGAATTTGAGAGAATTAAAGCGGCAGCTCAGAAAATCAAGAATGATTCAAAGGCTCTTGTTGTTATCGGTATTGGTGGTTCATATCTTGGCGCTCGTGCTGCTATTGAATTCTGTACATCACAGAACTATAATCTTGTATCAAAGGATACTCCAAATATATATTTCAGCGGTAACTCTATCAGTGGTAATTCACTTTCAGAGCTTGTTGATATGGTTAAGGATGTTGATTTCTCAATCAATGTTATCTCAAAATCAGGTACAACAACTGAACCTGCAATTGCTTTCCGTATTTTCCGTGACCTTCTTATCAAGAAGTATGGTGAAGAAGAGGCTGCAAAGAGAATTTACGTTACAACTGATAAGGAAAAAGGTACTCTTAAGGAGTTATCTGATAAGGCTGGATATGAAACTTTTGTAGTTCCTGATGATGTTGGTGGCAGATATTCAGTTCTTACAGCTGTTGGTCTTTTGCCAATTGCTGTTGCAGGAATTGATATTGATAAAATGATGCAGGGTGCAGCTGATGCTCGTGATGCATACAGCGTTTGTGACATCGAAAAGAATGATTGCTATAAGTACGCTGCACTTCGTAACATCCTTCTCGGTAAAGGTAAAGCAGTTGAACTTATGGTTGCTTACGAGCCTGATTTCACAATGATGAACGAATGGTTCAAACAGCTTTTCGGTGAAAGCGAAGGTAAGGATGGAAAGGGTATTTTCCCCGCAAGTGTTGTTTGTTCAACAGACCTTCACTCAATGGGTCAGTACATTCAGGATGGCGTTAGAATGTTATTCGAAACATCTGTTATGTTTACAAAGCCTAAGAGAGAGGTTGTAATCGAAGAAGATGAAGTTAATGCTGATGGTCTTAACTTCCTTGCAGGAAAAACAATGGACTTTGTTAACCGTAAGGCTTACGAAGGAACACTTTTAGCACATGTTGACGGTGGCGTACCAAATATCTGTATTGAAGTTCCTGAGATGAACGTATACGAATTCGGTTATCTTGTTTACTTCTTTGAAAAAGCTTGTGCTGTTTCAGGATATGTTTTAGGTGTTAATCCATTCAATCAGCCTGGTGTTGAAAGTTATAAAAAGAATATGTTTGCTCTTCTTGGTAAGCCGGGATATGAGGCTGAAAGAGAAGCATTATTAGCAAGATTAAACTAAAAAAGGGAAATGACCGCTTTAAGCGGATAATAAATATATAGGAGGAGATAATATGATTTCTCTTATTATCGGTAAAAAAGGAACAGGAAAAACAAAGGTACTTGTAGAGCACGTTAATGACGCTGTTCATGTATCAAGTGGTAATGTTGTATGCGTTGAAAAGGAAACAAAACTTACATACGACGTAAACTATCGCGCAAGACTTGTTGCAACTGATGTGTTTGCAATTTCAGGTTATGATGCATTCTATGGCTTCTTAAGTGGTATTTGTGCAGGTGACCATGACATTACTGACATCTTCGTTGATGCAACATATAGAATTGCTGAAGATAACGAAAGAACAGGCGAAGCTCTTGCAGTTTTCCTTAAGAAGGTTGATGCTCTTTCAAAGATTTCTGGTACAAAGTTTACTTTCACAATCTCATCAGATATGGAAGACCTTCCTGAAGCAATGTTTGAGTACTGTGAAAAACTCAACTAATTAAAAAATAAAGAAATATAGGCTGTCGGGGATACTCGATGGCCATTTTTCTGCAAATTCTACAAAAAATCTTTTAGATTTTTGTTGACAAAAACGAAATATAAATATATAATATTTAACGCATGTGATGAGGAATGTTTTATGAATATTCAACTTGAACAGATTTTTAACCTTGAAGGCTCAAAAAAGGAATTCGATTTCTGCTTTGAACCAGAATACTCTCTTTCTGACGATATTTCACTTGACGCACCGGGTATTGCGGTTAGTGGTAAAATCGAGAATAACACGGGAATTGTGTCGTTGTCAGCGAGGGCTAAGTTTTCAGCAACCGTGGTTTGCAGTCGATGTGCCGAGGGTTTCAAGAAGGATTTCCAGGTGGATATCGAACATTTACTTGCAAATAATCTTGTCAATGACGATAATGATGATTATATTGTTGTTGAGGATTCCGTGCTGGATTTATCTTCATTGGTTTGTGAAGATATTGTCTTTTCATTACCATTAAGATTTTTGTGTGATGAAGAGTGTAAGGGACTTTGTTCCAAATGTGGTAAAAACCTGAATGGCGGTCCTTGTGATTGCAAAAAAGAGGTTGACCCACGAATGGCAGCTTTATTACAGTTGCTTGAAGATTAGTTAATTATTAATTATTTATAATAAGGAGGTGCCCCACATGGCAGTACCTAAGAGAAGAGTTTCAAAAACAAGAAGAGATAAGAGACGTTCAAACGTTTGGAAGATGACAGCTCCTGAGCTTGTTAAGTGCCCAAATTGCGGTGGTTACAAGAGACCTCACAGAGTTTGCGGTGAATGCGGACAGTATAAGGGTAGACAGGTTGTTGCTCTTAAAGAAGAAGCATAATTTATCTTGTTATTAAGTAAGGCGGAAAGAACATTTTCTCTCCGCCTTTTAGTCTTGCTTAAAAACCATTATTAAATCTGAATGAGAGGTGATTGCTTTGTCGGTTAGAATAAGTTCTGTTAAACCATTGTCTGTCTGTGCGTTGAAAGGCATTGTGGCAGGTGACGAATTGCTTAAAATAAATGGTAATGACATTATGGACGTGCTCGATTATGACTTTTATATGACAGAGCAGAATATCACCATGACATTTAGGTGTAGTGACGGAAAATACAAAGTCATAAAAACTGCAAATACTGATTGTGGACTCCAATTTGAAACTTATTTGATGGATAAGCAACAGCATTGTAAGAATAAATGTATTTTCTGCTTTATTGACCAGTTGCCAAAGGGACTCAGACCAAGTTTGTATTTTAAGGACGATGATAGTCGATTGTCATTCCTTTTTGGTAATTATATTACGCTTACAAATATTTCAGAGCACGAAGTAGAACGTATCATTAAGATGCATATAAGTCCTGTGAACATTTCTGTTCACACAACAAATCCTGAATTAAGAGTTCAGATGATGAAAAACAAGAGTGCAGGTAAATGCCTTGAAATTATAAAGAGATTTGCTGATGCAGGAATACAGATGAATACTCAGCTTGTTTTATGCCCCGGATATAATGACGGTGCAGAACTTCGACGAAGTATTGAAGATTTATCTGAACTTTATCCTGCTGTTCAGAGTATTGCGGCAGTTCCTGTGGGACTTACAAAATTCCGTGACGGACTCGAGAAGCTTGAACCGTATAATAAGAAAACAGCCGGTGAAACCATTGATATTATTGAGGAGTATTCACAGAAATTCCGTAAAGAGCTTGGAGTGGGACTTTGCTATCCTGCCGATGAGTTCTTTATAAAAGCAGAGCGTGAATTACCTGAGGAAGACTATTATGACGGTTATCCTCAGCTTGACAATGGTGTTGGTCTTGTCCGTTCATTTTATAACGATTTTATTGATGAACTTGAATATTGTAATGAGAAACCTGTATATAAAAAGGTGACTTTAGCAACAGGTGTTGATTTTTATCCGTATCTTGATGAGCTTTGCAAAAAAGCAGAAGAAAAGTTCAGTATCAGTATTCAGGTGAAGAAGATTATTAACAATTTCTTTGGTGAAACTATAACAGTTTCAGGACTAATAACAGGCATTGACCTTGATGAACAGTTGAAAGACATGGATTTAGGTGAATATTTACTGTTGCCAGGTTCAATGATTAGTGATTACACAAATCATACTGAACATAAAAATAAATTCCTTGATGATATGACAATTGAGGAACTGGAAGAAAGATTAAATACGAAAATTATTCTGACCGCTGGTGACGGAGGTCAGGTTTTAAGAGATATTCTGGGGGTGAAATAATGGCAAAACCCATAGTGGCGATTGTTGGTCGCCCAAATGTAGGCAAAAGTACACTTTTTAATAAGCTTATCGGCAAAAGACTTTCCATAGTTGACGATACACCGGGTGTAACCCGTGACAGAATTTATGGTGATTGTGAATGGCTTGGTCACGAAATGCTTTTGATTGACACAGGTGGTATTGAACCATATTCGGACGATATTATTCTTTCACAGATGCGTCGTCAGGCTCAGCTTGCTATTGATAGTGCCGATGTTATCATTTTTGTAACAGATGTACGAACAGGTGTGGTTGCTACTGATGAAGAGGTTGCAACAATGCTCATTAAGAGTAATAAACCAATAATTCTTTGTGTTAATAAATCTGACTCATTGGGTGAACCGCCGGCAGAGTTTTACGAGTTCTATAATTTAGGTCTTGGTGACCCTGTACAGGTTTCTGCTGCTCACGGTCACGGTACAGGTGATTTGCTTGACCGAGTGCTTGAATACCTTCCTGAAGATGTGGAAACAGAAGATGAAAGCGAAATTGTAAAAGTTGCTGTTATTGGCAAACCGAATGCAGGTAAATCATCTCTTATCAATAAAATAGCAGGTGAGGAGCGAGTAATCGTTTCAAATATTGCAGGTACAACAAGAGATGCAACTGACACATATATCAATAATGACCATGGTTCATTTATGTTTATTGATACAGCGGGACTTCGTCGTAAGAGTAAGGTTGAAGACCAGATTGAAAAATACTCTGTAATCAGAGCTCGAATGGCTGTTGAGAGAGCGGATGTCTGTGTTATTATGATTGATGCAACTGAAGGCTTTACAGAACAGGATTCAAAGGTTGCCGGTATTGCTCACGAACTTGGTAAAGCATGTATTATTGCAGTAAACAAGTGGGATTTAGTTGAAAAAGACGGAACAACAATGGATAAATACCGTAAAAAGCTTATGGTAGATTTCTCATTTATGAGCTATGCACCATTTATCTTTATCAGTGCAAAAACAGGTCAGAGACTTGACAGGCTTTTTGAACTCATTAAGTTTGTCGATAGTCAGAATGCAATGAGAATTTCAACAGGTAAGCTTAACGATGTTCTTGCAGATGCAACAGCTCGTGTTCAGCCACCGTCAGATAAAGGCAAACGCCTTAAGATTTACTATATGACTCAGGCTTCAACACGACCACCCACATTCGTTTGCTTTGTAAATAATAAGGACTTGTTCCATTACAGCTATCAGCGTTATATCGATAACCAGATTCGTGAAGTTTTCGGACTCGAAGGCACACCGACACGCTTTGTTATCCGTGAACGCGATAAGAACAATAAAAAATAATTCGCATTATGCACAGTGGCAGGCTTTTACGCCTGCCTTTTGTATTTCAAACTATAATTTGTCTTTATCCCAATAAACTCCATTTGTCATTCTGAGCAACGCGAAGAATCTCAACATAATCATTGATTTTTCCTGAAAATAGTGGTAAACTAAAGTTGCCAAACATAATTTTATAAAAATTTATCCAAGATAAGTGTGTGTATTTTTATTTCAGTAAAAATACAGATGCTCAGTTTTGCATACACGCACATTGCTTGGATTGTAAAATTATGTTTGGCGACAGTTGGAGCTATGTATTTTTCGGTGCGTTAGCTTCGGCTGACGCATTTTTTGTTTTTACGGAGTGGTTTTTTATGAAATAAAAAATTTATTAATTTTTGTATAACAAAACGCAAAATTATTTTGATATATGTTATAGAAGGGTTCTATTTTATTATAATTTTCATAATGAAAGATTAAATAATGTCTATAAAAATTCATTTTTTCTTGCTATTTTACGGATAATAAAATATACTTAAATTGAGAAAAATAAATTTTTACATAAAGGAGGAAAAATTATTATGAAAAAAACAAACAAGATTTTATCAGTTATCCTCGTAATTTTGATGGTTATAACCACCATCCCAATCACAGCAAGTGCAGAAACACCAACATCAGGTACTTGTGGTGATAATGCAACTTGGAATTACGATGAATCAACTTGCATATTAACCATTTCCGGTACAGGCGATATGTATGATTACGAATACAATAACAGACCATGGGAAGTCTACGAAAATAAGATTAAAGAAGTGGTGATTGCTGATGGTATAACCTCAATTGGCATCCATGCATTTGCATTTTTTTATAGTCTTACAAATATAATAATTCCTGATACTGTCACCAAAATTTCTAATAGCGCAATATATGCTTGTGATGCTCTTACAAACATATTGATTCCTTATGGTGTATTGATAATTGACGATGAGGCTTTTACATATTGTAGGAGCCTTACAAGCGTTATAATTCCTGATAGCGTAGAAATAATCGGTAAATATGTTTTTTATCAGTGTGAAAATCTCGAGAGTATAACAATCGGTAAAAGTGTAAAATCAATCGGCAATAACGCATTTGATAGGTGTTCTAAACTCGTTGAAATAACAATTCCGGATGGTGTAACATCAATTGGTAATAGTGCTTTTTCAAACTGTTCTGCACTCACTGAAATAGATATTCCTGAAAGTGTAAAATCAATTGGAGAAGAAGCTTTTTCCTGTTGTTTTAATCTGCAAAACATAACAGTTGATAGCAACAACCAATACTATTCAAATGATGAATACGGTGTTTTATTTAATAAAGATAAGACAACTTTGATTAAGCATCCTTATGGCAATGTCAGATTACACTATGCAATACCGGATAGTGTAACAACACTTGGTAAAAATGCTTTTTCCGGTTGTAGTTTAGAAAGTATAATAATTCCTGATGGTGTAACAATTATAGGAGATAAAGCCTTTGATTCTTCTTGTATAAAAAATATAGTGCTTCCGGAAAGTGTTACAACAATCGGAGAATCCGCCTTTTATGGATGTGAAAATCTTAAAGAGATTGTTATCCCTGATTCCGTAACTTCACTTGGTCGCAGAGTATTTTATGAATGTAAGAGTCTTTCAAAGGCAACAATTGGTAATGGAATTACAATAATTGATGAATTTATTTTTAGCAAGTGTTCTAATCTTGCAAGCATAAATATTTCTGATAGTGTAACAGAAATTTGTGATTTTGCATTTGCTAATTGTAATAATCTGAGAAATGTTTACTATGCAGGAACAAAAGAACAATGGGAATCAATTCCAATTGGTTCTAACAATACCGCACTTCTTAACGCTACTATTATATGTGATATGAGTTATGTGGAACAGCCGGATGAGACATATCCTAAAACAGGAACTTGTGGTGAAAATCTAACATGGAGTTTTGATGTTGCTACGGGCACATTGACTATTTCCGGTACAGGAGATATGTATGACTATGATGGAAACACCGTTCCGTGGTGCAATTACTATAAAGAAGTTATAAAGGAAGTTATTATAAATAATGGTGTGACTTCAATTGGCTCAAACGCATTTGGATGTTGTTATGCCCTTAATAAGGTTACAATGTCTGACGAAATAACAACAATCGGAGAGAGTGCCTTTAACCATTGTGAAAGTTTGATTGAAATTGATATTCCTGATAGTGTAATAGTAATTGAAGAAGATGCATTTTATGGATGTTCAAGACTTAAATCAATTACAATTCCTGAAGGAGTAACAACAATTGGGAATTCCGCATTTGCATACTGTAACAACCTTACTAACGCCAAGCTTCCGGATAGTCTTACAGTAATTAGTGAAGAAATGTTTTTTAATTGTCCTCAGCTTTCAAATGTAAAATTGGGTAAATATGTAACAGCAATTGAAACGCTTGCATTTGGTGAATGTAGCTTAACAAAAGTATCGTTACCTGTTACTTTAACAAAAATGAGTCTTGAGGCATTCCATGGTTGTATCGATTTAGATGATATTTATTATGCTGGTACAAAACAACAATGGCAAGCGATTGAAACATATGATTTATCCTTAACTCCATGGACTACTGTAACAATTCATTATAATTATTGTGAGCATAACTATAAATCAGTAGTAACAGCACCAATCTGTACAGAACAGGGCTACACCACATACACTTGTGAATGTGGTGATAGTTATGTAAGTGATTATGTAAATGCAACAGGACACTCTGATAAGCACAATGACGGAATATGTGATGTTTGTGAAACACAGCTTTGTGACCATGATTGTCATAAAGAAGGCATAGCAGGTATCATATGGAGAATCATAAACGTATTCAATATGCTCTTTGGATTAAATAAAACTTGTGATTGTGGTGTAGTACACTATTAATTTAATATGTAAACTTTTCAGGCTCCCCTTGTCAGGGGAGCTGTCTTTTTTACAAAAAAAGACTGAGGGGTAGTCAATCTCTCCCTCAGTCTCACTTCGTTCGACAGCTCCCTCGTCAGAGGGAGCCTTAATAATTTTGTGCAGTTTTCTTATTTAACAAGATTCATAACAGTAAGCACTGCGCCTGCGTCACCGTCAACAGTAACCTTACCCTTATTGTACGCTTCAATCGGGTCAAGCTTACCATCAACAAGCTTCATAAGGTTTGTTGGGTTAACAGTTACAATAGCGTGTCTGTCATAGTATTCATAAGGCTCAACATTAACATTGTGGTCCTTAACCTCAATATAGAAAATGCCGTTTACATTTTTGCCTTCAAGATTAATCTGCAATGCAACTACGCCGTCGATAGCAGAAGCATCCACATCTGCAAACTTAGCCTTAACCTTTGCTACAACCTGTTCGTATGTCATGGCTTTTCACTCCTTATTTTATTTTTTTATATTTTATCATAAATCTTGTTTTCTTGCAAATGAAAGAGGTAGTCCGTTTTCAGTGAATTTCGTCAAAAAATCAACTTTAATTTCCCTAATATCAAATTAAATTTAAATATATTAGATAAAAAATATATGAAAATAGATTTATAAATAGCAATCTGTACAAAAATAAAAAAATATAAAAATTTAATGACAAAAATACTGTTTTGTAGTATAATCTATCTATTAATATGCAGAAGTATGCATTTTGGAGGGAAAACTATGGCATTGGTAAGAAAAGAAGCTTATTTTAACTCATCAAACGGAAAAAATAAAATAAGAACTTTAATCTGGGAAGACGATGAATTAACACCTATCGGTATCGTTCAGTTGGCTCATGGTATGGCTGAGCATATCGCAAGATATGACGAGTTTGCACGCTATTTGGCAGCAAATGGTTTTGTTGTTTGCGGTAACGACCATTTAGGTCACGGAAAGAGCATTGAAGACCGTTATCAGATTGGTTATATGGGTGATTATAACGGTGATAAGCGTCTTGTTGACGATATGCATATCCTCACAAAAATCATGAAAAAAAGAAATCCCGATATCCCATATTTTCTTTTTGGTCATTCGATGGGTTCATTCTGTGCAAGAATTTATGCTGTTCATTTCGGCTATGAGCTTAACGGCTTAATTCTTTGTGGTACAGGTGATATGCCTGACATTATCAATGCAGGTGTTGACATTATCGATGCACTCGTAAGTAAGTACGGTCTTATGAGAAGAGTTGACAAGATGGCAGAAATTATGAACAAAGGTTTCTCAATGCTTGGTACTGATAAAGAAAGTTCACTTGCCTGGCTTTCTGAAAATGCTGAAAATCGTCTTGCATATTCAAATGACGAATTCTGTGGTTTTACATACACACTTGCAGGTTATCGTGATATTTACAATATTATGCGTGAAGCTTGTGACTCTGATTGGGCGTTCCGTGTTCCGAAGGACTTGCCAATTATGATTATTTCAGGTGCAAATGACCCTGTCGGTATGAACGGTAAAGGCGTTTTAGCTGTTGCTGACAGATTAGTTTCTGCAGGTATTGAGCCAACAACAATTCTCTATCCCGGAATGAGACACGAAATTACAAATGAAACTGAACGTGAAGTTGTTTTCAAGGATGTTGTTTCATTTTTACTCTCAATTTACACTAAGGAAGTATAATTTTGACAAATTTTGTATCAAACGAACAAATCGAATTACAAAAGAATATAGCAGGTGAGGTAAGTGAGCTTCTCCTCCATCGCCATGGTAACACACCAAAAGCGTTTGTTCATACTTATGGTTGTCAGGGTAATGTTGCCGACAGTGAAAGAATCAAAGGACTCCTTTCCTTAATGGGTTACGAGATGACCGAAGAAAAGGAAGAAGCTGACTTAATCCTTTACAACACCTGTGCAATCCGTGAACACGCTGAGGACAGAGTTTTCGGTAATGTAGGTGCAATCAAGAAGTTAAAGCAATCAAATCCTAACCTTATTATTGCACTTTGTGGTTGTATGATGCAGCAGGAGCATATCCGTGAAAAGCTTTACAAAAGCTATCCGTATGTTGATATTGTTTTCGGTACTCATAATCAATATATGATACCTGAAATTTTCAAAAAATATCTTACACGAGGAAAACGGGTATTCTCAGATATGACTGAAACAAATCCTGTGGCAGAGGGTATCCCTGCTATTCGTGACAATTCTGCAAAGGCCTGGCTACCTATTATGTACGGTTGTGATAATTTCTGTACTTACTGTGTTGTGCCTTATGTCCGTGGCAGAGAGAGAAGTCGAAAATCAGCGGATATTATTGCAGAATTCAAGCAGATAGTTGCCGAAGGTTATAAGGATATTACGCTTCTTGGTCAGAATGTCAATTCATATGGTAAGGGACTTGAGGAGGACATAAATTTCTCAAAACTTATCCGTAAGCTTAATGACATTCCCGGTGACTTTACAATACGATTTATGACCTCACATCCAAAGGACTGTACAAAAGAGCTTATCGACACAATCGCTGAATGTGAAAAAGCATCAAAGCATATTCATCTTCCTGTGCAATCGGGCAATAACAGAGTTTTAAAGGAAATGAATCGTCGATATACCCGTGAAAAGTATCTTGAACTTATAAATTATGCAAAAGAGAAAATCGAGGGACTTTCTCTTACAAGTGATATAATCGTTGGATTCCCGGGTGAAACTTATGAGGAATTCTCTGACACGTTGTCACTTATAAAGGAAGTTGGATATACCTCACTTTTCACATTTATTTTCTCAAGCAGAAAGGGTACAAAGGCATCACTTATGGATGACGTAGTACCTTATGAAGAAAAAAGCAAATGGTTTAAAGAACTGTGTGACCTGCAAGAGAATATTGCAAGTACACATAGTGCAGATATGAACGGTAAAACCTACCGTGTACTCTGTGAGGGTGACAGCAAAACTCTCGATGGTTATCTGGCAGGTAGAACCGATGGTAATGTTATTATTGAATTTCCGTCTGACGACAAAAGTTTAGTTGGCAAATTCTGTCGTGTAAAAGTGACAGAACCGTTAAACTGGTTAGTCAGAGGAGAATTAGTATAATAAAAAAGTAAAAATAAAGGAGCAAAAACAAAATGTCACTCGAAAAACTTACAAGAGAACTTGGTAAAGCAATTCAGCAGGATGAAAGATATCTTGCAATGCAGAAAGCAATTGAGGCTAATGAAAAGGATACAGCACTCAACGAGCTTATGAGCAAAATCCAGCTTATTCAGGTTTCATACCAGCACGAAGCATCAAAGGAAGAGCCAAACGAAGAAAAGATGAAGGCTTATGATGAAGAATTCCGTGGTGTTTACACAGAAATCATGATGAATCCAAATATGCAGGCTTATGAAAAAGCAAGACAGGATATCGACGAGCTTATGAATTACCTTACAGGTATTCTTGCTATGTGTGTAAACGGTGATGATCCTGACACATGTGACCCTAAGGCACATCAGTGTGGTGGCGACTGCTCAGGTTGTCATTGCGACTGTGGCGACGAAGGCTGCTCACACTAATTAACAAAAGAATTGCTTGCCTCCCTCTGACGAGGGAGGTGGCAACGCGTTAGCGTTGACGGAGGGAGAGAAAATCTCCTTCACAAAATCTGACTATTAAGAAGGAATTACTGATATGGCACTTTCACCAATGATGCAACAATACTTTCAAATAAAACAGAATTATGAAGACACCATATTAATGTTCCGTCTTGGTGACTTTTATGAAATGTTCTTTGATGATGCTAAAACAGCATCAAAAGAGCTTGAATTAGTTCTTACAGGTCGTGACTGTGGTGAAGAAGAAAGAGCACCTATGTGTGGTGTTCCTTTCCATAGTGCTGACGGATATATTGCAAGACTTGTCGGAAAGGGTTATAAGGTTGCAATCTGTGAGCAGATGGAAGACCCTGCAACTGCAAAGGGCATTGTCCGTCGTGATGTTATCCGTGTTATAACACCCGGTACTGTAATTGAAAGTTCAATGCTTGATGAATCAAAGAATAATTATCTTGCATCTGTTTGTGCATCTGACGGTAATGTTGGTATGTGCTTTATCGATATTTCAACAGGCGAGGTCAATTTAACAGAATTTAATGAAAATATTGAACAAAGAGTAATAAATGAAATGGGAAGATATCTTCCGACAGAAATTATCCTTAACAAGCAAGTTGTTTCATTTAATTCTCTTTCTGATTTCATATCAAAAAAACTTGAAGCGTCTGTTGAGCTATTGATTGAAGAATTCGAATTTTCTAATGCTGAAAACATCTGCAAAGAGCATTTTAATACAAGTGATTTAGGGACAATCTCTTTAAATCAGCGTGATACTGCTGTTTGTGCTTTAGGTGCAGCACTTTCTTATCTTCGTTCAACTCAGAAACGAGATTTGGAAAACATCCGTAATGTAAACTTCTATACTGATGCAAAGCTAATGAGCCTTGGTATTTCTGCAATAAGAAATCTTGAACTTCTTGAAACAATGCGTGACAGGGACAAAAAAGGTTCACTTCTCTGGGTGCTTGATAAGACAAAAACTGCAATGGGAAAGCGTATGCTTCGTTCATTTATTGAACGTCCTCTTTATGATTGTGTTGAGATTTCAAAACGACTTAATGCGGTTGATGAGCTTTTCAAAAATACTGAGCTTCGTGAGGGCGAAACTGAGCTTTTAATAGGCGTTTACGATATGGAACGCCTTATGACAAGAGTTGTATATAACACAGCCAATGCAAAGGAGCTATTATCTCTCAAATCAACACTTGAAAAGTTACCACAGCTTAAAGAAAATCTTAAAACTGCAAACAGCAATCTTCTTAAATATATTTACAACGAAATCGATGTTTTGGAGGATGTATGTTCACTTATTGACGTAGCAATCAAGGATGATGCACCATTTTCTGTCCGTGAGGGTGGAATGATTAAAGACGGCTTCAATAAAGAACTTGACGAGCTTCGTGACATTGTAAATGGTGGTAAGAGTATTCTTGCAAAGCTTGAAGCAGATGAGCAGGAAAAAACAGGCATCAAAAAGCTAAAAATAGGATACAACAAAGTATTCGGTTACTATTTTGAAGTCCTCAATTCATATAAAGAATTAGTTCCTGATACATATATAAGAAAACAGACACTTTCAAACTGTGAAAGATATATTACAGAAGAACTTAAAACTCTTGAAACAAGAGTCCTTGGTGCACAGGAAAGAATTGTAGGTCTTGAATATGAGATTTTCAATTCTATCCGTAAGAAAATCGCAGGTGAGTATTTAAGAACTCAACGAACAGCACATGCTATTGCACTTTTAGATGTTCTCTGTTCATTTGCAACAGTTTCAGTTAATAATAATTACACAAGACCGGATATCAATGATAAAGGTGTTGTAAGAATTTCTGAGGGCAGACATCCTGTTGTGGAAGCATTGCAGAAAAAGACAATGTTTGTGCCTAATGATACATTGCTTGATTGTGAAGACAACAGAATGGCTGTTATCACAGGTCCTAATATGGCAGGTAAATCTACATATATGCGACAAATTGCAATTATTGTTCTTATGGCACAAATGGGTTGCTTTGTACCTGCAAAATCAGCGGATATTGGTATTGTTGACAGCATTTTCACTCGTGTTGGTGCATCTGATGATTTAGCTTCAGGTCAGTCAACATTTATGGTTGAAATGAATGAGGTTTCCGAAATTCTTAAATATGCAACAAAGAACAGCCTTATTATCCTTGACGAAATCGGCCGTGGTACATCTACCTTTGACGGTATGAGTATTGCCCGTTCAGTTGTTGAATATATTGCTGATAAAAAGAAAATCGGTGCAAAAACTCTTTTTGCAACTCATTATCACGAATTGTCAGAGCTTGAGGGCACTGTTGATGGTGTTAAAAACTACAATATCGCAGTTAAAAAACGTGGTGATGATATTACATTCTTAAGAAGAATTGTCCGTGGTGGTGCTGATGGCTCTTATGGTATTGAGGTTGCTAAACTTGCAGGTGTACCTGACAATGTAATTAAAAGAGCTAAAGTAATACTTAAAACACTTGAAGACAATGACCTTATGAAGCCTAAAATGGTTACTGAAATTCCGGAAGAAAAAGAACCTGAAATCCAGATATCATTTGAGTCAAATTCAAGAGAATATATTATGGACAGACTTCGTACAATTGATATAAATACATTAACCCCAATCGAATCAATGGGACTTCTTTACGAACTCATTGATAAAGCAAAAAATTAACACGCGTAGTGGCAGGCTATCACGCCTGCATACAAATAAAAGTGATAGGAGCATTGACAATGAAAAAATTCAACGAATACACATTCGGAATAATATTCTCAATAGTCGGTATAATTGCAAGTATCGGAGTAATTGCCTTAAAACTTTTCAACAAGGAAAACATCGCAATAGGTATTCTTTTACTCATTGCTTGTATAGGTATGTTAGTAATCAACATCAAACAAAAGAAAGACAACAAACCTGACTAATCTTGTAGGGGTCGGCGTCCTCGACGACCCACAAATCGCTCGAAACAACCTTAATTTATAATAAAAGAGGTCGCAAAAATGTTAGAAGTAAGTTTTTATGACACTATAGATGATGAACTGTTAAAATTTGCAGTAATCATATCTAAAACAAATGGTAAATGGGTGTTTTGTAAACATAAAGAAAGAGAAACTTATGAAATACCTGGTGGACATAGAGAAATTGGTGAAAGTGTTTTAGATACTGCAAAGCGAGAATTGCAAGAAGAAACAGGAGCGTTAGATTATACAATTAAACCTGTATGCGTTTATTCTGTAAAGGGTAAAACAAGAGTAAGTAATGAAAATGAAGAGAACTTTGGTATGTTGTTTGTTGCTGATATATTTTCATTTGAAGAGTTGCATAGTGAAATCGAAAATATTTTAATTACCGATGATTTAATAGATGATTGGACATATCCGTTAATTCAGCCAAAACTTATTGAAAATGCTAGAAATAGGGGATATTGTTAATAGTTGGGGCGATTCACGAATCGCCCACAAACAATCTATCTATTGTGATGGCGAAAAATGTAGGGGACGACGACTCGGCGTCCCGACATAAAGGTAAAATATAATGAAAAAATATGAATTGAATGATATTGATAAGAAACTGATTGAAATTGGTTTAGAAGTATTAAAAGACAATTTTGATGATGGTATCTATAATCATACAGTCGGTTGTGCAATTCTTTGTAAAAACGGCAACATTTATAAAGGCGTAAATTGTGATGGATTACACGGTTCTTGTGCTGAATATATCACAATGGGAATTGCTATTTCATCAGGTGAAAGAGATTTTGATACAATCGTGGCTGTTCACGAAAAACACTTGAATGGTGTTATATCGCCATGTGGTAACTGCAGGCAAATGTTGCTTTCTTATTGTCCTGATATAAAGGTAATCGTTAATGACGAAAACGGAAAACTTGTAAAAGTTAAGGCAAAAGATTTATTGCCTTTTGCTTGGCATCCGTCAATATATTGATTGTATTGTGTTCCTTGGCTCCCTCGTCAGAGGAGGCAATAAAAATTAATTAATCGAGGTGAACATCAATGGCAAAAATTAATAAACTCCCAAAACATATGGCTGATTTAATCGCAGCAGGTGAGGTGGTTGAAAGACCTGCATCTGTTGTAAAAGAACTTATGGAAAATGCCGTTGATGCCGGTGCTACCTCCATAACAGTTGAAATACAGCACGGTGGAATTTCATATATTCGTGTAACTGATGACGGTTGTGGTATAGAGCGTGAAGATGTGAAAACAGCATTTGTAAGTCACGCTACAAGTAAGATTAAAACTGCCGAAGACCTTAATACAATTCTCACATTAGGTTTCCGTGGTGAAGCATTACCATCTATTGCAGCAGTTTCAAAGGTTAATATGATTACTAAAACTGCAACAGAAGAAATGGGCACGAGTCTTACTATTGAAGGTGGAATAATAACAGACTTTTCTGATGCAGGTTGTGCAGTCGGTACAACTATGATTGTCCGTGAGCTTTTCTACAACACTCCTGCACGAATGAAATTCCTTAAAAAGGATGTGAGTGAGGGCAATTTTGTGGCAGCTGCAGTTGAAAAGCTTGCTCTTTCTCATCCTGAAATCAGTATCCGATTTATTCGTGACGGTAAACAGGTATTCACAACTAATGGTGACGGAAACTTGCAGAATGTTTGCTTTTCTGCATTTGGAAAAGACTTTTCAAACGGTCTTTTAAGTGTAGATAGTGCAGTGGGAAATGTTTCGGTTAAAGGTCTTGTAACTCCACCATTTAATTGTCGTGGTTCACGAGGAATGCAGTATTTCTTTGTCAATGGCAGAAGTGTAAAGAATACAACAATAATGGCTGCTTTTGAAAGTGCTTACAAAAATAGCGTTATGGTCGGCAAATTCCCCGGTGGTGTACTGTTTATCACATTACCACCTGAACTTGTTGATGTTAATGTGCATCCGTCAAAAATCGAAGTCCGTTTTTCTGACGAACGAGCAATTTTCGATGCAGTATATCATTCAGTAAAAACTGCTTTGAATGAAAATACAGCAATCAAGCAGGTTATTCTGCCTGAAAAGAAACCAACGTTTAACGATTTTATCGTAAAACCACAACAGGACTTCAAACAGACAACTGTTCAGGAAAATATTGCATTTACAGAAAAGGTTTTAAAACCATTATCTGAACCAATTACTTTTGTAAGTGATGTAAGTACAGAATATTCAGCAGATGTTGATGATGACCCATTCAATATTGAATTTCCAATTGCAAAACCTATTGAAAAAGTTGTCAAAGCACCTGAAGTTCCTGTTGAAATTAAAGAAGAAAAACGAGAAAACAACATTCGTCTTATTGGTGAAGCGTATAAAACATATATTTTAATAGAACTTAATGGAACTCTTTGTGTAATCGATAAACACGCTGCACATGAGAGGATTCTATTCAATAAACTTAAATCAGAAAGCAAAAATGGTGGAAGTCAGATTCTTTTAGCACCCGTTACAGTAACTCTTGGTAAAGAAGAGTATTCAGCAGTAACAGAAAATCTTGAAACCATCAGTAAAGCAGGATTTGATATTGAGGACTTTGGTGACGGAACGGTTATTGTCCGTAGCTGTCCTATGGATTTGGAGGATTGTGAAATCGTTCCTCTTATCGGTGAAATTGCAGAGTACATAATCAAAAACCGTCGTGATATTACAAACGAGCATCTTGATTGGATATATCATAATGTAGCGTGTCGTAGTGCGATTAAAGCAGGTGACGAAAGTTCAGATATGGAACTTTCAGCTCTTGTAAAACAGGTTGTGGAGGATAATGAAGTACGATTCTGTCCTCACGGCAGACCTGTTATGATAGAACTTTCAAAACACGAACTTGAAAAACAATTTGGCAGGGTATAATTTATGAAAAAAATTCCTGTAATTGCAGTTGTTGGCCCAACAGCCTCAGGAAAAACATCTTTGTCAATTAATATTGCAAAGAAATTCAGGGGACAAGTTGTTTCAGCCGATTCAATGCAGATTTACGAAAAAATGGATATAGCAACGGCAAAACCGACTATGGATGAAATGCAGGGAATAAAGCATCACCTTATCGGTTTTCAGCCGATAGATAAAAAATTCAGCGTTGCAGAATATGTGGAGCTTGCGAATGGGTGTATTGAAAAAATAAATGCTGAAGGTGACATTCCTGTAATAGCAGGTGGCACAGGTCTTTATATTGACTCGCTTTTGCAAAATATTCAGTTTTCAAAAGAAGAAAATAATACTGAGGTTCGTAAGGAGTTAACAGACCTTTTTGATGAAAAAGGTGCTGAATTTATGCTTTCTTGGTTGCATGAAATTGACCCTGAAACTGCAGACAGATTACACCTTAAAGATAAAAGCAGAATTATCCGTGCTCTTGAAATCTATAAACTTACCGGAAAGACACTGTCAGAACAAAAAATTCTTTCTCGTGCGGAAGAGTCACCATATGATGTGATTTATATTGGTATAAATTACCGTGACCGTAATGTGCTTTATGACAGAATCAATCGCAGAGTTGATATTATGCTTCAGAATGGTCTTTTGGGTGAAGCAAAGGATTTTTATAACACATCTTCCGATACTACTGCTTGTCAGGCAATAGGTTATAAGGAATTAGCACCTTATTTTACAGGTGAAAAGGAACTTGATGAATGTATCGAGAAGCTTAAACAGGAAACAAGACATTATGCAAAGCGTCAGCTTACATGGTTCAGAAAAAATGAAAATATAAACTGGATATATCCTGACGATTTCGAAAATGAAACAGAGATGTATGATTCAGTTTACAAAACAATCAATGAATTTCTAGGAGGTAAACAATAGTGAATTTCAAATTGGATAAGTTAAACAAAAATCAGATAAAATATATTGTTTATTCCCTTATAGGCGTATTTATTATCACTTATTTCATTCATCAGGTTGTTCAGATGAATTCGGTACCATACAAAACAGAAATTGCAATTAATCGTGATATGCAAAGTATAATTGAAACTGAAGCATTTATTGTCAGAGATGAAGTGTACATAACAACTGACAACTCAGGTGGAACAGTTGTTTCAATTGCTGAAGACGGTAAAAGGGTATCAAGTGGTGATAATGTAGCTGTTGTGTTCCCAAATTCAAAAAGTGCTACCTCTTATGTTCGTATCAATGAACTTGAAAAAGAAATTGAATATTACAGTCAGCTTAAAAATCGTGTCGGTATCGGTACAAATGCTCCATCATCATACAGTAAACTCATTGATGATGCTTGTATTAATTTTATCACGGCTTCAAGAGAAACAATAGGCAGTGATTTTGATGCGGCTTTGACTGATTTGCGAGATGCAATCACAGCTCGTCAGTTGGCTGTTGGTACAGAGCTTTCTGTTGATGCTAAGCTTGCTGAATTACAAGCTGAGCTTATTGCTACAAACAGTGGCGCTGTGGAGTATAAAACAATTTCAGCTCCTAATTCGGGATATTATATCGGTTCTGTTGACGGATATGAAAAAACAGTTGATTTCAGTAAGGTGACTTCATTGAACTGTAAAGATATTGAGTCACTTTTAAAGGCTAAAAAACAAAAAACTCCTGCAAATGTTATGGGAAAACTTGTGGATGAGTTCGATTGGTATTTTGTATGTACAGTTCCCTATAACGAGTCAGGTAAAATAGAAGTCGGCAAGTCAGTCAAGGTAAATGTTCCTAATACTGCCGTTGGTACAATTAATTGTACTGTTATGCATAAGGGTGACAAGGAAGACGATAAGGTTGCAGTTGTGATAAAATGTAATCTTATGAACAGAAATATTGCAAATTTGAGAATTCATGATATTGAGATTATTGTTGATGATTATGTTGGAATTAAGATTAACAATGATGCAATCCGTGAGGTCGATGGTGAAAAAGGTGTTTATGTTCAAAGAGGTAATATAATTCAGTTCAGAAAGATAAACATTATTTATTCTGCTGAAGATTATTCCGTTGTTGAATCTGTTGCCGATTCAGCGTACTTACAACAATATGATTCAATTATAACACAGGGAGTGGACTTGTATGATGGAAAAGTCGTATCTTGATAAGCGTAAAGCAGATATCCGATATAATCTTGATGTAATCAATGAAAAGATTGCTGAAAGTGCAATAAAGAGCGGAAGAAAACCTGAAGATGTGTGTCTTATGGCTGTTACAAAAACAGTTGACCCGATTTTTATAAATTATGCACTTGATTATGGTGTAAAGCTTATTGGCGAAAATCGTGTTCAGGAAATGCTTCGTAAAAAGCCTGATTTACATCTCGATGGAGTTGAAAAACATCTTATTGGTCATTTGCAGACTAATAAGGCAGGTCAGATTGTTGGCGAAGTTGATATGATTCAATCTGTCGATTCATTAAAAATAGCAAAAGAAATTGGTAAACAATCTGCCAAAAAAGGCATTGTTACAGATGTTCTTCTTGAAATTAATGTTGGTGAAGAAGAAAGTAAGACCGGATTTTCAACTTCTGAATTTTTTGAAAATCTATATGAAATATCCCAAATTTCTAATATTCATGTAAAAGGTTTGATGACAGTACCGCCAATATGTGAAAATAATGTTGAACTTTGCAAATTTTTTGAAAATATGTTCAATATCTATGTTGACATAAAGGCAAAAAAGTTAGATAATATTAATATGAATATTCTCTCGATGGGAATGTCGGGAGATTATGAACAAGCAATTTTATGTGGGTCAAATCTTGTAAGAATCGGTTCTTCAATTTTTGGTCCGAGAATATATTAATAGGAGGATTTTTTGCAATGAGTTTTTTAGACAAAATCAAGAATATCGTTAATGTAGATGAGGACGGATACTATCCGGACGATGATGTAGATACAGGTGCTTTTATTAATTCTGACAGCTTTGAAGAGCAGGAAGAAAGAGCTGCAAGACCACAGCGCAGAGTTCAGAGAAACACAGAAGATAAGGTTGTTAATATTCACACAACAGCACAGCTTCAGGTTGTTCTTGCAAAACCTGAAAAATTTGAAGAGGTTCGTGGCATTGCTGATAACCTTAACGAAAAGAGAACAGTTGTTTTAAACCTTGAATCAGTAAGTAAGGATGTTGCTCGTCGTCTTATCGACTTTTTGACAGGTGTTGCATATGCTAACAACGGTCAGATTAAGCGTGTTGCTAACAGTACATTCATCATCACTCCATATAATGTTGACGTTATGGGCGACTTGCTTGATGAACTTGAAAACAACGGCATGTTTTTCTAATTAATTGAAAATATTTACAAAATTTAGTATTGCCTTATGGCAGAATGGGAAGGATATAAATGCTTACACCTGATAGAATTAAAGAAAAAACTTTTCAGACAACAGGACGAGGCTCATATCGTGCAGAAGATGTTGATAGCTTTTTAAATGAAGTTGCTGCATCTTATGAGCAGATGTATAAAGAAAACACAGACTTAATTAAAAAAATCAGTATTTTAGCAAAAAAGGTTGAAGAATATCGTGCTGATGAAGACAGCCTTAAAATGGCGCTTCTTAATGCACAGAAACTTGCTGATAAAATTGTTGCTGAAGCAAAGGAAACTGCTGCAAACGAAGTGGCTTCAGTAAAAGCTGAAACAGATAAACTTCGTGCAGATGCTGCATCTGATGCTGCTGCACTTGAGCTTAATGCAAAAAATGAATCAGAAAGCCTTCTTGAAAATTCAAGAAAAGAGGCTGACGCTATTCTTACAAGTGCAAAAGAAGAAGCTGAAAGAGTAGTTAATGAAGCAAATGCTACATCAAAGGAAATCCTTGGCGGAATTAACCGTAAGGTTACAAAGGAAAGCCTTGTATTGGAAATGATGCAGAAAGAGTCAACAATGTTCAAGCAGAGACTCGTTTCAATGTACAAGGAACATATTAATCTTATCAATAAGCTTCCTGAATTTGTTGACGAAAAGCTCGACAAAGAAGAAGCTGAGGCAGAGGCAGCAGAAACACAGGTAGTAGAGGAAACACCTGTTGTTGAAGATGCTCCTGTTGTTGAGGATGCTCCTGTTGTTGAACCGGTTGAAGAAAATATTGTTGTAATTGAAGATCCGGTTGAAGATGTTTCTTCTGAAACTGCAGTGGAAGAATCTGCAGAAGAACCTGTTGTGATTGAAAAGCCAAGCTTTGCTTTCGACATTTCTAAAATAGATTTTTCTGATGATGAAGATGATACTCCTATAGTTGCTTCAAGTTATGATGATATAGAAATAATTGAAGATATGACTGAAGATGAAGATGATAGCTATGATGATGACGATTCACAGGCTATGTCATTCAAAAACTTTTTTAAGAAAAATTAAAATAGACGAGGTATTTTAATGCTCCAAGTAATTACTTTAGTAATCATTGCAGCCTTAGTTGCAATTGACCAATTCATAAAATTACTTGTGATTGAACATCTCGAACCGATAGGCAGCCTTCCTTTAATAGACGGTTTTATTCAATTGAATTATGCCGAGAACACAGGGGCTGCTTTTGGTTCGTTTAGTGGGAAAACATCTCTTTTGTCAATTTTCACTTTTGTAATTATTGTTGTTGGTATAATCTATTTATTGATAAAAAAGCGTAAGGTTGATGTGGAATATGTATGTATCACATTGATTATAGCAGGTGGTTTGGGTAATCTTGTTGACCGTGTTTTTCGCGGTTTTGTTGTGGATTATATTGAACCATTGTTTATGGATTTTGCTATATTTAACTTTGCAGATATTCTCGTTACTTGTAGCTGTATTGCATTTGTAATCTGGTTGATTTATGATATGTACAGAGAAGGTAAAAGAGAAAAAGGAAAAAATGATGAGTGAAATTATAATTGAAGTTCCTCAGGAATTTGAAGGGGAGAGAATAGATAAGTTTTTATCTGTCCTTGTTGAAAGTACTTCAAGAAATTCTATTCAGAAACTTATTGAAAACGAAAAGGTTTTAGTCAACGGTAAGGCTGTCAATAAAAAGTACAAAGTAAGTGCTGATGATGAGATTGTCATGTTGCCGGGTGAACTTAAAGCACTTGATGCACAACCTGAAAATATTCCTTTAGATATAGTGTATGAGGACGAGCATCTTCTCGTTGTTAATAAACCAAGAGGTATGGTGGTTCATCCTGCTCCCGGGAATTATAGCGGAACTCTTGTTAATGCTTTGCTCTATCATTGTAAAGACTCTCTTTCCGGAATAAACGGAATACTTCGTCCGGGAATTGTTCACCGAATTGATAAGGACACAAGCGGTTTGTTAATTGTGGCAAAAAATGATAAGGCTCATATGGGTCTTGCAGAACAGATTAAAGAGCATAGCTTTACCCGTGAATATAATGCTGTTATTGTGGGTCACTTAAAGGAGTCGGTGGGAACTGTAAATGCTCCCATCGGTCGAAACCCAAAGGACAGAAAGAAAATGTGTGTTACACAAAATAATTCGAAGGTTGCTGTGACACATTATTCCTTGATTGAGGATTATGAGGGATATTCTCATATATCTTTAAGACTTGAAACAGGACGAACACATCAGATTCGTGTTCATATGGCTCATTTAGGTCATCCTGTTGCAGGTGATTTTGTATATGGAAACGATAAAAAGAGTGCTTATCTTAATGGTCAGTGCTTACATGCAATAAAAATCGGTTTTGTTCACCCAATCAGTGGTGAATATTTAGAGTTTACATCCGATTTGCCTGATTATTTTAAAGGCTTTTTAGGTAAACTTAGTTCCACCTCAGGAGGTGTTTGAAATGGGAAAAAAAGACTTATCAAATTGGCTTGTCGTGTCGGATATTGATGGTACCCTCAATAATAAATTCAGACAGTTGCCAAAAAGAAATTACGAAGCAATCTGTCGTTTTGTAAATGAGTGTAATGGTCATTTTACCTTGGCATCAGGCAGAAATGTTCAGTCAATGCGTAAACATTATGAGAGATTACCAATAAAAGGTACTCCCGCTGTAATACTTAACGGTGCAGGTGTTTATGATTACTCACAAGAAAAAATGCTTCATTTTGATGCTATCAATGACTATGCAATCGATTTGGTGTTCGAAATATACAAAAGATTTCCGTTAGTTGAAATCGAAATTTTAACAGATAAAATGATTTATACGCTTAATTCCAGAATTTTTGCAAAGGTAATGGTCAGAGCGGATAAGTTACATTACAAAAATTGTAAACATCCCGATGAAATTCCAAGAGATAATTGGGGAAAGGTTATTTTCCTTGGTATGCCTGATTTGATTATGAGAATCAGAAAATATGTTGATACTTTAACAGATACGCGAGCAAACTTTATGTCAAGCTCAATTTCATCCTTTGAAATGCTTAATGAAGGTGTACATAAAGGCTCAGCACTTATGAAAATTGCTGAAATGTATGGTATCGAACAAAAACATACTGCTGCAATCGGTGACTATTTCAACGATTACGATATGTTAAAAACCGTAGGACTTCCGGCATGTTGCGGACAAGCACCGAAGGCAATGCACGAAATCGCAAAATTCCATGCGTGTCATTGTAACGGCGGTGCAGTTGCAGACTTGCTCGATTATATAATGAACGATTATAAGGAGGAATAATTATTATGAATAATTCTCTTAAACACGAATTAGAATTATTTGCCGTTAAAGAAAGAATGTTAATTCTTGAAGGTATTTACAATGCTAAGGCAGGACATCCGGGCGGTTCACTTTCAATTGCTGAGCTTATGGCATATCTTTACAATGTAGAGATGAAGGTTGACCCTGCAAATCCTAAATGGGATGACAGAGACCGTTTTGTTCTTTCAAAGGGACATGCAGCACCTGCACTTTATGCAACACTTGCACTTAAGGGATTCTTTCCGACAGAAGATATTAAAACACTTCGTAAATCAGATTCATATCTTCAGGGTCATCCAAGTATGAAGTGTGTACCCGGTGTTGATATGAGTACAGGCTCACTTGGTCAGGGTATCTCAACTGCAGTCGGTATGGCACTTGCTGCAAAGTATGATAAAAAGGAAACAAGAGTATATACAATTCTCGGTGACGGTGAAATCGAAGAGGGTCAGGTTTGGGAAGCTGCAATGTTTGCAAGTGCAAAGAAGCTTGATAATCTTGTGGTAATCGTTGATAATAACAATCTTCAGATTGATGGTAGTATTGAAGAAGTTAACTCACCATATCCAATTCCTGAAAAGTTTGTTGCATTTGGTTTCAACACAATCGAAATTGATGGTAATAATTTTGACGAAATTGAAACAGCATTCGAAAACGCAAAGAATACAAAGGGTGCTCCAACAGCAATTATTGCTAAGACAGTTAAGGGTAAAGGCGTTTCTTATATGGAAAATCAGGTTAACTGGCATGGTGCAGCACCTAATGAAGAGCTCTATAATACAGCTGTAGCAGAACTTACTGCAAAACTTAACGAATTGGAGGCAGCAAAATGAGTGAAGTAATCAAAACAGCAACAAGAGATGCTTATGGTAAAGCACTTGTTGAATTAGGAAATACAGATGCTAAAGTTCTTGTTCTTGATGCAGACCTTGCTGCTGCTACAAAGACAGGAATGTTTAAGAAAGAACATCCTGAAAAATTTGTTGACTGTGGTATCGCAGAAGGTAATATGATGGGTATTGCTGCAGGTCTTGCAGCATCAGGATATACTGTATTTGCATCATCATTTGCAATGTTTGCAGCCGGTCGTGCATTTGAACAGGTAAGAAACTCAATCGGTTATCCTCACCTTAATGTTAAAATCGGTGCAACTCACGCTGGTATTTCCGTTGGTGAAGACGGTGCAAGCCATCAGTGTTGCGAAGACATCGGTCTTATGAGAACAATTCCAGGTATGGTAATTCTTAATCCTGCTGATGATATTGAAGCAAGACTTTGTGTTATGGCAGCAGCAGAACATGACGGTCCTGTTTATATGCGATTTGGTCGTCTTGCTGTGCCAAGAGTATTTGACGAAAACTATAAGTTTGAAATCGGTAAAGGCACAGTTCTTAAAGAAGGTGACGATGTAACAATCATCGCAACAGGTCTTATGGTTAATGAAGCACTTATGGCTTATGAAGAACTCAAGGCAGAAGGTATCAATGCAAGAGTTATAAATATGGCAACAATCAAACCTATTGACCGTGACATCATCATCGAAAGTGCAAAGAAAACAGGCGTAATCGTAACAGCTGAAGAGCACAATGTTATCGGTGGCCTCGGTTCTGCAGTTGCAGAAGTTGTCTGTGAAACAGTTCCTGTTCCGGTACTTCGTGTAGGTGTTGAAGATACATTCGGAAAATCAGGTCCTGCAGTACAGCTTCTTCACGAGTTCGGACTCGATGCAGCAAATATTGTTGCAAAATGTAAAGCAGCAGTAGCATTAAAAAAGTAATTAAACAATAGTATGGCGGGGTCAAAACCCCGCCCATTTTATATAAAAATACAAAAAACTCTTGACTTTTACCTAAGGTAAAAATGTAAAATCGTCATTGTAAAGGGGGAATTTCTGTGAAAATTAAAGAAGTTATTAAAGAAACAGGTCTTACTGACAGAGCAATCAGACTTTATGTGGATAATGACCTTATAAAACCTAAATATGACGAAAACTATAGTGGAAGAAAAAGTATTGATTTCTCTGAAAATGATGTTGAGCAGTTAAAGAACATAGCCACACTTCGAAAAGCTGATTTCTCAATACAGGAAATAAGAATCTTGCAAACAGGGGGCGAAACAGCACAACATGTTGTTAAGGATTACATAAAAAGAATAAATGAGAGAATACAATTCAATACAGAAATAATTGAAAAAATCGGCACTCTTGCTGATGAAGAAAATATCACAATTGAAACTATCTGTCAAAAACTCTCGACTGATTTAAAAGAAAAAAATGTCCCGATAGAGGATATGGAGCTTTCACCCAAAGAACAACGAGAAAAAACAATTTTTACAGTTGTTTCAATAATAGGTATGGCATTGTCGCTTGTATTATCTTTGTATATTATTTATTTTCAGTTAAATTTTTATAAATTTCCACACCCCAAACCATTATATAAAGCGTTTGAAATAGAAGCAATATGTGATGTGCCATTGTTGATGCTTGCTGTTTCTTTTAAATGTTTTTTTATTGTACAATTCATTGTATGCTTTGCCATAGCATTTTTCTATAAAGAAAAAATTGTGAATAATCAAAGAAAAGATAAACGTAAAAGAAAAGTAACAATTCTTACTATAATATGGAGTATTTCCTTGTTGTTATTACCTGTAGCGATTTTTTTCAATATAATTCCAACAACTTATTCTCAAACTGACAATCCAAATAATTATTTAGATGTTGATAGAGAATTAGAAACGGATTTGACAGATATTTACGAGATTTTTCCTGCTATCATTCCAAATTCTGTAATTGCCGAAAAATCTATTTTAGGTGATACGGACAAATATTTCAATGAAACCCAATATTATTATCTTGCATCAGGTGGATTTTTCAATTATAAATATGACATTTTCGCACAGTGGCAATTAACTGATAAGGTTGAGTACGATACAGCAAAAGAAAAAGCTTTAGATGACATTATAATAGTTCACCAAGAACAAAAAGGTGATTGGTATTGTGTTTATTTTGAAAAAGAAGAAAAATACGATGGAAATTATTACTACCTGCTTTTTGCATATAATGATAAAACACAAACAGTAAGATATATTTTTGCTCAAGGGTCAGATTATCATGAATATGAACCATATTATTTAACACAGGAATGGTAATTTTGCATGACCTTTTTGTTATGGTTTTTGTTATCAAAATAATTGTGTAAATCATAATTTTCCAATACAATCTCAATAAAAATGCACCCGACAAAATCCTGTCAGGTGCTATTTTTGTTATTTATAAGTAATTTTGCACTTTGCATTCTGCACTATTATTGCTGGTCTGCCCAATTATAATTTCTCAATTCTCCGCTTTCGAGTAATTGCGGATAATCCCATTGTCTGAGTGTTTCATAAACGCCAATTGCAACTGCATTTGAAAGGTTAAGACTTCTTGCTTCGTCAATCATTGGTATTCTCACACACTTGTCAGCATTTTCAAAAAGCAATTTTTCAGGAAGTCCTGCAGTCTCTTTACCGAAAACAAGATATGTATTATCAGGATATGAAACGTCAGAATGTCTTTTTTGTGCTTTTGTTGAAAAATAGAAGAAATTTCCACCTTGATTTTTCTCAAAAAATTCTTCCATTGTGTCGTAATATGTAATGTCAAGCAAATACCAGTAATCAAGTCCTGCTCTTTTAAGCTTTTTGTCATCAGGAGTAAATCCCATTTTACCGACAAGATGAAGTCTTGCACCTGTTGCAGCACAAGTTCTTGCCACATTACCTGTGTTTTGTGGAATTTCAGGTTCAACCATTACTATATTTAATGTCATTTTTATCACCTTAATTTTAAAAATTTCAATTTCAAAAATATAATAACATTTTTAGTAAAAATTTAAAACACAATTTGATAATTTTTTTTACTTTCTTTCAAAAAATATTTTTGCTTCTCAAAATTATATGGAGCAAATCTTAAGGAAAGGAGAAAAAATATGGATAAGAAACAAGTTGGTAAAGTTGTAGGTGCAGGTATGCTTGCCGGTACGGCAGCAATGGCTGTGACAAATTCAATGACTGATAAAAGCACTAAAAAGAAGATGAAGAAAACTGCTAAAAAGGCAATGAATACAGTTAATGATGTTGTTGACAGCGTTAACAAGATGATGAATTAAGAGGCACACAAATGAAAAGTTTTGTTAAAGTAATTTGTGTAATTCTCTCTATATGTTTACTTTCATCCTGTGAAAGAAAAAACGTAGGTGAATATGAGCCTGAAACAAGTTCTGAAACTTCAACAACAAATAACAATATTGAAACTTCAGTTTCACCTGAACCTATGGCAGAAAGTAAAAATGCAACGAAATCTCACAGTTTCGGTGTTGCAAAAAATGGTGTTGCAAATGAAATATCGATAAATGCACAAAAATATTTTGATGAGAATAATTTTAATGCATTTTGTCTTGATACAAAAACAAAGAATAAGGTTTTGTATCTGACTTTTGATTGTGGTTATGAAAATGGATACACATCAAAAATTCTCGATATTCTAAAAGAAAAGAAAGTTACCGGGGCATTTTTCTGTACTTTGCCACAGGTTAAGGAAAATCCTGAATTAATCAAAAGAATGATAAATGAAGGTCATATTGTTGGAAATCACTCTGTAACACATCCATCTTTTGCTGAAATAACAACTGAACAAATGATAGAAGAAATTAGTGGAATGGAAAAGTATCTGAAAGAAAATTATAATTATAGTGAACCGTATTTTCGATTTCCAAAAGGTGAATATACAGATAACGCATTAAAAGTTGTAGAATCGTTAGGTTATACGAGTGTTTTCTGGTCTTTGGCTTATGATGACTGGGATTTGAATAATCAGAAGGGTGAGCAGTATGCTTATGATAAAGTCGTTTCAAGGCTTCATCCGGGAGCAGTAATACTCTTGCACTCAGTTTCACCTGATAATGCCAATGCTCTTGACAGTATAATTGATGAAGCAAAGCGTCAGGGATATGCATTTTGTTCATTGAGAGATTATCCGATAAATTAACAAAAATTATCAATAATAAAAGTGTTATAAGTGCTTAAACTACTATTGCAAACGCAATTGATATAAAACTTTAATTGATAAGGGGTGTATTCAGATGTCAAGAGGTAATAAGAACGTAGTACCAGAAGCTCGTGAGGCTCTCGATCGTTTCAAGATGGAAGCTGCTTCAGAAGTTGGCGTAAACCTTAAGCAGGGCTACAACGGTGACCTTACTTCAAAGCAGGCAGGTAGTGTCGGCGGTCAGATGGTAAAAAAAATGATTAAAAGTTATGAAGAAAATATGAAATAACCTATTTTCGCAAACTAAAAGAACCCGATGGGAAATATCCTGTCGGGTTCGGTTTATATAAAAATATTTTGAAAATAATTAAAAAAACTATTGGAAAATCAAAGAGAATGTTATATAATAATTTAAATATATTCTTATAAAGGGGAGGTAGGCGTTTTGGCATCAAATTATTCTGTTTCTTTGGAAAAAATTATTAACGAATTTGGTCTTGAAACAATATACTTACCATGCGACGCTTGTGATATTTCAATCACATCTCAGGAGGTTAACAGACCGGGACTCTTACTTGCAAGTAATGATAAATATTTTGACCCGGCTCGTGTTCAATATCTTGGTTTTTCTGAATTTGAATTTGTTAAGTCTTTCAGCAAAGAAAAACAGCTTGAGTGTATTGAAAGATTGTTCAGCAAACAACCATCTGTGGTAATTATTACAAGAAGTCTTGAACCTCTTGATGGTATGGTTGAGTTTGCAGAAAAATATCGTGTTCCTATTTTAAGAACTGCTGAAGCGACTTCTGCAAGTATGTCAACTCTTATTTACTTCCTTGGTACTGCACTTGCGCCTCGTATTACTCGTCATGGTGTTCTTGTTGAGGTTTACGGTGAAGGTGTTCTTATAGTTGGTGATAGTGGTGTTGGTAAGAGTGAGACAGCCATTGAGCTTATCAAGCGTGGTCATCGTCTTATTGCTGATGATGCTGTTGAAATAAGAAAAGCATCTGCAAAGACTCTTGTAGGCTCCGCTCCTGATAATATCCGTCATTTTATTGAACTTCGAGGAATAGGTATTATCAATGCACGTCGTCTTTTTGGTATGGGTGCTGTTAAGCTTACTGAAAAAATCAATATGGTTATTCAGCTTGAACCTTGGGATAGCTCAAAGGTATATGACCGTATGGGACTCGATAATGAATACATAAATATTATGGATGTTAAAATTCCTCTTACTGTTGTGCCTGTTAAACCGGGTCGAAACCTTGCAGTTATTATTGAATGTGCTGCGATGAATAACAGACAGAAAAAAATGGGCTACAATGCTGCTCGTGAGCTTCTTCATCATCTTGGTATGGATGAGGGTTATGAACCAAAATCTGAGGAAATTGACATTTGGCAAAATTATTAATTGAAAGAAGGTATATCAGTGTATAAGGAAATTGCATTATTCGCTGAAAATATTGGTGCTCAAGTGATTTATGATGCACCTATGAAAAAATATACAAGTTTTAAATGTGGCGGTAATGCAAGTGTGCTGATTATACCCGATTCTGTTGATAGTCTTAATAAAATAATCGAATTTTCATATTCAAAAAATGTTAAACCTTTTATTATCGGTAATGGTTCAAATCTTTTGGTTACTGATAAAGGTATAAATGGTGTTGTTATAAAAATCGGCTCACAGTTATCAAAAATCGAATTGATTGATGATACAACGATTTATTGTGAAGCAGGTGCATCGCTTAAATCTCTTTGTATGTTTGCGCTTGAAAACTCTCTTTCAGGACTTGAATTTGCATACGGTATTCCGGGCACATTAGGTGGTGCTGTTTATATGAATGCAGGTGCTTACGGTGGAGAAATGAAGGATGTTCTTTATTCTGTAAATCATATTGATGATAACGGTAAGACCGGGTCTCTACAAAAGGAAAATCTCCAATTAGGTTATCGTCATAGTGCATATACTAAAAATGGTTTTGTAATCACATCTGCTGTTATGAAGCTTACAAAAGCAGAAAAAAACGAAATTAAGGCCGCTATGGATGATAAATTACAGAGAAGAAAAGATAAACAACCTTTGGAATATCCCAGTGCAGGTAGTACCTTTAAAAGACCTGAAGGTTATTTCGCAGGAGCTTTGATTCAGGATTGCGGACTGAAAGGATATACAGTCGGTGGAGCACAGGTTAGTGAAAAACACGCCGGTTTTGTAATAAATAAAGGTGAAGCAACAGCAACTGATGTTATTACACTTATTGGTGATGTACAAAGAATTGTGTATGAAAAACACGGTGTAATGCTTGAAACCGAAGTTAAAATAGTAGGTGAGTAAAGGAGACAGACGAATATGCAACTTGTAATCGTTACAGGTATGTCAGGTGCAGGTAAATCAAGAGTAATGGATTCACTTGAAGATATAGGCTTTTTCTGTGTTGATAATATGACACCAGAGCTTATACCTACATTTGTGGGACTTCTTGATGATTCTGCCGAAATACGTGAAAAAGTTGCAATAGTTGCTGATGTTCGTCTTGGTGATTCCCTGTCTTATCTTCCACATGCTCTTGATGAACTGAAAAAAATGGGCTGTCAATATAAAATATTGTTCCTTGATGCAGAAAACGATGTTATTCTTCGTCGATATCAGGAAACGAGAAGAAAGCATCCACTGATGAACGATAATTCAACAAAATCGTTGAATGATATTATTCCTGAAGAACGGGAAATGCTTAAAAACATAAGAAATATGGCAGATTTTGTTGTTGATTCATCATTTCTTTCTGTAGCACAGCTTAAGGAAAAAGTTTCAAAAATGTTCCTTGATGATTTTACAGGAGCAATGAAAATAAATGTTGTTTCCTTTGGGTTTAAATATGGTTCACCAAAAGACTCTGATTTACTTTTTGATGTTCGTTGTCTGCCTAATCCGTTTTATGTTCCTGAACTTAAAACTAAAACAGGACTCGATAGTGCAGTTCGTGATTATGTAATGAGTTTTGACGAAGCAAAAAATCTGGAGCCAAAACTTACAGATTTAGTTACATATCTTGTACCTTTATATATTTCCGAAGGAAAAAGTCAGCTTACGATTTCTGTGGGTTGTACAGGTGGTAAACATCGTTCTGTCGTTTTTGCAGAAACAATTTTTAATGCAATTAAAGAAAAAGGATTTAAAGTTTCAGTATCTCACAGAGATATTAACAGATAATAGATTATCTCAGTTACCATAGAGGATTTTTAATATGTCATTTTCAGCAAATGTAAAAAATGAAATATTATGTTTTGATATAGAAAACGAATGTTGTCGTCACGCTTTTGCTTATGGTATGATGCTTTTTTCGAGGGCGTTTTCATATTACGATATTTTTTTGTTGACGGAACACGAAGGCGTTGCAAACAAATATGCTGAGCTTATGCAGATTGTTTGTGATGTAAAGCCAAAGCTTACCAAGTCTGAAGCAGGTAAATTTAAAGTTGAAGTCACAAAAAAAGAAGACCGACTTAAGGTTATGGAAACCTTTGGATATGACAAGAAAAATGGTGGCTCAAGACTTAATTGGAGCAACATTGCTGATGAGTGCTGTAAGGTAGCGTTTTTAAAAGGTGCTTTTCTCACTTGTGGTACGGTTAATGACCCTAATAAGAATTACCATCTTGAATTCGTTGTGCCGTATCTTAATTTAAGTCGTGACCTTAAACTTTTTATAAATGATTATGATGAACTGTCTGTAGAGCCTAAAAGCATAACAAGAAATTCAAACTATGTTGTATATTTCAAAGACAGTGAATCTATCGAGGATTTGTTGACCGTTATGGGTGCATTTAATTCTTCTCTCGAAATCATGGGAGTAAAAATGTATAAGGATATGCGTAATAACGTTAACAGAAAACTTAATTTTGAAAATGCGAACCTTGATAAAACTCTTGATGCTTCATCAAAACAGGTTGATGCTATCTTACATATTAAGAATACGGTAGGACTGTCTTATTTATCGGAAGATTTAAAAGAGCTTGCGGAAATAAGACTTGAAAATCCTGATATGTCCTTGCGTGAACTTGGAGAGAGCTTAAGTGTTTCCATATCCCGTTCAGGTGTTAATCACAGATTACAAAGAATCTGCGAAATTTCAAAGAATATTAAATAGGTGAAATTATGAGAAGAACAGAAGATATTTCTTTTGATTATAATAAAGATAAAAATACGGTAAATGTACCAAATAAAGAAAAACACAAAAAAGAATCGTTTACAGTTAATGTTAATGAAATTAAGAAAAAAGCAGATGCCCCAAAGGTCGAGAAAAATGTAACGGTTAAAGTGCGAAAAGGTCCTTGGGAAATCGTATATGAGTGGATTGACTCGTTTGTATTTTCGATAATTCTTATTTTACTTGTTTTTGTTTTCTGCTTCAGAGTAGTTGGTGTTGACGGTGAATCTATGATGCCTACACTCAATCATGGCGATTGGTTGACAGTTAAGGCTATTAACACAGAGATTAAACGAGGAGATATTGTTATTGTTACACAACCTAATGACCTTAATGAGCCTTTGGTCAAGAGGGTTATTGCTGTTGGTGGCGATACTTTGGATATCAACTTTATAACAGGTCAGGTTTGGGTTAATGGTGAAGTAATCGATGAACCTTATATTATGGAGCAAACACGAAATAAAGGTGATTTTGACAGACCTGTCAGAATTCCTGAGGGATATGTTTTTGTAATGGGTGACAATCGAAATGATTCATTGGATAGCCGATTTGACTCAATAGGAATAATTGATGAACGATATATACTCGGTGTTGCCAATGCCCGTATGTATCCATATGGAGAATGGGAGATATATTAATGGAAGAAAATATGAATGTAGATGTTGTAGAAGAAGCATCAAATGAAAAATTAAATAAGAATGCGGAATCAGTATATGATTTTGCATCTATACTTGTTTCAGCGGTTTTAACAGTGGGAATAATTTTTACATTCTTTTTCAAGATTTCAACCGTTTCAGGTGAATCAATGGAAAATACTCTTCATCACGCAGACAGACTGATTATCAGTTCTGTTGTTAATGATGTTGAATACGGTGATGTTGTTGTTACTTCGCAGCCCAACCTTTTCAATAAAGTACTTATCAAAAGAGTAATTGCAGTTGGCGGACAAACAGTATGGTTTGACGAAGAAACAAAACAGACGATTGTTGACGGAAAAGCACTTGATGAACCATACATAAAAGAAGAGATGGAATATACATCTGCAATGGATAAGTTATTTACTGTCCCCGAAGGTAAAATCTTCGTAATGGGTGATAATCGTAATAATTCTTCTGATAGTCGTGATGAGTTTGTCGGAGTGATTGATGAAAATTATATTGTTGGTAAAGTAGTATATAGATTTGGTGACAAATCTTTGTTTAATACAGATTTCAAGGAGTCATAAAATGGGCGATACTCAAAGACAGATTGTCCAATGGTTTCCCGGCCATATGGCGAAAACACGCCGTCTTATTAAAGAAAGTCTTTCGCTTGTAGATGGTGTGACTGAAATCATTGATGCACGAATTCCTTACAGTAGTTCAAATCCTGAACTGGAAGAAATGATAAATGGTAAGCCACGAATTATTCTGTTGAATAAATGTGACCTTGCCGATAAGAATACAACCAATCAATGGGTTGAGTTCTATAAAAATAAAGGTATAAGAGCAATCCCTGTTGATTGTCGTACAGGTAAAGGACTTAATAATTATATTGTTGCTGTAAGAGAAGTTTTAAAGGATGTAATAAAGAAAAATGAAGACAGAGGAATGCCCGGTAAAGCATTGCGAATTATGGTTGTGGGTATTCCGAACACAGGAAAGTCTTCGTTTATAAACAGAATGGCCGGTAGTGCAAAGGCGAAGGTTGCCGATAAAGCAGGTGTCACAAGACACAATCAATGGTTTCCAATCGGAAATGGTATTGAATTACTTGATACACCGGGTGTTTTATGGCCTAAATTTGATGACCCTAAAGTTGGTGACAGACTTGCTTTTATAGGTTCTGTAAAAGACGAGATTCTTGATAGTGAAACACTTGCTATCCGACTTCTTGAGGTTATGAAAACAGATTATCCTGACAGACTTTCTGAAAGATATAAAATTGCTGATTTTGAAAGTAAAGAAGCATGGGAAGTCCTCGAGATGATTGGTAAAAAACGTGGAATGATGATTAAAGGTGGAGAAATCGACTATGAACGGGCTTCTGTGATGTTGCTCGATGAGTACAGAGGCGGAAGATTAGGTGTAATTTCTCTTGAAAAACCGGTGTAAAAAATGGATTATTTATATGAAGAAAAAGCGCTGAATGCGGGATATAAGCTTGTATGCGGAATTGATGAAGCAGGTCGTGGTCCTTTAGCCGGTCCTGTTTATGCTGCTGCTGTTATCTTGCCTTTAGGACTCTCAATAGAAGGTCTTAATGACTCAAAGAAAATCAGTGAGAAAAAGCGTGAACAATTATTTGATGTTATCTGCGAAAAAGCTGTTGATTTTTCAATCGGTATTGCAACCGAACAGGAAATTGATGAAATCAATATTTTAAATGCTACTTTTCTTGCTATGCACAGAGCCGTTGAGGGCCTTAAAACAAAACCTGATTACGCATTGATTGACGGTAATCAGTATCCGAAGATTCCTTTTGTTATGGAGGAAACAGTTGTAAAAGGTGATGCTAAAGCTATGTCAATTGCTGCTGCTTCAATTCTTGCAAAGGTCAGTCGAGACAGATTTATGCTGGAAAAGGCAAAAGAGTATCCGCAGTATCAGTTTGAAAAGCATAAAGGCTATGGCACAAAATTACATTATGAAATGTTAAAAGAATACGGACCATCACCAATTCACAGAATGTCGTTTCTCAAGAAACTGTATGGTGGAAAGTAATGGATAGTCATTTGCTTGGCAGATTTGGTGAAATTATCGCATCAAGATATTTAAGGTATCACGGATATGATGTTGCATCTGCTCATTATAACTGTCGATTAGGTGAAATAGATATCGTTGCAGAGGACAGAAAATATATTTGTTTCGTGGAGGTTAAAACACGAAGTGAAAATATGAAGTTTTCTCCTGCTGATGCAGTTGATTATTTTAAAAGGAATAAGATTATTGCTACATCACAACTGTATCTTAAAGAGCATCAAAGTGATAAACAACCTCGTTTTGATATAATCGAAGTTTATTTTGAAAATGATGAACCTGTACGGATAAATCATATAGAAAATGCTTTTGATGCAAAAGGTCAATAAAAATATTGAAAAACAAAAAGTAATATGATAAAATACCACACGAAAAGGATGTGTTTTAAATGTTTTATACAAGTACAAGAGATAAATCTGTTCGCGTAACAGCAGCAGAAGCTATCGCAAAAGGCATTTCATCTGAAGGAGGTCTTTTTGTTCCAACAGAAATTCCTGCAATTTCAGCTGAATTCATTGAAAAACTTGTTCCAATGACATATATTGAAAGAGCAAAGGAAGTGCTTCGTCTTTATCTTACAGATTTCACAGAAGAAGAGCTTTCAATGTGTGTTGAGGGCGCTTATAAGGCCGGCAAATTCAGTTCAGATAAGGTTGCGCCTTTATACAAATTAAATGATACTGCAAATGTTCTTGAGCTCTGGAGAGGTCCTACTTGTGCATTTAAGGATATGGCTCTTCAGTTATTACCTTATCTTCTCACAGTTTCAGCAGGTAAGACAGTAAAGGATACAGAGATTGTTATCCTTGTTGCTACATCAGGTGATACAGGTAAAGCAGCACTTGAAGGCTTTGCTGATGTTCCGAATACAAAAATACTTGTATTCTATCCTGTTGACGGTGTAAGCCCAATGCAGAAGCTTCAGATGACAACTCAGGAAGGCTCAAATGTAAGCGTTTGTGCTATTGAAGGTAACTTTGACGATGCACAGAGTGGTGTTAAGAAGATTTTCACTGATAAGGATATTGAAAAGAAATTCAAGGAAAACGGTCTTGCATTTTCATCAGCAAACTCAATCAACTGGGGTCGTCTTGTTCCACAGATTGTTTACTATGTTTCAGCATATTGTGATATGCTTCAGAATGGTGAACTTAAAAATGGCGAAGAAATGAATGTAGTTGTTCCTACAGGTAACTTCGGTAATATTCTTGCAGCTTATTATGCAAAGAGAATGGGCGTTCCTGTAAAGACTCTCATTTGTGCATCAAATGCAAATAATGTTCTTACAGATTTCCTCACAAGCGGTACTTATGATAAGAACAGAGATTTCTATTGTACAACATCACCATCAATGGATATTCTTATTTCAAGTAACCTTGAAAGACTTCTTTTCCACCTTTGCGGTGAAAATGATGTTCAGGTTGCACAGTGGATGTCATCGCTTAATAACGATGGTAAATATACAGTTTCTGCTGATGTTGCTGATAAAGTAAAAGCATTGTTTGCAGCCGGTTGCTGTGATGATGCTCAGACTAAAACAACAATCGGTAAAGTATTTGAAGAGAAAAAATATCTCTGCGATACTCATACAGCAGTTGCAGTTAAGGTTTATGACGATTATGTAGCAAAAACAGGGGATAAGACACCAACAGTTATTGCTTCAACTGCTAATCCATATAAATTCTCTGCAAGTGTTCTTGCTGCAATTACAGACGAAATCAAAGCAGATAATGAGTTTGATATGGTTGATGAACTCTTTAGTAAGTCAAACGAACCTGTTCCGCAACAGCTTGCAACTCTTAAGGGTAAAGAACCACGCTTTACAAGAGTGAGCAAGAAAGAAGATATGAAACAAGTTGTATTTGATATGTTAGGTATCTAAAATATAAATATTGCGGAAACCGACAATTATATCAGGTTTCCGCATTTTAGTTTTATTCTACGTCTGTCATTTTTAAAGTGAAAGTTGCACATCTTGTATCGTCACAAGAACAAGCGTTGTGTGTACCAACCTTTATTCCGTCTGCTGTACAGTTCATATGACCGTCATTGAATGTGCAATGACAAGCGTCACATGTGATATTCTTATTTTTATCCATTTTTAATAACCTCCTTTCTTTTTTATTTTTTGAGGATGGTCCATAATTATTCATAGGAGAAAATTCTTTATGTCCGTTTATGCTATTGGTGATACTCATTTATCATTTTCTGTTGATAAGCCCATGGATATTTTCAAGGGCTGGGACGACTATGCCCAAAGAATAGAAAGTAATTGGCAACGATTGGTTGAAGAGGATGACACGGTAATAATCAATGGTGATATTTCTTGGGCAATGAGTCTGGAAGAGGCTGAAAAGGATTTTGAGTTTCTCAACAACTTAAAAGGAACAAAAATTATCTCAAAAGGTAATCACGATTATTGGTGGAATACTGTTACAAAAATGGAAAAGTTCTGTAAAGAAAAAGGTTTCGATTCAATAAAGTTTCTTCATAACAACGCATATCGTATAGGTGATATTTCTGTTGCAGGTACTCGTGGTTGGTTCTTTGATGCTGAAAGTGAAAATATTGATAAAGTTATGGCTCGTGAGTGTGCAAGACTTCAACGTTCTATTGACGAAGCAAAAAAGCTTGGTGGAGAGGTAGTAGTGTTTCTTCATTATCCACCAATAAGTATGTTGCGTGATTGTGAACCTATTTTAAAAGTGCTTATTGATAATGAAATTTCAAGATGCTATTACGGTCATCTCCATGGAGGAGCAATCAAAGGTGCTTTGAACGGTGAAAAATATGGAATAAAATTCCATTTGAATTCAGCAGATTATCTTGATTTTTGTCCGTTATTTATTAATAAATAATTTTTTTCAATAAAATTAGTATTATTTTTGCTGAAAAATGAAGAAAAACTAAAGGAAAATATTGTAATTATTTTTTTTATGTGATATAATATCGTGAATATTGCGGTAAAATAAAACGCTGTAAACAATAATATTCAGGAGGAATATTTAATGTTAAAGTCAACAAACAATGTAGAAAAGAATGTTTACGAACTCGAAATCTCAATCGATGGCGAAAAATTTGAGGCTGCTGTTCAGAAGGCATATCTCAAGCAGAGAAAAGATATTGCTATCAAGGGATTCAGAAAAGGTAAGGCTCCAAGAGCTTTCATCGAAAAGTTATATGGTGAAGGTGTATTCTATGAAGATGCTCTTGAACTTGTTTATCCTGAGGCTGTAAGCGAAGCAATTATCGAATCAAAGCTCGATGTTGTTGGTGCTCCATATGACCTTGAAGTTCCTGAAATCGGTAAAGATGGTGTGGTATTAAAGCTTAAGGTTGCTGTTAAACCAGAAGTTAAGCTTGGTGAATACAAGGGACTTAAGGCTACAAAGCCTTCTTGTAAAGTAGCAGCTGACGAAGTTAAGGCTGAACTTGCTAAGATGCAGGAACAGAACTCAAGAATGGTTAGCGTTGAAAAGAGAGCAGTTAAGAAGAATGATACAGCAGTTATCGATTTTGAAGGCTTCGTTGATGGCGTAGCTTTTGATGGCGGTAAAGCTGAAAAGTATGAACTTGTAATCGGTAGCGGTTCATTCATTCCTGGTTTTGAAGACCAGATTATCGGTCATAAAATCGGTGAAGAATTCGATGTAAATGTTACATTCCCTGCAGAATATCAGGAAAACCTCGCATCAAAGGATGCAGTTTTCAAGATTAAGCTTCATGAAATCAAGGTTAAGGAGCTTCCTGCACTTGATGATGAATTTGCAAAGGATGTAAGTGAATTCGATACTCTTGACGAACTTAAGAAGAGCGTTAAGGCACAGCTTGAAGAAGCAAAGAAAGCAGATGCTGATAATAAGGTAGTAAATGACCTTCTTGAAGAAGTTGTTAAGGGAATGAAAGTTGACGTTCCTGCAGTTATGATTGAAGCAGAAATCGACAATATTGTTGATAACTTCAATTACAGACTTCAGTCACAGGGTCTTGACCTCAACACATATCTTTCATATACAGGTATGGAAATGGCTGCTTTCAGAGAAGGCTATAAAGAAAATGCTGAAGCTCAGGTTAAACTCAGCCTTGCTATTGAAGCAATCGTTAAGGCTGAAAATATCGAAGCTACTGAAGATGAAGTTAATGCTGAATATGAAAACCTTGCAAAAACATATAATATGGATGTTGATGCAGTTAAGAAAGCAATTCCTACAGAATCTCTTGCAGGTGATATCAAGTCAAAGAAAGCAATTGACCTTGTTAAAGACAGTGCAAAGGTAACTGAAGAAAAAGCAACAAAGAAGACAGCTGAAAAGAAAGACGGAGAAGAAAAAGCTCCTGCAAAAAAGACAGCTGCAAAGAAAACAAAGAAAGCAGAAGACGCTGAATAATTAAATATTTGTATAAGCCTTGAAGAATTGTCCAATACTCAAAAGGACAATTCTTTAATGCTATTGAATGGAGGTAATATTATGGCACTTGTACCATACGTTGTTGAACAGACAAACAGAGGGGAAAGACAGTACGATATTTTTTCAAGACTTTTAAATGACAGAATTATCGTTTTGTCAGATGAGGTAAACGATGCAACTGCGTCATTGGTTGTGGCTCAGTTACTTTATCTTGAGGGACAGGATAGCGAAAAAGATATTAGCCTTTATATTAACAGCCCGGGTGGTTCAGTTTCAGCAGGACTTGCAATTTATGATACTATGCAGTACATCAAGTGTGATGTTTCTACAATTTGTATGGGTATGGCTGCAAGTATGGGAGCATTTTTGCTTTCATCAGGTGCAAAGGGTAAGAGATTTGCACTTCCTAACAGTGAAATTATGATTCATCAGCCTTTGGGTGGTGCTCAGGGTCAGGCAACTGATATTAAAATTGCTGCTGAGCATATTCTCAGAACTCGTGAAAAACTCAATAAAATTCTTGCAGAAAATACAGGTAAACCAATTGAACAGATTGCTCTTGATACAGAGCGTGATAATTGGCTTTCTGCACAGGAAGCAATGGATTACGGTATTGTGGATAAGGTTTTCTATAAGAGATAATAGAGGTTTATTATGGCGAGAGAAAACGATAAAGAAAGAAATGTCAGATGTTCCTTTTGTGGTAAAACACAGGAACAGGTTGACAAACTTATAGCCGGTCCCGGTGTTTATATTTGCGACGAATGTATAGAACTTTGTATGGGTATTATCGATGATGGTGATAACAGAAGTCGTAGTAATTCAGGGAAAAAAGTAAAACTTGAAGAAAAAGTTCTTCCGAAACCACAGGAAATCAAGGCTAAGCTTGATGAATATGTGGTTGGTCAGGATGAGGCAAAAAAAACTTTAAGTGTTGCTGTTTATAATCATTATAAAAGAATTTATTATGGGTTTGATGATGGTGTTGAAATTCAGAAGAGCAACGTTGTGCTTTTAGGACCAACAGGTGTTGGTAAAACTGTACTTGCACAGACTCTTGCAAAAATTATCGATGTTCCATTTGCTATTGCTGATGCAACAACCCTTACAGAAGCAGGTTATGTTGGTGAAGACGTTGAGAATATTCTTTTAAGACTTATTCAGGCAGCTGACTTCGATATTGAAAAGGCAGAGCGTGGCATTATTTATGTCGATGAAATTGACAAGATTGCTCGTAAGAGTGAAAATCCGTCAATTACCCGAGATGTAAGTGGTGAAGGTGTTCAACAGGCTCTTCTTAAAATTCTTGAGGGAACTGTTTCTAATGTTCCTCCACAGGGTGGAAGAAAGCATCCACAACAGGAGTTTATCCAGATAGATACATCAAATATCCTCTTTATTTGTGGCGGAGCTTTTGATGGCATTGAAAAGATTGTTGAGAAACGTGCCGGTAATTCCGGACTTGGTTTTGGTGCTGAAATAAAAAATAAGGCACAGTTTCAGGAAGAAGATGTATATTCAAAGGTCATTTCACAAGACCTTGTTAAGTTTGGCCTTATTCCTGAGCTTGTAGGTCGTGTTCCTGTTATAACTGCGTTACAACAGCTTTCAAAGGATGATTTAATCAGAATTCTTTCAGAGCCTAAAAATGCACTTTTGAAACAGTTTAAGGCATTGTTCAATATGGATAATGTTGAACTTGAGTTTACCAACGATGCACTTGTTGCAATTGCAGAGAAAACTCTTGAAAAGAAAACAGGTGCACGTGGTCTTCGTGGCATAATGGAAAATACGCTTATGAATATTATGTATGAGACACCATCTGACCATACAATTTCAAAGATTATTATTACAAGAGATTGTATTGATGGAAACGGTAGCCCTGAAATCATTCGTGATGAATCAAGAAAACCTGGTGTTCTTACATCAAAAATTCTTAATAAATCAAACTCAAAAAGAGCAATATAAATAATTAAGCCACGGTTTTCCGTGGCTTAATTTAAGTTATCAACTTAAGGTGATACATATATGAAAACGAAAATTAAAGCTACTGTTCTTCTCTTTCTTACTGCAATTATATGGGGATTTGCATTTGTTGCACAAAGAGTAGGCGCAGAATTTGTCGGTGCTTTTACATTCAATGGAGTAAGATTCTTCTTAGGTGCATTGTCATTAATACCGGTAATACTCATTTTTGAACGTGAAAAAGTTGATAAATCGAAATTTATAAAAATACTTATTCCCGGTCTTCTTGCCGGTACAGTTCTTTTTATAGCATCAACCTTACAACAATATGGTGTAGAAATAACGCAAAGTGCAGGTAAAGCAGGTTTTCTTACAGGACTTTATACTGTTTTAGTACCTTTAATTAGATTTGTTATGGGTAAGAAAACCAGCATCTTTACGTTGTTTGGTGCTGTTTTTGCAGTAACCGGTTTGTTTTTCTTGTGTATGACAGGTAATGAATTTACCTTTGGAATAGGTGATGTTGTATTAATTATCGGTGCATTCTTCTGGGCAGGACATATTCTTGTTGTAGATAAATATGTTAATGATATAAGTCCTTTAAAGTTCAGTTTAGTTCAGTTTTTAGTCTGTGGGATTTTAAGTATGACTTTTGCCTTTATCCTTGAAGATATTGAGTTATCTGCAATCAAGAGTGCAGGAATCCCGATTCTCTATGGTGGCATAATGTCGGTTGGTGTTGCTTATACTTGCCAGATTTTAGGACAAAAGGATTCTGACCCCACATTTGCATCGATTGTTTTCTCTACAGAATCTGTTTTCAGTGCAATCGGTGGTGCACTTCTTCTTAATGAGATAATGAGTGGTAGAGGGTATTTAGGTTGTGTTCTTATTTTTATCGGTATAGTTCTTTCACAGTTAAATCCATCTGTAATAAAGAAATCTATTAAAAATAACAGATAACATAATCGTTACATTTTATTTTAATTATTGACTTTATGTAAAGTATTAAGTAAAATGTGTTTAGTTATAAAACTTGGAGGCTGTATTATGAATATATTACAAAAAGCCCAAAGAACAATTATATTTTTAATTAAAGCAATTATGTATGTTCTTCTTACAGGAACATTCTTTGTTGTTTTCAGTACGGAATATTCATGGCTTCTCCATCTGTCTCGTACAACCGGTGTTACCTTTGTTACCTTTTGTGTTCTGGAAGTTTCACTTGTTTCAATTTATGGCGGATATGCTATCGGCAGATTGAAAAGTAAGCCAATAATTACGTCACTTTCATTAGCAACAATTGTAACAGACCTTGTTACTCATTTACAGCTTTGTATTATGAATGTTAATGAAAAAAACAACGCTTATTTTGTATATGAATCTCCTGATTTGCTGATTCTTGTAATGCTCATACAGTTAGCTCTCATTTTCTTGTTCACATACCTTGGACAGGCTATATATTTTGGAATTAATAAGCCTGAAAAATGTTGTGTTATAACAAACTCAGAAGCTGCACTCAATACGATTATGCCAAAGATTACAAGATATAAAAAACAGTATAACGTAACTGATATGGTTCATTTTACATCACCTAATGTTTATGATGTTATTAATAAATGCGATACTGTTTTTATTTATGAAATTCCGACAAAGCAAAAGGTGCTTTATACTGAATATTGTTATGCAAACAATAAAAATGTATATAGCAGCTTCGAAATATCTGATATTATGATTATGGGCGGAAGGTCGATTCTTTTAGATGACAAACCTATGGTATCGGCAGTTATTCGTGAACTTACTTTTGAACAACGCTTTGTAAAAAGAGCAATGGATATATTAATTTCTCTTGTAGGTATTGTTCTTACAGGACCGATAATGCTTGTTGCGGCTGCACTTATCAAGGCTGAAGATGGTGGCAAGGTTTTCTTCCGTCAGAAACGAGCAACAAGAGGTGGAGAGCTTTTTGATGTTTTGAAATTCCGTACAATGACCGAGGTTGACAGCACTAACGAGTCAGCAAAGGATAATGATAAAAGAATTACTAAGATTGGTAAGTATTTAAGATTGTTCAGAATTGATGAATTACCACAGTTTTTCAATATTCTTAAAGGCGATATGAGTGTTGTAGGACCTCGACCTGAAATGATTGAAAATGTAAGTAAATATACAGCTGAATTACCTGAATTCTCATACAGATTAAAGGTTAAAGGCGGACTTACAGGCTATGCTCAGATTGTAGGTAAGTATAATACATCACCAAAGGACAAGCTTGTTCTTGACCTTATGTATATTGAAAAATACAGCTTGTGGCTTGATTTTAAACTTATTATGCAGACTGTAACTGTTTTATTTAAAGCAGGTGACAGTACAAAAGGCTTTGGTAAAGCAGAGAAAAAATACGAGTTTACCGAACAATGATTTAAAACCTCATGAGGGAAATCCTTTGTGAGGTTTTATTTATTTTATTGTTGTTAATATGTATGTTTTATGATATACTATATTAAATATTAAAGAATAATGGTGTATTATGAGTTATAATAAAGGGATTTTTCCAAATGAAGCAAAAACTAATAATAAATTAAAGCCGTTTATAATAGCTTTTGCAGTTTTTATAATTATTTTATCGGTTTGCTCAATGTTTTTGTTTATGTATTCTCTTGATTTTGACATCAACAATCTTGTTGAGTCAACTACTGTACAAGAAGAAACAATAACAGAAGAGCCGAAACCTGTTTATTCTGTTGAATCGCTGTCAGGCAAATCAAATGTTATGTTTATTATTACAGATAATGATGATAAGATTCAATCTGTCTTCTGCACTTTGGTGGATTTTGATAATAAGACATTTAAAGTGAAGCAAGTAAATGGTGATGCACAGTATTTATACGGAAAAACATATAAGAGTATAAACGGAATTTATACTGACTTTTCTGAAGTTGGTGTTGCAGAATTCTTTTCAGAAAAATGGAGCATAAGTGTTGATAAATATGCGGTTTTTAAAATGTCTGACCTTAGAAAATTTTTATCATCATTTAATGGTATTACAGTTAATGTATCTGAAAATGTAAATTATAAATCAAGTGACTTTAATCTTGAACTCTCAAAAGGTAAGCAAGAACTTTCAGGCGAAAAAGCATTGAATTATCTTATGATTTGTGATGACAAGGAGCAAGTGCTTTGCGATATTGTTGCATCAGTTTTAAAGGCTGATTATATGGAAAAATCAGAAAGTCTTTTCAAAAAATTTGCCAACTTATCAAAAACAGATATTTCAGTTATAGATTTTTTTGATTCAGTTAAAACGCTTGAAACATACTGTTATGCTGATGATAAGTTTTTGCCTGAACCTTTTGCTGATGGGGAATAATTATGAAAAAGTTTTTGTTTAAAATACTTTTTATCGTTATTATTGTTTTACTTTCAGGTCCTGTTAATGAAAAAATCAATTTGTATATTGAGGATAAGCATATTGAAGAAAGTAAGCCAACACAAGAGGAAAGACTTGACTTTCAAAATCTTGTGAATGATAACACATATTACTATTACAATAATCTTAACGAAACAGAAAAAGAAGCATATGTTACAATGTATTCTTCATTTATGAATTTTGAGGACTCATTTGTGTTGAAAATTGAGGGTGAAAAGCTAAAAACAGTTTTTACTGCTGTCTTATATGATAATCCTCACATTTTCTGGGTAGCTAATGACTATCAGTATGTTGAGAATAATACGTCTGTTACGTTTACTCCCAATTATCGTCAAACTCAAGCTGAAGCACAGCAAATAACAATATTGTTGAATAGAAAAATTGATGAAATAGTAAGCCATGCGAATACCTTGAAAACCGAATATGAAAAAGAGCTTTTTATTCACGATTATATCTGTGAAAATACCATTTATGATAAAGCTTTGGGTCAGGCAGGCGGAGATTCTGCTTATGATTCATTACTGTATGGTAAAGCGATTTGTGAAGGGTATTCAAGAGCTGTTCAGATTTTACTTGATGAACTTGATATTGATAATTACCTTGTGGTTGGAGACGGAGAATCTAATGGTAAGGCGGAACCCCATATGTGGAATGTTGTTGAAATTGATAATATGAATTATTATCTTGATGCTACATGGAATGATTCGGGTACCGATAATTCAATTGTTTACTTTTATTTCAATGTTAATGATGAAATGATAAAAAAAGACCACTTTAATATAGAACCTGCAAACAATTTCTGTATTTCAGATTCAGCATACTATTATGTCGTAGAAAATGCTTATATTAAATCATATAACAGCTTTTTAAATTATTCTGACCGTAGTGCAGAAACATTGAAAAAAGGCGAAAATAGTGTGGATTTTGTTTTTGAGAATACGAATGATTTCAAAAAGGCTCTTGATGACATAAAAAATGATAACGGATTTTTTGATTATATGTATTCTGCAGTAAAAAAGAGCGGAAGAAAACTAAACCCATATAAAGTAACTTATTATACAATTGACACTCACAATTATTTGTGTGTAGTCTATGAAGAGGATTGATAAGAATGGATAAACAAAGAATTGAAAATGCTTTTCGTGAAATTTTGTTGGCTATAGGTGAGGACCCGGATAGAGAGGGACTTGTTGAAACTCCGAAACGAGTTGCAAATATGTATGAAGAAATCTTTTCGGGACTTACGGAAAATCCTGAAAAGCATCTGAAGATGTTCCGTGAAGGACAGAGCGATGAAATCGTAGTTGTACGTGATATTCCTATGTACTCAATGTGTGAACATCATTTCTTGCCCTTTGTGGGAAAAGCACATATTGCTTACATACCAAACGATGAAGGTCTTGTAATAGGACTTTCAAAGCTTGCAAGAATAGTAAATAGTTATGCAAGACGACCACAGTTGCAGGAACGATTAACTGCACAAATTGCAGATTTTATTCAGAAAGAAATGAATCCGAAAGGTGTTGCAGTTGTTGTTGAGGCTGAACATCTTTGTATGACTATGCGCGGAATTAAGGCAGCAGGGTCACAGACACAGACATCTGCACTGCGTGGAAGTATGAGAAAGGATGCAAGGACAAGAGCCGAGGTAATGACTCTGTTGGGATTAAGATGACGTTTTCAGGTAGGAATTTCAATTTTGAATTAGGTAAAAAGACATATGTAATGGGCATTCTCAATGTTACTGCTGATTCTTTTTTTGACGGTGGTAAGTACAATTCGCCTGAAAAAGCAGTTGAGCATGCAAGGAGAATGACAGAAGAGGGTGCTGATATTATTGATATCGGTGCTCATTCAACGCGGCCGGGACATACAGTTTTAACACCTTCGGAAGAACTTGAAATAATTAAAAAGTATTTACCATTACTTGCAAATGAAACAAATGCTGTGATTTCTGTTGATACATTTTATCCTGAAGTCGCACAGTATGCGTTGGAAAACGGAGCATCAATTATCAATGATGTGAGTGGTATATTTAATCCTGAAATGGCACGACTTATAAAGGAGTATAATAGTGGCTGGATTATAATGCATACGGGTGGTGGAGATTCGTCAGCTATTGTTGATTATTCCAATGGCGTTACTTTGGATGTTTTGAATTTCTTTAATGAGATGTTGCATCTTTGCGAAGAGTTTAGAATTAGTAAGAATCAAATTGCATTTGATATGGGAATTGGCTTCGGAAAATCATACCGAGACAATCTTGAATTAATAAAAAATATTAAAGACATAAAAATAAAAGATGTTGCGTTACTTACTGCACTTTCATCAAAAAGAGTTGTTGCAACTGCAACAGAATCTACAAAAGAAGATTTAGTTTACGGAACAATTTCTGCGAATGCACTTGCAATACAGGGTGGTACGGATATAATAAGAGTACACAATGTTCGTGAAAATGTTTTGGCTGCAAAAATGTGTGATGCGGTTTTAGGGAGATAAAATGGATAAAATTATTGTAAAAGGTTTGAAATTATTCTGTTATCACGGTGTCAATCCTGAAGAAAAGGTTGACGGACAGAATTTTATATTTGATATTGACGCAACAGTTGACTTGTCATTACCTTGTAAAACTGACAATGTTAACGATACTGTAAGTTATGCAAAAATTATCAAAACAGTTCGTAGAGTGGCACAAGGTGAGAAAAACGATTTACTTGAAAGAGTTGCTCAAAGAGTAGCTGATGAGCTTTTCGTGGAATTTGAAAAAATCAGTGCATTAGTGATTACACTTAAAAAGCCCGAAGCACCTATTAAAGCAGATTTCGATTATGTTGCTGTAACTATTGAGAGGTCACGATAATGAAGTCATATTTAGGAATCGGCACAAATATCGGTGACCGTATGCAGAATCTTCAGGATGCAATAGATTCATTGAATTTATTGCCAATGACTGATGTTACTAATGTTTCAAATATTTATGAAACAGACCCTGTAGGATATGATAATCAGGACGATTTCCTCAATATTGTTGTTGAAGTTGAAACTGAGTTTAATTCGGATACTCTTTTGGGTGCAGCACTTGGTATTGAGTCAGGATTGGGCAGGGTAAGAACAATTAAAAATGGTCCTCGAATTATCGATATTGATTTGTTGCTGTTTGGTGATGAAGTTAAGAATACAAAATCATTGATTTTACCTCATCCAAGAATGACGGAACGAAATTTTGTGCTTAAACCGTTGCTTGATTTAGATTTTCAATGTGAATTATTAAGCAGAGAAAAAGCAGAGGAACTTTTAACCGACGATGGTGTAAGGTTTTTCTGTTCAAAGGATAAATTAACAATTAGTAAATAGAATTCTGGTGTGTTATGAATTATATAATAATGGATTTGGAGTGGAATAATTCTTTTAATAAAGCCACTCAAAAATTTATGAACGAAATAATTGAAATCGGTGCTGTTAAGCTTGATGATGAGTTGAACCAGGTGGACACTTTCTCAGAACTGATTAAACCGGTTGTTTCAAAAAAACTTCGTTCAAGAATTAAAACTTTAACAAATATTTCAAATGAAGATGTTAAGGCAGGACAACCATTTTCAGCTGTGATTCAAAAGTTTGAAGAATGGATAGGTGAGGACTCTGTCGTAATGTCCTGGGGGGACACAGACATCAGAACACTTCTTGCAAACTATAAATGGTTTATGAAAAAGGATAGTCTTGACTTCATAAAGAAATATGCAGATTTACAGAAATATTGTCAGTGCTTTATAAATATGGAAAATGTTCAGCAGGCAGGACTTTCTTATGCTGCCCAGTGTCTTGAAGTCGACCCTGACAGCTTCCCTCATCACAGAGCCTTGGATGATAGTCTTTTAAGTGCAGAATGCTTTAAAAAGGTGTTTGATGAAGATAAATTAAATGACTTTATTAAAACTTGTGATTTTGATTTCTATGCTAGACTTCTTTTCCATCCATATGTAATTAAAAATAAAAATGACCCGTTGATTGATAAAAATCTTTTCAACTGTTTTTGCGAAATCTGTGGTGGCAAAGTCCAGACGGTTAAAAAATGGAAATTTATGAATCAATCATTCAGAGGCATTTTCTATTGTGAAAATTGCGACAGAGAGTTTCGTGTGAATTTAAGAGTAAAAAAATTCTATGATTACATAGACATTAAGCGTAATTGCAACGAGATTATCCGTACAACGGAAACAAATATAGAAGCAACACAGACAGAATAATTTTAATTAAATATCATATGTTATAGCGGGGTCGAGACCCCGCTATTGTTTTTTATACTACAAACTAAAATTTGTCGAAAAAATTCATATAGTATACATGTGTTGTTGTGCAGTAAAAATATCAGTATTTTCTGCATTAACAAATTATTTACAAATATTTCCTTGACATTTTTTATGAAACATTGTATATTATTTAATGTAGTTAGCACTCTATGTATGAGAGTGCTAAACGAGACAAAAGGGGTGACAAGATGCAACTCAGCGAGAGAAAAGAAAAAATACTTGCCGCCATTGTTGAATGGTATATCGCAACGGGTGAGCCTGTTGGGTCAAAGAATCTTCTTGAATATTCTAAACTCCCTGTGTCATCTGCTACTGTCCGTAATGAAATGGCAGAGTTGTCCCGTTTAGGTTTTCTTGACCAGCCCCATACATCAGCAGGTCGAATCCCGTCACAGATGGGTTACCGATATTATGTTGACAGATTGATGAACAGATACGAACTGCCAATTAATGAAAAAAGACTTATTGAGGCAAGACTTTCTGATGCAGGTGGTGAGCCGCAGCAGATTCTTGAACAGGCAGGTCAGGTTTTGGCTGAACTTACAAACTGTGCTGTTGTTTCTACAACACCAACTGATGAAAATGCAGTTATTCGTAGAGTTGAGTTAGTTCCTCTTGGCACTCATACTGCAATGATGGTAATGCTTTCATCATCAGGAATTTTAAAGAGTCGTGTTTGCAGAACAGACAGTGACTTGAATCTTGAATTGATTGAAACATTTTACAATATTGTTTCAAAGCATTTTATCGGTAAATCAGCAAGTGAGGTAAGTATTGCACTTATACAGACTCTTGCATTATCACTTGGTAGTAAGTCACTTGCAATTTCACCGTTACTCGTAACTCTTTCAGATTTAGCACAGCTTACTGAACAGACACAATTGCTTTTGGAAGGTCAATCAAATTTGCTTAATTATACTGATTATCCAAATGCATATGAATTAATGGAGTTTTTAAGACGAGGTGAACCTCTTACAAACCTTTTTGCAGGTCATAAGGCAGAGAATAATACCAATGTCCTTATCGGTAAAGAGAATTTCTATCGTGAGCTTCAGGATTCAAGTCTTATTTACTCCCATTATGCAGTCGGTGGTAAGGATAGCGGTGCATTGGGACTTATAGGACCTACCAGAATTGACTATGCAAGACTTATTCCAAGTCTTAAATATTTAACAGAAATTGTCGGAAAAATAATGTCCGATACTTTGGAGGATTAAAATGGCTAAAGATAAGAAAAAAGTAAATCCTGAAGAAACAGTTGAAGAAGTAGTTGAAAATACAGAACCAACTGTCGAGGAAAAGCTTACAGCAGAACTTAATGAAACAAAAGATAAGCTGCTCCGAGTTATGGCTGAGTATGATAACTTCCGTAAGCGTTCACAAAAAGAAAAAGAACAGGCTTATGGTGACACAAAGGCTTCAACAATCGGTGAATTTTTACCTGTGTATGATAACTTTATGAGAGCAATGAGTGCCGAGGCAACTGACCTTGACTCATTCAAAAAAGGTATCGAAATGATTTTTAATCAGTATGGTGAAACATTCAAAAAGCTTGGTGTTGAGTCATTCGGTGAAAAAGGTGAAGCATTTGACCCTAATATCCATAATGCAGTAATGCACGGTGAAGATGAAGAACTTCCTGAAAACAGCATTTCAGATGTATTCTCAACAGGATACAAAATGGGAGACAGAGTTATCCGTCCTGCAATTGTTAAAGTAGTAAACTAACTGTAAATCAGTTAATAATATTAATGTATATATCCATTTAGGAGGAATAAATTTATGGCAAAGGTAATTGGTATCGACTTAGGTACAACAAACTCATGTGTAGCAGTAATCGAAGGTGGAGAACCTGTTGTTATTGCTAATGCTGAAGGTGCTCGTACAACTCCATCAGTTGTAGCATTTTCAAAAACAGGCGAAAGAATGGTTGGTCAGGTAGCAAAAAGACAGGCTATCACAAACCCTGACAGAACAATCGCATCAATCAAAAGACATATGGGTACAAATTATAAAGTAAACATTGACGGTAAGGACTACACTCCACAGGAAATTTCAGCAATGACACTTCAGAAGCTCAAGGCTGATGCAGAAGCTTACCTTGGTGCTCCTGTAACTGAAGCTGTTATCACAGTTCCTGCATATTTCACAGACTCACAGCGTCAGGCTACAAAGGATGCTGGCAAAATTGCAGGTCTTGAGGTAAAGAGAATTATCAACGAACCAACAGCAGCTGCATTGGCTTACGGTATTGATAAGGAAGAAGACCAGAAAGTTATGGTTTATGACCTTGGTGGTGGTACATTCGACGTTTCAATCATCGAAATGGGCGATGGTGTTCAGGAAGTTCTTGCAACAGCCGGTAACAACCGTCTTGGTGGTGACGACTTCGACCAGAAGATTATCGACTGGCTTGCTGATGAATTCAAGAAGGAACAGGGCGTTGACTTACGTTCAGATAAAATGGCTATGCAGCGTCTTAAGGAAGCAGCAGAAAAGGCAAAGATTGAACTTTCAGGTGTAACAACATCACAAATCAGCCTTCCATTCATCACAGCAGATGCAACAGGACCAAAGCACCTTGAAACAACTCTCACAAGAGCAAAGTTCAACGAAATGACAGCAGACCTTGTTGAAGCAACTATGGGACCTGTTCGTCAGGCACTTGCTGACTCAGGTCTTCAGCCATCACAGCTTAACAAGATTCTTATGGTTGGTGGTTCTTCAAGAATTCCTGCAGTTCAGGAAGCAGTTAAGAAATATACAGGTAAAGAACCATTCAAGGGCATTAACCCTGACGAATGTGTTGCAGTTGGTGCTGCAATTCAGGGCGGTGTTCTCGGTGGTGAGGTTGAAGGACTTCTTCTCCTTGACGTTACTCCACTTTCACTTGGTATCGAAACAATGGGCGGTATCAGTACAAAGATTATCGAAAGAAATACAACAATTCCAACAAAGAAGAGTCAGATTTTCTCAACTGCAGCAGATAATCAGACATCAGTTGAAGTTCACGTTCTTCAGGGTGAAAGAGAATTTGCAAGAGATAACAAAACTCTCGGTGTATTCCACCTTGACGGAATTCTTCCTGCACGTCGTGGTGTTCCACAGATTGAAGTTACATTTGACATCGACGCTAACGGTATCGTAAATGTTTCTGCAAAGGACCTTGGCACAAACAAGGAACAGTCAATTTCAATCACATCTTCAACAAATATGTCTAAGGAAGATATCGAAAAGGCAGTTCAGGATGCTGAAAAGTTTGCTGAAGAAGATAAGAAGCGTAAGGAAGCAGTTGATACAAGAAATGCTGCTGACCAGATGGTATATCAGGTAGAAAAAATCCTCACTGATGAGGGTGATAAGATTCCTGAAAACGATAAGGCTGATATTCAGGCTAAGCTTGATGCACTTAGGGAAGCACTTAAGGGTGAAGACACAGAGCTTATCAAGTCAAAGCAGGAAGAGCTTACACAGGCTTTCTATAAGATTTCAGAAGAACTTTACAAACAGGCTCAGGCAGCACAGGGTGGTGCTGATGCAGGTGCAGGTTATGACCCAAATGCAGGTGCAGCACCTAATAGTGACGGCTACTATGATGCTGACTTCAAGGATGTAAACTAATTTATAACTGAACGGACGGACCGTAACAGGTCTGTCCGTGAGTTCGTATTATTTGGAGATACTTATGGCAGAAAAAAGAGATTATTATGAGGTGCTCGGTGTTGATAAATCAGCATCTGATGATGAAATAAAAAAGGCTTATCGAAAAGCTGCAAAGAAATATCATCCCGACTTAAATCCCAATAATAAGGAGGCTGAAGAAAAGTTCAAAGAGGCAAATGAAGCCTATGAAATTCTTTCTGACAGTGAGAAAAAAGCTCGTTATGACCAATTCGGTCACGCCGGCGTTGACCCTAACTACGGTGCGGGTCAAGGTGGCTATGGTGGTGGCTTTGGCGGAATGGATTTTGACTTGGGTGATATTTTCGGCTCGATTTTCGGCAACGGATTCGGTGGTTTCGGTGGTGGTGGACGAGCAAACCCAAATGCACCACAGCGTGGTAGTGATACACAGGCAAGTATTACAATCTCATTTGAGGAGGCAGCAAAAGGCTGTGCCCGTTCAATTGACACAATGAGAATTGAAACTTGTGACGAGTGTAACGGAAACGGTTGTCAGAGTGGCACATCACCAAAAACTTGCCCTGAATGTCACGGTCGTGGTCAGGTAACAGTTCAGCAGAGAACACCATTCGGTGTGATTCAGTCTGCAAAGCCTTGTTCACACTGTAACGGCAGAGGAACAGTTATTGAAAAACCTTGTAAGAAATGTAATGGTGTAGGTCGGGTAAGAAAGAGTGCAAAGCTTGACATCAACATTCCAGCAGGTGTGGATGACCGTCAGATTCTTACAGTACGTGGTCAGGGCAATAAGGGTGTCAACGGTGGCCCTGCAGGTGACCTTAATATCGTTGTAAATGTTCGTCCTCATCCTATTTTTGAGCGTGACGGATATAATGTGTGGTGTGATGTTCACCTTACATTTATGCAGGTTGCATTAGGTTGTACAATTCAGGTGCCAACACTTGACGGTAAAGTGGAATATTCAGTTCCAGCCGGTACTCAACCGGGAGATGTGTTTAAACTCCGTGGTCGTGGTATTCAGAGTCGTGGTGGCATCGGAAAAGGTGACCAGCTCGTAAGAATTATCGTTGATATTCCTAAGAAGCTCAGCGATAAGCAGAAAGACCTTATCAAACAACTTGCTATGGAGTTCGGCGCAGCCGATAACCTTGGTGAAGAGAAAAAAGGCTTCTTTGGCAAGAAAAAGAAATAATAGAATATTATTACGATATGGCAGGGTGTCAAAACCCTGCCTTTTTCATAGATAAAATAACAAAACGGCAGAGACCTTCTCTACCGTTTTATTAATTATGTTTTCTTATTTTGATTTGCTTGAATATTATGAAGAACTATTTGCTTTAATCTGAGCTTTGATGATATGTGTAATAGCTCTCGCACCGTTTGTTATGTATTTGCCAAGATTGCCTGAAAGACCTGTAAGTACAGGATTTTTTAAGTCTTTTTCGTCAATTCCGTCAGCATTACTTTCGTGTAGTGTGATATTATCATTTGTAAATGCTCCAATAATTTCGTTTTTATCAGCGGTAATCAATGCACCATCAGCAAAAGCACAAATTTCATTCTTTTCGTTATCAGAAAGATTGTTTCCTGACATTGGATATAATCCGAAAATTGCAGTTTCCTGACTTCCGTTGTATGATGGTGCGATGCTCTTGCCTTGAGCCGCAACAAGAGTATAGGTGTCAAGAATCTGGTCACGGGCTCTGCCGTGATGATGTCTTTGATTACCGTAATAAGTGCCGAATGGATTCATTCTTACAGTTTTGTCTTTTTCAAGACGCATCGGACAATGAGCCATAGAAGAAAGTACCTGTCGTGCGTTTGCGACGATAATTCCGCAGTTTTCATCATAAAGTCCCACAAAACCACCTGTTAGCTGATGGTTGAACGAATCAATGTGGTCGTTTTTATCATCACATTCAGGGAAAGATTGTGTCCTGAAAGAGGAAACATCATCCATAAAGTTACGTTTAATAACCGAAATGTCACCTTTAAGATTTGGTGTAATCTGGAAAGGAACAGTCTCTTTCCAACTCATATCACTGTATCTGCCAAGTGCAGAATTTTCAGTTGAAATTGATGTTGTTTCAGCAGTATAAGGATATTCAACAGTAGTGCGAACGAAAATCGCATCTGAAAATGAAGTTTTAAAGAAATCAAAAGTATATTTACCTGATGAAATTTCTTTTGGTAAATGTATTTCACCCTGAACTCTGACACCTTCACCATTACCGGCTATTGATAAAGCAGATACGCTTGTGTTTTTAAAGTCATATTTCTTTTTGTCATATGTAATATATGATTGCAAGAAATCGTAATCACCAATTTTCTTACCATCAACTTGTGCAAAGGCAATATTGCCGTTTGGCGAAAACATAAGTGACATTCGGTCTGTTTCAAGAAGATTTTTAAACGGAATTTTTTCTTTCTTGCCGTCAAAACCGATTTTCAGTTCATATTTATCACTTAACTTTTTGAATTTCATCATTAAATATGCAGATTTATTCTTGTCATCAGTCGATACAGCAACAAAGGACACAAGTCCGTCTGCTTCAACAGTTAAACAAGAGATATCGTTAATATCTTTTTTAATTTCAATCTGAACACATTGTAATAATGAATTCGTTATGTTATGAATAGTGATGTTTTCAGTTTCAGGCATTGCGCTGATTTCATCGTTTATAACATTATCACTTAATTCAAGTGCAGTTTTTTCTCTTTGAATGTTAAGTACAGGCGTCGCAAGTCCGAAATGTGTTGTTGATAATAAAAGAACTCGGTTTTTAAAAGACGGAGAAAGCATATCACGTTCACTTGTGACCTTTGACATCGCTCTTGCCCGTTCAATTCGGGTCCATATTTTTCTGTTAAATGGTTTTTCTGACCAGGAAGCATAGCCTGTGAAGTTACCGTCAGCAGTATCGTGAGTAAATTGAACATGGCCGATTGGCTTGTGTGTCTTTATATAATTACCGGGTGTGTCAAAAACAACATAAGGTAAATCGGCAACTTCTTTTACAAGACCGTGAATACCGTCTGTATTAGCAACCTTTCCTGTGAATTTACCAAGGTCAATTGTTTCCCAGAAGATAGCATCAGCATCCATATTGATGAAAAGGAGTAAATCGTTGTTAATTTCACCTGACTCCTGCTTTTTTCGAAGGTCTTTAACCCATGCACGAAGACATCCTGCATCACAAACGTCAGAGTTTGAGTATGTCGGGATAATAGTCATACTTTCACCGTTGTATGTGTATGTAACAGGATTAAAAGCTTCTTCATCAGAAAGCTTCGGAACAATAGTCCTGAATGCATCAAAAGGCACACAACTGTAATAAAGACAAAGAGCCTTAATTCCCAATTTGTTGTACAAAGACACTTGTGATGGTGTGAACATCACTTCCTGTGGACGAACAAGCTTTTCGCAAGTACCGAAAATGTCCTGGAGCCCGCTGCCGTCTTCATTGGTGATGGCAAGATTAATGCTTTCACAAAATTCATCTTCTGTCATAGCAGATAAAGCACCATTGTTGTAACCCATTATAATGTTTTCGTCACCGAATTTATCTACTCTTTCTTTCATCTTTTCGATTATATCAGGTGCATATTGAGGGAGAATCTTTTGTAATGAAAAGAAATTTTCAGTATCCCAGGTACCTTTTACAGGAATGCCTTGTTCATTGAATTCTGTAAGTGTATCAAGAATTTTTCTGATTATTCTGATATCTGAACCAAATCCTAAATTATCGTTTGTGTCACCACGATATGAGTGATAACAGTTTACATGAAATCCGTAAGCTATATGAATCTTGTTTTCAAGCATTTTCCATACACTCCTTATCTGAATATAACTCCAACTAAATAATACCACATATTTAAAAAAAGTAAAACAAATCTTTTTTTGTTATAATTAAACTACTGATTTATATTGAAGTAATTTGAGAGATACGATATAATTATTTTAAAAAAATATAAGGAGTCATTTTATGACATTAATCATTAATAGAATTATTACATCTGCGGTTGCGATTGTTTTCTTTTTCTCGTCACTTTTTGGCATTCCTGATGCTGAAAAAATAACTGCAAAGGAGTATGAAATTATGGGCTCAGGTTCTTGTGAAGTTGGTAACGGAAGAGTAAGTATTCACGACCCGTCAATTGTTCAGGATAAAGACGGTACATACTACATCTTCGGCACTCACGGATGTGCAGCAAAAAGTACGGACTTAATTAACTGGACAAGCTTTGCTTGTGGTATTAACGATAACAACAGAATGCTTGTACCTGAAAACAGCACATTAAGAGAAGCTCTCGGTGAACCTTTGGGCTGGACTGATGCATATCAGCAGGTGAATAATTATAATGAGGCTGATTGGCAGACAAACATATGGGCTGCTGATGTTATTTACAATGAAAAAATGGGTAAATACTGTTATTATGCATCAAGCTCTGTGTGGGGAACTCCCGGTTCTGTTATATGGTTTGCAACAAGTGACAATATGGAAGGTCCATATGATTTTGAAAACTGTATCGTTTATTCAGGCTTTAACAACAAGGTAAATGACGGAAAATTTTATTCAAGAGTAAACTCATTACACTACTCTTTCACAAATATTTCAGAATTGTTCGAAAACGGTTCATTAACAGCTGATGATATAAAAAATGCACCTTGGTTCAATAGTGATGGTGATTATGACCACGCGGTTTATCCTAACTGTATTGACCCTGCTCTTTTCTATGATGCAGACGGCAGATTGTGGATGGCTTACGGTTCATACTTTGGTGGCACATACATAATGCCGCTTATTGAAGAGACAGGCTTGCCTGACTACGAATATATGAGAAATCACGAGGGCTATGACATATATTTTGGTAAAAAAATAGTGGCAACAACCTTTGCGAATGATTTATCAGGTGAAGGTGCTTACATTGAGTATGATAAAACAAGCGGATACTATTATTTATTCATTTCTTATCACGGACTTAATGCCCTCGGAGGATACAACATAAGAGAATACAGAAGTGAAAATCCTGACGGACCATTTATTGATGCTATGGGTAATACAGCTCTTGATTGGGAAAATACAGGTACAAAACTTTTTGGCAGTTATAAATTCGACTGTCTTGATATTGCATATCTTTCAAGTGGTCATTCGTCATGCCTTACAACTGATGACGGAAAAATGTTTCAGGTTTATCACACACGACTCAATGTGGGTCACGACGGATATGAAACAAGAGTTCATCAGATGGCAAGAACTGAAAATAACTGGACTGTTGTTTTACCGTTTGAATACTACGGTGAAGTGATAGAAAACAAGGAATATTCACTGAATGAAATCTGCGGTGAATATGAGTTTATTAATCACGGTAGCATCAGTAATAGTTGCAGTAATTGGGAAGATGTTAATAATATTATTGCACCTACTCAAAACATTACTTTGAATGCTGACGGTACTGTTTCAGGACTTAAAGTGTATGAAAGTGCAAAAGAAAATACTGCAGTTTCATACAAAGATGTTACAGGAAACTGGAAAATCACACAAGGAACCTATTATGTGACATTTACCATTGATAATGTGGAATACAAAGGTATTTTCTGTAAACAATATGATGAAAGCAAGGAGAAAACTGAAAAGCTTGTTTTCAGTGCAGTCGGCGAGAATAATCAATGCATCTGGGGTGTAAAACGATAGAGCAACACGAAATTAGGTGTTGACATTGTATTAAAATCAGTATAAAATATATATGATATTTGAAAGCGTTGAGAAAGAACGACGGATAACCAAGAATTTGCAGAGAGATTTCGGTTGGTGTGAGAAATCAGTTCAGTATCCTGAGACCACTTTCGAGCATTGGTGAAAACGATTTTATCGGTTAAGCCAATCGTATTAACTGCGTTAAAGTTATTTGAGTGGCAGAACAATTCTGTTGTTTTGCAATACGGGTGGAACCGTGGAATGTTGTATTTATAGCATTTCATCCTGTTTTATATGGGATGAAATGCTTTTTTTATGTATTTAATGTAAAGGAGATATATTACTATGATTAAGGTAACACTTAAAGGCGACGTTATTAAAGAATACGAAGCTGGTACTACTGTTGCAGAGATTGCTAAATCTATCGGTATGGGTTTATACAAATCTGCTTGTGGTGGTAAAATCAATGGAAATTACTGTGATTTAAGAACTGCAGTCAATGAAGACTGCGCTCTTGAAATCGTAACTTTTGATGAAATTGAAGGTAAAAAGACATTTTGGCATACTGCATCTCACATTATGGCACAGGCTGTTAAACGTCTTTATCCTGAAACAAAACTTGCAATTGGCCCATCAGTTGACAATGGTTTCTATTACGACTTTGATTCAGAGGTTTCATTTACTCCTGAAATTCTTGAAAAAATCGAAGCAGAAATGAAGAGAATCGTTAAAGAGGATTTACCTCTTGAAAAATTCGAGTTACCTCCTGCTGAAGCTCTGACTATGATGGAAGAAAAAGGTGAAATTTACAAGGTTGAGCTTATCAACGAGCACGCTGACAAGGGTGAGCCTATTTCATTCTATAAGCAGGGTGATTTTACAGAGCTTTGTGCAGGTCCTCACCTTATGTCAACAGGTGCTGTTAAAGCATTTAAGCTTACAGCTTGCACAGGTGCTTACTGGAGAGGTAACGAAAAGAACAAGATGCTCCAGAGAATTTACGCAACTGCATTCCCAAAACAAGCTGCACTTGATGAACACTTAGCACAGCTTGAAGAAGCAAGAAAGCGTGACCACAACAAGCTTGGTCGTGAGCTTGAGCTTTTCACAACAAGTGAACTTATCGGTCAGGGCCTTCCGATTATGCTTCCTAAGGGTGCAAGAATTATTCAGTTGCTTCAGAGATTCGTTGAAGACGAAGAACAGAAGCGTGGTTGGTTACTTACAAAGACTCCATTTATGGCAAAGAGTGACCTTTATAAGGTTTCAGGTCACTGGGACCACTATCGTGACGGTATGTTCGTTCTTGGTGATGCTGACCAGGCTGAAGCAAACAATGAAGAAATCTTTGCGCTTCGTCCTATGACTTGTCCATTCCAGTATCAGGCATATCTTAACCGTCCTCGTTCATACAGAGATTTACCATTAAGATATAACGAAACATCAACTCTTTTCCGTAACGAGGCATCAGGTGAAATGCACGGTCTTATCCGTGTTCGTCAGTTCACTATTTCAGAGGGTCACTTAATGTGTACTCCTGAACAGCTTGAAGAAGAATTCAAAGGCTGTCTTGAACTTGCTATTTATATGCTTAAGACTCTTGGTCTTTATGAAGATGTTTCATATCGTTTCTCACAGTGGGACCCTGAAGATAAAGAAAAGTATATTGGTACTGTTGAACAGTGGGACGAAGCACAAGGAATTATGGGTAAAATCCTTGACCATCTTGGAATCGAATACAAGGTTGGTGTTGGTGAAGCTGCTTTCTATGGCCCTAAGCTTGATATTCAGATTAAAAATGTATTCGGTAAAGAAGATACTCTTATTACAATTCAGGTTGACCAGCTTCTTGCTGAAAAATTCGGTATGGAATACACAGACAAAGACGGTTCAAAGAAAAATCCATACATCATTCACAGAACATCAATCGGTTGTTACGAACGTACACTTGCTCTTCTTATTGAAAAATATGCAGGTGCATTCCCACTCTGGCTTGCTCCTGAACAGGTAAGAATTCTTCCTATTGCTGACCGTCATCACGACCGTTCATTTGAAATCAAGAGAGAACTTGAAAAAATGGGTATGCGTGTTACTGTTGACGACAGAAGTGAAAAGACAGGCTACAAAATCCGTGAATCAAGACTTCAGAAGCTTCCATATTGGATTATTGTTGGTGACAAGGAAGTTGAAGACGGTACAGTATCAGTAAGTAAGCGTGGCCAAGGTGACATCGGTTCATTTGTATTTGATGATTTCGTTGCTATGCTTAAAGAAGAAATTGATAACAAAGTAAGATAAGAGGTATTTTATGAGAGCTCCCCTTACCGTAACGGTTATTACCGATACACACTATTATTCAAAAAAACTTGGCACGTCAGGTGCTGCTTACGAAATTGCTAACAACAAAAGTGGCGTTTTATTGGCAGAAGCTCGTGAAATGCTTGAAGCTGCATTTTCTCAGATAGTTAAGGATACAAGAACTGACATTGTTCTTCTTTCAGGTGATACAACAAGTAATGGTGACCTTGATTCTCATCACGAGTTTATTGAAATGCTTCGTGACCTGAAATCTAAAGGCAAAAGAGTTTATGTTCTTACTGCTACTCACGACTACAAGGGTGATGGTACACATCACAAATATGTAGGGGATGAGAGAGTCCCGACTCCTGCTGCAAAGCGTGAAGAACTTTATGATATGTATAAGGAATTTGGTCCTGACGAAGCTATTGCAGTTCACAGACAGAGTATGTCATATATTATCCAGCTTCAGGATGGTTACAGACTCTTTGCTCTTAATGACGACTCAAACTTAAGTGGTAAGAGTGGTTTTTCGGACGAGCTTTTCGAGTGGATTAAGGAGCAGATTGCTGATGCAAAGGCAAATGACCAGTTTATCGTTGCTATGACTCATCATCCGCTTATTGCTCCGTCACCTATGTACGAAATTATCGGTAAAGGTGATATGATGGGTGACTATGAAATCCGTCGTGAACAGCTTGCTGATTTAGGTGTTCAGTTTATGCTCACAGGTCATACTCATGTTCACGATATTGATAAGCATGTAAGCCCTAAAGGAAACTATTTTTATGACATTTCAACTGCATCAACAGTAGGCTATCCTGCTACAATAAGAACGGTTGTGTTTGATGCTGATAACAAGGTTGTTACTACTACAACCGACAACATTACTGAGCCTGTTAAATTCAATACTCATGGCAAGGATTTGCAGACATACCTTGCTGACCATATGATTGGTATGATAAGAGATGTTATTAAGGCTGCCGGTGATGATATTGACAAGTTTGCTGATATGGCTACTGCTATCAGTATCAGAAAGAATGTCAGCTATAAAATCGGTTGGATTTTAAAGCCTGTATTCAAATTCCTTAACAAGCTTAAAATCGGTACGGTTGGTAATTGGACAAGAGCTGAAACAGGGCTTAAAAAGTCTGATTATGCTGATATTAAGGACAAGAGTGTTGTTGATTTTATCGTTGATTTAGTTCTTAATCTTTATGGCGGAAAGAGTCTTTACACACCCGATGACAATGAATATAAAATTGCAATCGGTCTTATTAATATTATTGACTCAATCATAAAGGTGTTACATATCCCACTCAAGAAACTAGTTAAGGTTTCTAACTCTGTAAGAGGAATTGTTGAACCTTTACTTTACAATTCAGGTATTCCTTCATACGATGCTATAATGCAGATTATGCCTGTATATGAAGGTGACGAGGTTGGTCCTAAACCTGAACCACCAAAGAAGCCTGATACAGTTAAAGATAGTAAAAAGGGATTGCCGATTATATTGATTACAGTGCTTCTTGTAATCCTCTTATTCATTCCTCTCCTTATTCTCCTTTTAATCGGCTATGTTAAAAATCAAATTAAATACGGCAAATATCTTAAATAAGATATAGGCAAAACAAAAAGCAGAACTGAAAAAATCAGTTCTGTTTTTTTATGTAAAATAAGGATTACAAAACAAAAAAATTAGTGAGGTATAATGAGATTACAACAAAGAAAACACCTGACTATTTCAATTTGAAAACTACAGAATAAAGGGTGTTAAAATTTAAATTTATATGAAAAAATACAGGAAAGAAGGGGAGATTGAGGTTGTATTAAAATAGCAAATTTTATAAAAAGTTTAAATAGACAACATTATTTGTATAAAAAATTAAGGAGATTTTACTATGAAAAATATCAAAAAAATCATTGCAATAGTTTTAGCAATTCTTATCGTAGGCATTACAATATTTGTAATTATCGACAAAACATCATATGTGTCAATGGATGACTACATATATGACTCATATGAATATGAAGATTCGGAAAATAATATGAGTGATATTTTCTATTCATATGATGTAGAGTGTGAACCGTTTTCAGACGGATATGCATTTTGCACAATAGATGAATATGAATGCAGAACATTGTATGTTATTGATAAAAAGGGGAATATAGTTGGTCAGACACAGGATGAGTCAATCACAAAATTAGATTTAGGCTATTTTAATGATGGACTTGCACTTTTAAACAATGCGGACCTCTATTATAAAAACCAGGAGTCTAAATTGGTTAATAAAAATCTTGAGGTTGTGTTGTCTGCTCCTAACGAAAGCTTTACTGATATGCTCGGAGTGACAGAGGATAATATTATTTTAGTTATGAAAAAGGTGAATTCGGTTGACGGCACTTCCATTCAGCTTGGTGCAGTTAATACCTCAGGAGACTTTGTAACAAGCTTGCGAGAAAGCGGAATTTCAATAAGCACTAATGAAACAATTATCACAGCAAGCTATTGGGGTGACGGTGTTTTCTGTGTTCAGGGTGAATATGACTTATCAAGCTCACATAGTCGTAATTTTACAAACGCTGTTTTATTTAATATAAATACAGGTGAAACTTTTGATATGAGAGAATACGGCTTTGAGCCTGACTGGTTAGAATACAGAACTATTTCAGGAGAATTCGTTAACGGAAAAGCCTTAATTTCAACTACACCGCCATTGTATTCATCTATCAAGGATATGTATTTAATAAATACTGATTTTGAAATTACACCTGTAGTTAAAGAATGTAGCTTTGATGATTTTAGCTGTTATAGTAAAAACGGATATTTTTACTGTGATACAAGCAGTGTTTTAGAAGACAGATATGGTTATTATGACGAAAATTTCGAAATGAAAATAGACTTATCAAAATATAATGTTCTATCAGTTTCTTCTTTTGTTGATGGTTGTGCTGTTCTTATGATAGCTAATCCTGATGGCGTGAAATTTGTTGTTGCTATCGATGAAAAGGGAAATTATATATTTGACCCGATTGAGGTAGAAGATGCAGCAGGAAGCTATAGTGAAGGCTTGTTAGCTTTGGATTTAGGTGATAATAATATTACATATATTGACAGAAATGGAGAAGTTAGATTTACAATTCCAATGAGTGGTTACTCACTTGAAAGTTCAATTGTTAAATGTAGCGATGGAATTGTAACAAATGGGTCTGCATATTATGACTTGTCAGGAAATATGTTGTTTAATTAAATAATCTTGTTTGATTAAAAGAAAAAGCAGAACTGATTTTTTCAGTTCTGCTTTCTTTATATTATATGTAATTTTATAATATTACTTCCTGTGGCATACCGTTGTTTTCTCTTGATTTATCTGCAAGATAAACACACAAATGACCTGCAACGGAATCGAAAATTGAAGTGCAGGCAAGACTTGGTTTTTCACCTCGTACAAATGACACAAAGTCAGCTGCAAGTCTTTCGTCGCCACCACCGTGTCCGCCATATGCACCAACCATATCACCGGTTACATTAAGGTCAATTTCTTCAACTACTCTTTCATCAGTAGTGGTTGGATGAATTTTTGAAACATAGAATTTTGACTCTTCAAAATTACCGTAAATTTCACCTTTTGTACCCACAATGTGAATTCTTCTGAGAGGTGTTGAAGAGCCACCGACCATATTGTGAGTGCCTGTTGCCCCGCTTGCGAAATTCACAAGCACAGACTGATGGTCAACAACATTGTTGTTGCTCTTATAAATACATTTTCCGTAAGGTGAATCACCCTTAAGAAGGTTGATTTTATCTTCAATTGTCGGGTTTTCAATATGCTCAAGCTTGTCCCAGATGTAGAATGCCCATCTTTCAGGCTGGTCAATGTAAAGTCGTTTTGCAGAGTATCTGCAATCCTCAACAAGAGGACAGTCAATAAGACAACGAGTACCGGCATTTTCAGGTGCGTTTTCGGGCTTGAACTGATACTTGCCACCATAGCTTGAAATTGAAACAGGCTTTGTTTCACTCATAATCCACATCATAATGTCAATGTCATGACAGCATTTTGCAAGTAACATTGATGTGTGACACTCGTCACTATTTGCCCATTTTCCACGAACATATGATGTTGAAAGGTGATGATAACTTACGTGTTCAAGTGTTTGTATATTGATAATATCACCGATTTCACCACTTACAACTCGTTCTTTGATTCCATAATAAAACGGAGTGTAACGAAGTACGTGACAAATCATAACCTTTGAGTTGTTTTCTTTTGCACAAGCTACGATTTCTCTCATTTCCTCCTCATTAGGAGCGAATGGCTTTTCTAAAAGCATATCGTAACCCACATTAAGAAGGGGAATAGATGTTTCAAGATGCTGATGGTCCATAGTGCCGTTGATAATTGTGTCAGCAAGCTTGCCTTTTGTTGCTAATTCCTGTGCTGTTTCAAAGCACATATCCTCCGAGAAACCGAATTTTTTCATACACATTTCCCGTCTTACAGGATTCGGGTCAGCAACGCCCACAATCTTTAAAAGTTCAGGATTAGTAATCGCAAGCTCAGCATATGTGAGTGCTCTGTGACCTGCACCAACAATAATAGCAGTAATTGGTTTTGACATAATGACATCTCCTTTATGGAGTTTATTTAACAAGTGAATTATACCACAGAACACCAAAATGTAAAGTATAAAATATGACTTGTAAAAGTTGAGTGGTTATAATTGTTAACAAACTGAAAATTATATGCAAAAGGGGCTTTTTTAAGTCCCTTTTTTCTTGCCATTTATAATGTAATGTGGTATAATTATTCGAATATAGAGTGAGGTAGTATGTCATGGTGATTTTAGGTATCGACCCGGGCTATGCAATCGTTGGTTGGGGAGTTATTGACTATACGGCAAATCGTTTTCAGGTTATCGCTTTTGGTGCAGTTACAACTGAGGCAAAAACACCGTTTAATGAGCGACTTGAAACGGTGTATGACGGTATTCAGGATATAATCAATAAATATAAGCCTGATGCCTTGGCTATCGAAAAGCTTTTCTATAACACAAATGCGAAAACAGTTATTGATGTTGCTCAGGCAAGAGGTGTAATTAACCTTGCAGCGCAGAAAAATGGTCTGGATATTTTTGAATACACTCCTTTACAGGTGAAGCAGAGTGTTGTAGGTTACGGTCGTGCTGAAAAGAAGCAGGTTCAGGAAATGACACGAGTTATTTTAAATCTTGAAAAAGTTCCGAAGCCTGATGATACTGCCGATGCACTTGCTATGGCTATATGTCACGCTCATGCAAGTGGCTCACTTATGGGAAGATTAAGAAATATAAAATAAGGATTTTTATTATGATTTATTCAGTAACAGGAAATGTAGTTGACTTTGATGCAAATACTGTGTGTGTTGATGTGAATGGTGTTGCATTCCGCTGTATGACAACCTTTACAACTTCACAAAAATGTGCATCAACAGGTATGAAAGTCACTCTTTATACATATCTCAATGTTAGAGAAGATGCAATGGAGCTTTTTGGCTTTTACGATAAAACTGAAATGGATTGCTTTAAAATGCTTATAACAGTCAACGGTGTGGGACCAAAAATGGGACTTGCGATTCTCTCTGAAATGACACCTGATAAGGTTGCATTAAGTATTGCGGCAGGTGACCATAAGGCACTTACAAAAGCAAATGGTGTGGGTCCTAAGCTTGCACAGAGAATATGTATGGAACTGAAAGATAAAGTTGGTAAAACAATGGGTAATGTTACTTCTTCAGTTGATTTAACTGCTGTAAGCTCAACACTTGCAAGTTCCAATACTGCAGAGGCAGTTGCAGCACTTGAAATGTTAGGCTATTCACAGAGTGATGCTTCTGTTGCGGTAAGTAAGATTGATTCATCACTTTCAGTTGAAGAAATCATCAAACAAGCTCTTAAAATGCTTTCACTTGGTTAAGGAGGAATTTAAATGGATTTCGAAAACGAAAACAGAATAATGACTCCCGGATTTACAGAAACTGACCACGATATTGAAATTTCCTTAAGACCCAAAACACTAAATGAATACATCGGTCAGGAAAAAGCAAAGGAAAACTTAAAAATATATATTGAAGCAGCAAAAAACAGAGGTGATACTCTCGACCACGTTTTGCTTTATGGCCCTCCCGGACTTGGTAAAACTACTCTTGCGGGTATTATCGCAAATGAAATGGGAGTTCAGATAAGAGTAACATCAGGACCTGCAATTGAAAAACCCGGTGATCTGGCTGCACTTCTTACAAATCTTAATGATGGTGATGTGCTTTTCATTGACGAAATTCATCGTCTGTCCCGAGCTGTTGAAGAAGTTCTTTATCCTGCTATGGAGGATAATGCACTTGATATTATCATTGGTAAAGGTCCGTCAGCTCGTTCAATTCGTCTTGACTTACCAAGATTTACATTAGTCGGTGCTACAACCCGTGCAGGTCAGCTGACCGCTCCTCTTCGTGACAGATTCGGTGTTATTTTAAGACTTGAGTTATACACTCCTGAAGAACTTTCACAGATTGTTAAGCGTAGTGCAGGAATCCTTGATATTTACGCTGAAGACGGTGGGGCGTTAGAGATTGCTTCACGTTCTCGTGGAACACCTCGAATCGCAAACAGACTTTTAAAAAGAGCTCGTGATTTTGCACAGGTTATGAGCAACGGCGTAATCAGTGAAGATAATGCAAAAATTGCACTTGGCAGAATGGAAATTGATGAAATCGGTCTTGATAATATCGACAGACTGATGTTAACCACTATGATTCGTAATTTCAATGGTGGCCCTGTGGGACTTGAAACTATTGCAGCTACAATCGGTGAAGAGGCAGTTACAATCGAAGATGTTTATGAGCCATATTTAATGCAGATTGGTTTTCTTGCGAAAACTCCTCGTGGCAGAGTGGTAACACCATTGGCTTATGAGCATTTAGGGTATAAATCAACGGAAAGTAAAAATAATAATTCTCAAACAACTTTATTTTAAGGAGACTTATTATGAACAGACTTTTCGGCACAGACGGAGTACGAGGCATTGCAAATACAGAGCTTACTTGTGAACTCGGTATGCAAATTGGCAGAGCTGCAGCAATGGTGCTAAGTAAGAATCTTAACGGCAAAAGACCAAGGGTGCTTATCGGTATGGACACAAGAGCATCATCACAAATGCTTGAAAGTGCTATTACAGCAGGTCTTTGTTCAGTTGGTGCTGATGTGTTGCAGTCAGGTGTTGTGCCAACTCCTGCAGTAGCATTTCTTGTGCGTGAATATGGTTGTGATGCGGGTATTATGATTTCAGCTTCACATAATCCTTGTGAATATAACGGAATTAAAATTTTTAAGAACAATGGCTATAAGCTGCCTGATGCGCTTGAAAATGAAATTGAAGAAATTATTCTTGATAATGTTCGCAAAATTCCAACACCAATTGGTGGAGAAGTCGGTCGTGTCAAAAAGTCGGAAAATGCAGTTACAGATTATATAGAACATCTTCTTTCTGTAACTGATTTGAATTTTAACGGATATAAAATTGCACTTGATTGTGCTAACGGTTCGTCAAGCGTTTCGGCAAAAGAGGTTTTCAGTCGTCTTGGTGCTGAAGTTGTTGTTATAAATGCAGAGCCTGACGGAACAAATATTAATAAAAAATGTGGTTCGACGCACATGCAACAATTACAGAAATGTGTAGTAGAAAATAGTTGTGATTTAGGTTTTGCCTTTGATGGTGATGCTGACAGAATGTTGGCTGTTGACCATACAGGTGAAATTGTCGATGGTGACAAATGTATCGCAGTTTGTGCAAAGCATATGAAACAGCTTGGAAAGCTTAAAAAAGATACTGCTGTTGTTACTGTTATGAGCAATATGGGATTTTTCAAGTTCTGTGAAGAAAACGGAATTAAATGCGAAAAAACCAAGGTTGGTGACAGGTATGTTCTTGAAAATATGAGTGCCAACGAATACAGTATCGGTGGTGAACAGTCAGGTCACATTATTTTCTTACAGTATGCAACAACAGGTGACGGACAGCTTTCTGCTATTCAGCTTTTAGCAGTTGTAAAAGACACAGGAAAAACACTTAAAGAACTTAGCAGTGAAATGGAAGCTTATCCGCAGGTGCTTATAAATATACATGTTTCAAACTTTGGTAAAGCACAATTCCCGAAAGATAAAGAAGTTCAGAATGCAATCAGACAGGCTGAGGAGACATTGGGTGATGACGGTAGAATTCTTGTCCGTCTTTCAGGTACAGAACCTCTTGTCAGGGTAATGCTTGAGGGTAAAGATTTAGATAAAATAAATGAATTGGGCGAAAGTGTTGCCCAGGTTATAAGAGGAAGGTTAGTATAAAATGCGAGTTGCCGATAATTGGAAAGATTATGAGCTTATAGATTGCTCTTGTGGTGAACGACTTGAGCGTTGGGGCAATGTTACTTTAATTCGTCCTGACCCACAGGTTATCTGGAAAACAGAAAAGAAAAATCCTCTCTGGAAAAAGGCTGATGCTGTTTACCACCGTTCACAGACAGGTGGCGGACAATGGGAAATCAGAAACAAAATCCCTGATTTCTGGACAATAGGCTATCGTGATTTGACTTTTAATATAAAAACAATGGGCTTTAAGCACACCGGTCTTTTCCCTGAACAGGCTGTAAACTGGGACTTAACTGCAGAAATCATTAAGAATGCAGGTCGTGAAGTAAAAGTCCTCAACCTTTTTGCATATACAGGTGGTGCTACTGTTTCAGCACTTAAAGCAGGTGCTTCTGTGTGCCATGTTGATGCATCAAAGGGTATGACACTCTGGGCAAAGGAAAATGCAGTTTCTTCAGGTGTCGCAGATAAACAGGTCAGATGGATTGTTGACGATTGTATTAAATTTGTTCAGCGTGAAATCCGTCGTGGAAATAAGTACGATATTATCATTATGGACCCACCATCATACGGCAGAGGTCCAGGTGGTGAAGTGTGGAAGCTTGAAAATGAGGTTTACGGATTTGTTGAGCTTTGTAGTCAGGTCTTATCGGATGACCCACTTATGGTGCTTATAAATTCTTATACAACAGGACTTAGTCCATCAGTTATGGAATACATACTTGGTGCAGTTGTGAAAAAGCGTTTTGGTGGTAAGGTAACAGGTAGTGAAATCGGACTTCGTGCTACTGAGAACGGACTTGTTCTTCCTTGTGGTGCGTCTGCGATTTGGAGTAAATAATGAGTATTATTGAATTTAAGAATGTAACATTCCGATATGAAAGTGATGATGAAGGCGTTGTTTTAGCTCCTGCAGTCAAGGATTTTTCACTCACAATCAATGAGGGCGACTTTATGGCTGTTCTCGGTCATAATGGTTCAGGAAAAAGTACTCTTGCAAAGCTTGCAAACGGTCTTCTGATTCCTGAAAAAGGTGAAATTCTCGTTGACGGAATGGATACAAAAAATGAAGATTATGATATAAAAATCAAACAGACGGTTGGTGTTGTTTTTCAGAATCCTGATAATCAGATTGTTGCTACAATCGTTGAGGAAGATGTGGCCTTTGGTCCTGAAAACCTTGGGATTGAGCCTTCTGAAATTCGCAGAAGAGTTGATGAATCACTTAAAATCGTCGGTATGTATAAATACAAAAATCATGAGCCGCATAAGCTTTCGGGTGGTCAGAAACAGCGTGTTGCAATAGCAGGCATTATTGCTATGGAGCCTCGTTGTATTATTCTTGATGAGCCTACCGCTATGCTTGACCCTGAGGGCAGACGAGATGTAATGAAAGCTATTAAACGACTTAATCGTGAGCTTGGAATTACAGTAGTCTTTATCACTCATTATATGGAAGAGGCTTGTGAAGCCGACAGAATTGTCGTAATGGACGACAGCAGACTTATTATGGACGGTACACCAAAAGAAGTCTTCGCAGATACTGAAAAAATCCGCAGTATAGGTCTTGACGTGCCACAGACTTGTCAACTTGCAAAAATGCTTAAGGCAGACGGAATCAACCTAAAAAATGATTTATTGAGTATTGATGAGTTAGTAGATAATATAGATGATTTATTGAAAGGTCAGTAAAAAATGTCCCACCTTAAAACAGAAAATTTAACATATACCTACGGTGAGGGCACACCTTTTAAAATCACCGCACTTGACAATGTGAATATTGATATAGAAAAAGGCGAATTTGTAGCCGTTATCGGTCATACAGGTTCAGGAAAGAGTACTCTTGTTCAGCATCTTAACGGACTTTTGAAGCCATCTGAGGGAAAAGTTTTCCTTGATGGTAAAAACATACACGATTCAAAATCTACTCTTTATGATGCTCGTTTTCGAGTTGGTCTTTGCTTTCAGTATCCTGAATATCAGCTTTTTGAAGAAACAGTTTATAAGGATATTGCATTTGGTCCTACAAATATGGGGCTTTCAAAGACTGAAATTGATGAAAGAGTAAGAAATGCAGCAAAATATGTTGGTATTCCTGATGAAATGTTAGGAAAATCACCATTTGACTTATCAGGCGGAGAAAAGAGAAGAGTTGCTATTGCAGGTGTTATCTCAATGGAGCCTGAAATTCTCATTCTTGATGAGCCTACAAGTGGACTTGACCCGATGGGTAGAGAACAGATTCTCGGTTTAATCAAAAACTATCGTGAACAGACAGGTAAAACTGTTATAATCGTATCTCATAGTATGGATGATGTTGCAAGATTTGCAACAAAAGTAATCGTGATGAACAGTTCAGAGGTAGAAATGTCAGGTACTGTTGATGAAGTCTTTGAAAGAGCTTCGCGACTTCGTGAAATCGGACTTTCAGTACCTCAGATTACTGAAATTTTTATAAAACTTCGTGAAAAAGGCTATTCTGTCAGTGAAAAGATTTACACAGTCGAACAGGGTTACGCTGAACTCAAAAAGCTTTTTGAGAGGAGTGTGACTCGTGATTAAAGATATAACAATCGGTCAGTATTTTCCTTTCAATTCTGTGATTCATCGTCTTGACCCCCGAACAAAGCTTTTATTTACCGTTATTTTTATAATAATGGTATTTGCATCAAATAACTTTGTTTCACTTTTCTTCAACTTTTTGTTGTCAGCTGTTGTAATCGGACTTTCAAAAATTCCTGTTAAAACAGTTGTAAAGGGATTAAGACCTATTTTACTTGTTGTGATTATCACATCAGTTTTGCAGATTGCTTATGTAAAAACAGGTGTTGTACTTATTGATGTATGGAAGATACAAATAACAAGTGGCGGTATTTTAACAGCCTTGTTTATGGCACTTCGTATTTCACTTCTTATTGTTATGAGTACAATGCTGACTTATACAACTTCTCCCACATCTCTTACAAACGGACTCGATAAAACTTTTGCACCATTTAAGAAAATCGGTATAGATTTTCATACGGTAACAATGATAATGACGATTGCACTCAGGTTTATTCCGACTCTTATTGAAGAGGTTGATAAGATTATGAGTGCACAGAAAAGCCGTGGGGCAAGTTTTGACCAGGGCAACATTATGAAAAGGGCAAAAGCACTTATTCCATTGTTTATTCCGTTGTTGTTCAATTCAATAAGACGAGCTTATGAGTTGGCAAATGCAATGACGTGTCGTTGCTATAATGGTGGTGTTGGTAAAACTACAATGAATGCACTTAAATTCTCAATGCGTGATTATATGTCACTTGTTGTAATGGCAATTTCAGTTGCAGGGGTTATAGTGCTTAATATTTTCTGTGGTGAATATAATGCGGAATTTACTTTTAACCTTGCGATATAATGGTACTGCATTTCACGGATGGCAGATTCAGCCAAATGCAGTGACTGTTCAAGAGGAATTATGTAATGCTTTTAGAAATTTAAGCGGAAATGATGAAAATATAATAGGTTGTAGCCGTACTGATGCCGGTGTTCATGCCAATATGTTCTGTTGTAATGTCAGAACAGAGTGCAAAGTATCGGCTGAAAAAATTCCTGATGCACTTAATTTCTATCTTCCTCCTGAAATTTCAGTTTACGGATGTGAGGAAGTGGATTTCGACTTTCATGCAAGATATGATTGCAAGGGCAAGGAATATGTCTATTTAATATATAACGGCAGATACAGAAATCCTTTTTATGAAAACAAAGCGTTGTTTTATCCGTTCTCATTGGATGAGCAAATGCTTGATACACAGGCAAAATCATTTGTGGGAACTCATGATTTTTCAGCATTTTGCAGTGCAGGAACTGAGGTTCAGGATAAAGTCCGTGAAATCTACGATTGCACTGTTACAAGAAATGGTGATTTAGTCCTGATTCGTGTCAGTGGTAACGGATTCCTTTATAATATGGTACGAATTATTGTAGGAACTCTTCTTGATGTTCAAAGAGGAAAAATAGAAAAGGGAAGTATTTCCCGAATTTTAGAAAGTCTTGACCGTGAAAAAGCAGGAGTTACTGCCCCAGGTTGTGGATTATATCTTGACAAAGTATTTTATAAATAAGATTGTGTGGTGAATAGGGTGGAAACAAAAAACAAAAGACCTGTTAGAAAACCTGTAAAACGAAAGAAAAAATCTTTAACAATAAGTATTAAAAATGCAAAAACACTAAAGCTTCTTGCGATTATTCTTGTTGTTCTGTTGCTTATAATTCTTGCAGCAGGTCAATTTGGTGGAGTAACGTTTTCAACAATCAGTGACCATATACGAACTGCAGTTGCAGGTATTGGCTCAGGTGACGGTTATCCGTACAGAATGAATGGTGTTGAAATAAGTGATGCAGGTGTTACAAATTCAGACTTAATACTTGTATATGATGATACAGTAAAGGTTCTTGACTCAACTGCAAAGGAAATCTCAAATGTTCCTCATACATACGACCATCCTATAATGAGCTGTAATAGCGGCAGAGCATTAATATATGATGTGGGTGCAAAAAGCTTCAGGGTTCAGTCTAAAACAAGAACACTTTACCAAAAAGAACTCGACTATATGATTCTTACAGGTGCTATGGGCAAGGATGGTACAGTGGCAATTGCTTCAAGAGCCAAAGATGCCCAAAGTATGTTGACGGTATATAATACAAAGGAAGAGGAAGTTTTTGTCTGGAAGTGTGCTAAGGAAAACATTATTTCCTGTGATGTTTCTGATAACGGACGACTCTTTGCCGTATCAGTTCTTGGTGTTGATAACGGTTCAGTTTATTCAAAGGTTTATATATTCAATAAAAATGATACAGAACCTAAAGCATCATTTGAGTATATGGACAGTGCTGTTTCCTCCGTTCAGTTTCTTTCGAATGAAACCCTTTTTGTATTTGGCAACAATATATGTCAGGTTATAAAAGGTGAGAAGGTAAAGGAAAACATTGATGTTTCTGTCAATACACCATATAAGCTTTACATATCAGATAATAATACAGCAGTACTTGTTCTTTCAAAATATTCAAGTACAACACAGAAAATCATAAAAGTATATAATAAATCAGGTTCAGAGCTTTTCACACAAGAAATTGACGGTTTGATTAAGTCTGTTTCAACTGATGGTAAATATACAGGTGTTCTTACCGATGAAAATGTACAGATTTACAATAAAAAAGGTAAGATGTGCGGTTCGGCAAATATAAATACAGATGCTGAAAAGGTTATGATTTCGGGAAGAAATACGTATGTTTATTCAGCGGATAAAATTGAACAGTTTTCATCTGTAAGTGATAACGAAAAATAAATCAGAGGTGCTAGGATGAATATTATTTTAGATGTAATTTTATTGACAATTTTTGTTGCGTTTGTTTTTACAGCAGCAAAAAAAGGCTTTATGCTTTCATTGCTCGAACTTATAGCTGTTATTGCTGCACTATCGTTGTCATATCAGTTCAGCCCTGTTGTAGCTCAGGCAGCTTATGACAATATTGTTGAAGAAAAACTTGTTGAAACGGTGGAAAAAGAGATTGATGAAAATCTTAATATTTCATCATCAACGACACAGGCTGAAATGGTACTTGAATCTATGCCGGGATTTATGGTATCCTTTGCATCATCAGTGGGAATTGAACTTGATGAGGTAAAAGCAAAAATCACTTCTGAAACATTTTCAGCAGAAAACCTTGCAACTGAGTTGGTTGAAAAGATTGCACAGCCTATTGTTGTAGCTGCTTTAACGGCAATATCATTCTTATTGCTTTCGGCAGTATTAATGTTTGCACTTAAATGGGTTGCATGTCTTTTATCAAAAATCTTTAAGCTTCCGCTTTTAGGCACTGTAAATAAAGCACTCGGTGGTGTGCTTGGTGCTTGTAAGGGTGTAATGGTAATAATCTTTATTTCCACAATTCTTAAGGTATTATTTGCAGGTGGAGACAGCGAATTTTCCACAGCAGTAAACGATTCTTATGTAGTAGGACTTTTAGATAATATAAATCCATTTATCAAGTCATTAACAGAAATCTTTTAAATTAAATAACAACTAATTACTAAAGGAGTAAATTGTTATGAGTGAACAAAATAAATCATTGAAAGAAAACATAAAAGAAATTTTTGATGGTTGTTTAACAATCCCAAATCTTATTTCAGTAATAAGAATTTGTCTGATTCCTGTAATAGCAGTTCTTTATTACAAGGGATATATCTGGTGGACAGTTTTCGTAATATTTATTTCAGGCTTATCTGATGCTGTTGATGGGAAAATTGCTCGTAAATTTAATCAGGTTTCTGCTTTGGGTAAAATGCTTGACCCAATTGCAGATAAACTTACAATTTTCGCACTTGCTATTGTGCTCTTCCTTAAGTTTAAGGAAGCACAGAGTGAAGCTATGCAGTCATTTGCCTGGGTATTTTTGCTTTTCCTTATAAAGGATTTGATTATGATTTTAGTAAGTATTTTCCTTATCGCAATCGGTACTCGACCTGTTGCTGCTGAAATCTGGGGAAAACTTGCAACATTTGCTTTTTATGCAGTTATGGTTGTAATAATGGGATTTGGCCCTGAAATCGGTGCAATCAGTCAGTATTACCCACAGTATGCAATTCCTGAAACTTTAATGTTTGTCCTTGTTATAATTGCTGTTGTGCTTACATTTGTTGCATTTTTCAGCTATTTCCCAAGTGTAATCAAACAGTTAAAAGACCGCAAAAACAATAAATAATAGTGAAATAACATATAAAAAGAGGACACGAAATGAACAAAAATATGATTTGCAGCAAATGCAAACAAAGACCTGCTGTAATCTTTATTACAAAGATGGAAGGCGACAAAACAACAAATGAGGGCTTGTGCATCAAATGTGCAATGGAAATGAATATCGGTCCAATCAAGCAAATGATGGATAATATGGGTATAACAGAAGACCAACTTGACGATATGAATGAACAGATGGAACAGATGATGGAGAGTATGGGTGACGATTTTCAGCTTGGTGGTGCGTCAACTTTTCCGTTTATGCAGAATATGGGTATGATGCCGATGGATGTTCCTGAAGAAAATATCAAGGACCTTAACGGAGATAAGAAAACTGCACCAAAGGGCAAGAAAAAGCAGGGCACAAAGAATGATAAGAGAAAAATGCTATCTCTTTATTGTACTGATTTAACTGCTCGTGCAAGAGACGGTAAGCTTGATAGAATTATCGGCAGAGATACTGAAATTGCAAGAACAGTACAGATTCTTTGCAGAAGAACTAAAAACAATCCTTGTCTTATCGGTGAACCGGGTGTGGGTAAAACAGCTATTGCAGAGGGACTTGCACAGCGAATTGCTGACGGTAATGTTCCTGCAAAGCTTGTTGATAAGGAAATCCATTTGCTTGACCTTACTGCACTTGTTGCCGGTACACAGTTCCGTGGTCAGTTTGAAAGCAGAATCAAAGGCCTTGTTGAGGAAGTAAAGAGTGAAGGCAATATAATTCTCTTTATTGACGAGGTTCATAATCTTGTTGGTACAGGTGATGCTGAGGGTTCAATGAATGCTGCAAATATCTTAAAGCCTGCACTTTCCCGTGGTGAGATTCAGGTGATTGGTGCAACAACATTCAACGAATATCGTAAACATATTGAAAAAGATGCTGCTCTTGAACGTCGTTTCCAGCCTGTTAAGGTTGAAGAACCATCAATCGAGGACACATATCAGATGCTTATTGGTATTAAAGGCTATTATGAGCTTTTCCACAGAGTACAGATTAGTGATAATCTCGTTTATAAGGCAGTAACACTTTCTGAAAGATATATTACTGACAGATTTTTGCCGGATAAGGCTATTGACTTGCTTGATGAAGCTTGTACTTGCGCAAATCTTCGTAATAAGGCAATCAGTGAAAATGAAATCAACGAAAAGAAGATTGCAAGTCTAAAAAAGGACCTCGAAGAACTTGAGGAAAAGATTGCAAATCCTGAACAGGACGAAGACCTTAATCCTGTATATGAAGATTTATACAGAACTAAAGGTGAACTTGCAGTTTGTGAGGGAAAAGCACCGGAACTTCAGGAAAAAGCAAAGGATAATAATGTAACTGAAGAGGATTTGGCAAAGGTAATCAACCTTTGGACAGGAATTCCTGCAACCAAGGTTGTTGAAGGTGATGTGAACCGTCTTCGTGGTCTTGAAAACAGACTTATGGAAAAGGTGATCGGTCAGGATGAGGCTGTAACACTTGTGTCAAATGCAATTAAGCGTAGCCGTATTCAGTTGACAATCCAAAAACGACCTGCATCTTTTATCTTCGTAGGACCAACAGGTGTTGGTAAAACTGAGCTTGTAAAACAGCTTTCAATGGAGCTTTTTGATACTCCGGAAACACTTATCCGTCTTGATATGAGTGAGTTTATGGAGAAGCATTCAGTTTCTCGTCTTATTGGTTCACCTCCGGGATATGTGGGCTATGATGAAGCAGGTCAGCTTACTGAAAAGGTTCGCAGAAAGCCATATTCAATTATCCTTTTTGACGAAATTGAAAAGGCACATCCTGATGTTATGAACATTCTTCTTCAGATTCTTGACGAAGGTAAGACAAATGATGCTCACGGCAGAACTGTCAGCTTTGCAAATACAATCATCATTATGACATCAAATGCAGGTAGCCAGAAAGCTGAAACATCATTAGGCTTTGGTAAGAGCTCAAAGGAAATTTCAAAAGAAAAGGTTCTCAAAGCACTTAACGAGTTCTTAAGACCTGAATTTATCGGTCGAGTTGATGAAATTGTTGTGTTCAACCCGCTTAGTGAAGATGATTATAAGAATATTGCAGTTCTTATGATGGACGAAATGAAAACAGTTCTTAAAGATAAGGGAATTGAATTCGTTTATGATGATAATACACCATATGCAATTGTTTTAAAAATGGATGGTAATGTAAGAGGGGCTCGTGACCTCCGTAATGTCATCCGTCGTAATATCGAAGACAAGGTTTCAACACTTATGATTGATAATATGGGAACTGTAATGAATAAAATCCTTGTTACATCAATCGACAACAATATCGAAGTAACATTTGAATAATATCGTAGGCGAAGTCATCTGACTTCGCCTTGTTGTTTATATAAATAAATTATAATTTGTCGAACAGAAATTATTGGATGAATTGTAGGGGCTGACGACCTCGGCAGCCCGAACCAAGTGTACTGATAAACCGAGAACGGGACGCCGAGTCGTCGTCCCCTACAAGGTTGCATTTCCAAATAAAAGAGCCCCACAAACTCCAATTTGTATAATCAAATTGATTTTTATATATCAACTACAGACTTGAAGAAGTAATTTTTAGATGGTATAATGTTTAAAGCAAATGAAAAAGGTGATAGTATGCCGAGCAGATTTCACGAAAAAGCAAAGGAAAATATCATAGTTGTAGCACATCGTGGTGTAGCGGGAGGGAACATTCCTTGCAATACATCGGCATCATATGAAATTGCACTTAAACAGGGCGCTGATATGATTGAAATTGATGTTAGTCGAAGTCTTGACGGAGAATTATTTTTATTTCATCCGTCTATGGAGTATGCTCATCTCAATAGATTAGTGCTTTTACCTACTTTACCATTTAGTGTGATTAAAAAACTTCATTATGTGAATTGTGATAATACAAAAACCCAGTTTGGTATTTCTAATTTGGATGATATTCTTGAACAGTTCAAGGGCAGATGCTTTATAAATATTGATAAATTTTGGAACAATCCTGAAAAAATCTATCAGGCAATCAAGCGTCACGGTATGACCGACCAAGTGCTTGTAAAAAGTAAGGTGGATAAAAAAGTTATTGGTGTATTGGAACAGCTTTGTCCCGAATTGCCTTTTATGCCCATTGTTCATGATACACACCCGACTCACAATGAACTAATGAAAAGAAATATCAATTATGTCGGTGTTGAATGTGTTTTTGCAAAGGATAATGCACCTGTTGCACAGGACGAATTTATTGAAAAAATGCATAATGACAATAAACTTGTCTGGTTTAATTCTATTATTTATAATCATAAAGACCAGCTTGCAGGTGGTCATAGTGATGATACAGCCTTGACGGTGTCGGAGGATTACGGTTGGGGTTGGATTGCTGATAAAAATGTGGATTTTATTCAGACTGATTGGCCAATGATGCTTATAGATTATTTGAAAAGAACAGAGAAGTATTATAAAGACTGACATGTAAATAGAAAAAGACAGTATCCGATTCGGATACTGTCTTTAATTTTTTTGCACCTATATGTATGTAGAGAATATAATGAATACAGGAGGTGCTATATGGATACATTTGTCATAATGGCGCTGATAGCAACACTTGGAACATGGTTTGTAACTGCACTTGGGGCTGCAAGTGTTGTGTTTTTTACATCGCCTAATAAAAAAATATTGAATTCAATGCTTGGCTTTGCCTCGGGTGTGATGATTGCGGCAAGTTTTTGGTCACTACTTCAACCTGCAATAGAACGAGCAGAAACAGTGTCACATATACCTGCATACTTAGTAGCAACAACAGGCTTTTTGTCGGGCGCTTTGTTTATATGGGCATCAGATAAAGTTATTTCACTTGCAAGAAATAATGTAAATGAAAACGAAGGTTTAAACCGTATAATTATGTTGATTCTTTCAATAACACTTCACAATATACCTGAGGGTTTAGCAGTAGGTGTTGCATTTGGTGCTTTGCAGAATGGAGAATATACATCCGAAAAACTGATGGGTGCAATTTCTGTCGCTGTTGGAATCGGTTTGCAGAATTTTCCTGAAGGTGCAGCCGTTTCAGTTCCTTTAAGAAGAGAAGGATATTCAAAAAAGAGGAGCTTCTTAATGGGTCAGGCATCAGCTATTGTTGAACCCATTGCAGGTGTAATCGGAGCATTACTTGTTGTGTATGTAGAAGCAATATTACCATATGCCTTGTCGTTCGCAGCAGGAGCAATGATACTTGTTGCTGTCCATGAATTAATACCCGAATGTCAGAAAAATAAACAGGCACAACCGTATTACGCAACAATGGGTATAATCCTCGGCTTTGCAACAATGATGCTGCTTGATGTAATGTTAGGATAAAACTGAAAAGCAAAAAAGTAGGGGACGATGTGGTCATCGTCCCGTTTGCAGTTTGTGTGTTATTATTAATCATAAGCTGAATTTCATTGAAAAAGCACTTTTCACTATTAACTATTACTTTTTACTTGCCCAAAAATCCTGAATACAAATTTAGTGAAGAGTTAAGAAGTAATAGGGAATAAGTAAAAAATTCTGAAAGCTGTCGCATTCAGAATTTTTTTGCTGGGGTGGCAGGATTCGAATTACAAACTTACAATGCGAATGAGGGATTCGCATTGTGCTCTTCGCTAAAAACAATCCACTGGATTGTTTTCTTAACGCTCAGACCTTCACAGGTTCGAATCCTTTATACTATCTCAAATTAAAATAACAGTTCCAACCTAAAGGTCAGAACTGTTATTTTGGCTGGGGTGGCAGGATTCGAACCTACGAATGCAGCAGTCAAAGTGCTGTGTCTTACCGCTTGACGACACCCCAATATTAAATTGTTATTGATACTCAAAACACCGTCAAAAGCTTGACGGTGTTCTAAGTTAGTGGGGTGGATAATCGGATTCGAACCGATGGTCTCCAGTGCCACAAACTGGCGCTTTAACCAACTAAGCTATACCCACCATATATATCAGCGCACAAAGGCCAATAAACAAAATATTAACTTTATGCGCTGTGGCACGCTGAAAGGGATTCGAACCCCCGACCCTCTGCTTAGAAGGCAGATGCTCTATCCAACTGAGCTATCAGCGCTGGAGCGGGTGATGGGAATCGAACCCACACGACCAGCTTGGAAGGCTGGGATTCTACCATTGAACTACACTCGCAGAAGCCCTCTCTCAAACCGCTCGCCTATTATAGCACAAAGTAAAGGATTTGTCAAGGGCTTTTTTGAAATTTTTTCAATATTGTACGCAATGCGCCGAAAAAAATGGAGAGGGAGCGGCAGATTGTGCAGAATGCCCTGCCGCCCCCATTCTTATGGGATATGGATCAATTCTCCAGCTTTTCGATGGATTGGTTCTCTCGCTCCAGCAGGCGGTTAATGGTCTTTTCCCAGCCCCTGGCGCGGGATGCCACGGCGGGATTCTTGCTGGGCAGCAAGCTTCTCATGGTGCCTCTCACGTCACCGAGACCGGTGGCGTAGACATAGTCAAAGGCGATGGTCTCGAACATGGTGTCCAGAATGGCGCGGGACTGGGGATCCTGCATGAAGCGCAGGGACAGGACGGAATCGTAGTAGGCGGGACGGACAATGTTGTAGCTGTAGTAGGACATAGCCTCCAGGGTAGCGGCCAGCTGCTCCTGGCGGGTGTCGTCACCGATGGCGGCGGAGATACCGAAGCAGGAGACCTGATCCTGGA